>BNZQ01000011.1 GCA_026001225.1 Clostridia bacterium
CGTAGGGGCCGACAGCGTGCGTCGGCCCGCCGTCGCAACCTCATCCGTATTCCGACCGTTTCAACGCGGGCTTAATTCGGGCTGAACTGTCGTTCAGGCAACGTGCGGTCTTCTTGTACACTCTTATTTGGATAGTGTGGGCACAGGATTTCAACGGGATATTTTGGTGCTTTTTGTGTTCTGCTGTGTTATTTTTCCTCGTCGTAGCGCTGCTACGTCTTTGGAAAAATGCCTTGCATAACGCAAAAATCATCTACAATCTCCTCGTTGCCCTCTCGCGTCCACACTATCTAATGCTTCCGTAAGAAACCGCTTCACCGTACCTTGAAAACTGAATCTATTTTCCGCGTTTATAGATAAAAAAATCCCCCTCCGAGGGAGGGGGATTCGCAATGTCGGTTCTTGCTTTAATTCGCAACGCCGTCGAGCAACGAGACGAAATGATTTTGGTATAGGCCGCCGATATCGTTGAGAATTCCGGACATCTCGGCCGCGAGAGGGACTAACACAAGATCTCTTGCTTCTTGCGCAATACCTTCGGGGAAACCGCTTTCGGCTGTCCTATACTGACCGAGTTTGTCGTACAGCTCCGCATATTTAGCGGTGATTTCTTCGGCTGCGTTTAATTTCGCGTCGTAGTCCTCCTTGATCGTCGCGTTGCCGACTCCGAGGGAGATCACGCCGCAAATGGCGTTGTGCAATTTTGTTTCGGTTTCGTACAGCTCGTTCAGATTTTGGTTGAGTACGGGAATGGAGATTCCGCTGAAATCCGAGGCGGGATGGGCGTCAAAGTCGGGCTTTTGCAATTCGATCAGAACATTTTGCGCTTCGCCGTTCGTCAGCGAAACCTTGCCGATTTTGTCTTTGAGGGCTTCCCCTAACAGCTTTTCCAAATTGATCCGGTCGCCGACCCATTTAAATATCGTGTCGCTGACGGGCCGCCCGATCGTCGTTTGATCGAGGTTCGCTTTGAAATCCTTCATGAAGTCCATGCCGATCACAAAGGACATCAAGCCGAACAGAATGATGACCGTCAGGAAACCCTTGACCGCGCCCAACAGGAAACCGAAAAACCGGTCGACCTTGCGAATATGCTTGTTTTTGGTCAGGAATTTGAAGAACTTCTTTAAGAGGTGCATGACGATGCGCAAGACGAGGAACAGCAAGAACGCGCAAACCAACCACAAAATCGCGCCGGACAAGGCCTGCCCGATGATCAAACTGAGCGGCAACTCCGACTGCATCAGGTTCAAACCGTTCGCCGCGCTGACAATAATGTCGGCGATCGCTTGCGGCAACTTCATGCTCTCGGTCAGCGCGGCGGCCAACGTTCCGGTCAACTGATTGGCGGGCACGCCGAAGATTCCGGGATTGATTTTCTCGACGGAGGCCGAGATGATCAGCGTCAACGAGCCGTCCCCGCCGAATATCTTCGCGACGAAGGAAACGGGCATCAGCGCGGCGGCCAAATAGGACGCGAGCCAAATCGAAATCAGCATCGACACCAAAACGCCGAAGAAGCTGAGCAGGGTCTTAAAGAAGCCCCGCATCAAACCGATGAGCGCGCCGATCACGATGAGCGCCACGATGACAAGATCGATAATCAAATACATTTCCATGATGATTATCATTATAGCCTATTTTATGTGTGTTAGGCAAGTGTTTTTTATATTTCTAATGAAATTCTAATCTAATGTATTATCTTACGGGGGGGAGGACTTCGCTCACTCCTTGGCCGGTCAGGATAGCGGTTCGGCGTCGATTCGCTCGTGCCCCCCATATACCCCTCTGTTGAAAACCGCTATTCCGCTCCCATGCCCGTCAAAGCAGGCCGCAGTCGCGCCCGTACGCGGTTTCCATTAAGGGCGCGAAATCAGGGAAACCCCGATTTCGCGGAATCACTTTTTGCGCCTAACCGATATTCGAAAACGGCCCGCCGCCTTTGCAGGTCATTCGGAGGGACGCTGTAGGGGCCGACAGCGTGCGTCGGCCCGCCGCGGAATCCCAACCTTATCATGAGTTGTATAAAATCCTCGTTTTGCGTCGATCCTTTTTAAGCTATGCGGAACGACACGTTCAGTATCTATGACGGGAACGCGCGCGGCGAAATGTCGAAGCGGCTCGCCGCTCTTTTGGGGAGCGCGCGCAACGCTCCGATTTTCGTGTGCATCGGCAGCGACCGCGTGACAGGCGATTGCTTGGGGCCGCTCGTCGGTCACCTGTTGGTCACGAGACACAATATCGGGACGTATGTGTACGGCACGTTGGAATGCCCGATCACCGCGCTGAATTTGGAAGAAAGCCGCGGCTTTATTTTGAATGCGCATCCGGGGCGGAAGGTGGTCGCGGTGGACGCGGCCCTCGGCGGAAGCGGCGACGTGGGTGCGATCCGCGTGCGGCGCGGCGCGATCAAGCCGGGCGCGGCAGTGGATAAAAATCTGCCCGAAATCGGCGACGTGGGAATCACCGCCGTGGTGGGCAGCACGGATTTCCCCGCGCGGGAACAGCTTGTCGCCACGCGCCTTCACTTCGTTTTAAGGTTGGCCGAGTTGATCGCCGTCGCCGCCGCGGACTGCATTGAATGGAAAAAACCGCATAAACTATCTATGACGCGCTGAAACGTTTGCAATATCGTCATATTTATGTTAAAATATCAGTCTACAATATTTGATATACTAACTTCAACGGGATCATAAATGAAAACGAGCACAAAAAGATTGATATCGGCCGCGGCGTTCGTGGTTTTCGTCGTCCTGACCATCGTCCTCATCATCAGCTTGACCGCGCCGCAACCGGTCGCGCAGAGTAAATTTGAGGCCGAGCTTTTCGGCGGCAAGGTCAAGTCGGTGTATGTGACGGCTTACTATGCGCAGGTCTTGACCTTGGAGGACTCCCAGGAAAACCCCAACAAGGAACAGAGGAGGCAGTACACGTACACGGTCAACGTCAGTTCGCGCTACGACGTGACGGATCTGATCCGCAAATTCAACGCGGGGCTGGACGCCAACGGCAACCCGATCGAATTGATCAAAACCCCGGAAGGCAAGGATGACCCGCGCGCCCCGCTTTATTATTGGGGGGAGCGACTTATATCCAACCCCGATCCCGAAGCGGCTAAAACGACGCCTTTGATCGGCGCAGGCGAGTACGGCTGGAATTTGAAAGCAGGATATACCGTCACTCTCGACATGAACGATCTCAACGCGCGTTCTTTCCTCGATTACCTGCCCATCATCATTTTGGTGTTGGTCAGCGTCGGCGGCATTTTGCTGATCTTCCGCGCGATGAACGGCAGCAACAAGCAGGCTATTTCGTTCAGCCGTTCCAAGGCGCGGTTAAACGACAATATCAAGGTCAAATTTAACGACGTGGCGGGCGCGGATGAAGAAAAGGAAGAGCTGGCCGAAATCGTCGAATTTTTAAAGAGCCCGCAGAAATTTTCCGACCTCGGCGCACGTATTCCCAAGGGAGTATTGCTCGTCGGCCCTCCCGGCACCGGCAAGACCTTGTTCGCGAAAGCGGTCGCGGGCGAAGCCAACGTGCCGTTCTTTTCGATCAGCGGCAGCGATTTCGTGGAGATGTTCGTCGGCGTGGGCGCGTCCCGCGTGCGCGACCTGTTCGACCAAGCCAAAAAGCACATGCCCTGTATCGTGTTCATCGACGAGATCGACGCGGTGGGCCGTCAGCGCGGCACGGGCTTGGGCGGCGGACACGACGAGCGCGAGCAGACCTTAAATCAGCTGCTCGTTCAAATGGACGGCTTCGAGACTAACGAGGGTATCATCATCATGGCGGCGACCAACCGCGCCGATATTTTGGATCCCGCGCTGCTGCGTCCGGGCCGATTCGACCGCCAAATCTACGTTCACGTGCCCGACGTGCGCGGCCGCGAACTGATTCTAAAGGTCCACGCGCGTAACAAGCCGATGAGCCCCGAAATCGACTATAAGAATTTGGCGCGCATGACGATCGGTTTTACCGGCGCGGATATCGAGAACCTGTTAAACGAGGCCGCGATTTTGGCGGCGCGGTCGGGGCGCAAGACGATCACCATGCCGGATGTCAAAGAGGGAATCAACAAGGTCATGATGGGCCCCGCCAAAAAGAGCCGCGTCGTGACCGAGTTCGATAAACGGATCACGGCGTACCACGAGGCGGGCCACGCGATTTTGGCGGAGTCCCTGCCCGACGCGCCTAAGGTGCAGGAGGTCAGTATTATCGCGCGCGGTATGGCGGCGGGGTATACTTTGACGCCGCCGCACAGGGACGACAACCACCACACGCGCAACATGCTCAACGACGAGATTGCGATGCTGATGGGCGGCCGCACGGCCGAGGAATTGGTGATTCACGATATCAGCACGGGCGCGTCGCAGGATATCAAGCACGCGACCGAGCTTGCCAAAAGCATGGTTACCGAATTCGGCATGAGCGGCGAGATCGGCCCCGTCTATTTGGGCGGCGGGCAGGAGGTCTTTTTGGGCCGCGATTATCAGAGTACGCATACGTACAGTGAAAAGGTGGCGGCGCAAATCGACGCCGAAATCCGCAAGATCATCGAGCACAACCACAAGCGCGCGACCGATATCTTGACCGAAAGAAAGGACGCTTTGGACCGCATGGCGCGGCTGCTCATAGAAAAGGAAACGATTTACGCGGACGACGTAAAAAAGGTATTGAGCGGAGACTGAAAAATTAAGGAAGAGGAACGACATAAAATGGCGAAAACGACGAGAAAGAAAAGAATCAGCGCATATTGGCTGTCCCTGTATATTTGCATCGGCTTTTTGGCGGCTTTGGGAATTGCCGCGCTCATCCTGGGTCTTGTCCCCGTTAATACGGGCGTCAATCCCGCGGACAAGCCGGACAGCTTTCAGATAGCCAAAACGGGGTTCGCTTTGGGCGTAGATGAGACGGCCGACAGCAAGGCGGTCAATTCCACGCGCGCCAACTATGACGACATGATCCGCGAATACCGCAATCTGACGGGTTATTCCGCGTTGCGCGGCGTGCTCGAAGGCGTGGGCGGCCCCCGCGCCAAATTCGATAAGAGCGTGAAGCCCTCCGACGTGACGGGTCTGTCCCACGACGCCGAGAAGAGCGAATATTTTATCCTTGTGCGCTACGCCGAAACGCAGACGATGACCTTTAAATACGCGGACGACGGCAGCAAGGAAGAAACGGTCGAATTCGATCGCGTCGCCGTCCGTGTCGGGAACGAGAACGTCATCGCGGAACTCACGGCTTTCGCTTTTTTGAAAGACGAGTTAAACGCGGAGGATTATCATCCCGCGCAGATTTCTATCACCGCGAATCAGGTTGGGTTGTATCGCTTCTGCGATAGGTTGTTTATTTAATTAAATAAAATAAAGCTTTAAAATTTGTCGCGAGGAGAGACTTTTTACAAAAAGTTCCCCCCTCCGCGCCCCCCTTTTGAAAACTTTCACCTATGCGTTGCGCTGCGCTCTGACTTCGGAATCCTGTTCGGATTCCTCGTTTGATCGCTCGCTCCGCGCTTCTCCGACCAAACGCGAATCTTTGATTGCGCAAAAATTCGATCGGACTTCAAAAGGTTTTACTTTATCATCTCTAATCGGTTATGATTTTCAAAACGTCCCGCCGTCCAAATTTGTTGTCATTGGATGTCGTAGGGTCAGGGCAACGTGCGTCGGCCTGCCGTGGAAGCGCAACTTCGCTTAAAAATTATCTTCCTGCGGGGGGGGGCGGGCTTTAATCTGTAAGTCCCAAAAGATAATCGGTTGTTACGTTGAAAAACAAAGCTAATTCTCTTAAGTTTGTGGCCGTTGGTTCTGTAATTCCTTTTTCCCAATCAAAAACCATGCTTGGGCTGACGCCGAGTTCTTTCGCTAATTTGAGATAGCTTAAACTTTTCTTTTCTCGCAATTCTTCTAATCGCTCGGCTAAATCTGCATCGATGAATTCGATCTTCCTTTATTACGTCGCGACGAGGCAACTATTTCGCTTTTAATGCCCGAATGAAAATTAAAATCTGCTCTTGTTCGCGGTGTGTAAGCGTGCGCAATTCCGCTAAAAGCCTGTGCCCCAATCTCGTCATATTCGGATCGGTTTCCGGCGGGGGCGTGAATGAACCGTCGTCGTTTTTCAGCCCAAGCAAATAATCGGCCGACACGTTAAAATAAGCCACCAAAGCGGTAATCGCGCTGGCCGAAAGGTCTTTATCTCCGCTTTCCCAATGCGCAATAGCCGATTGCGAGTAACCGATGCCTCGTTCTAATTCCTTTTGCGTAAGCCCGTTTTCCGTACGCAACGCTTTTATCTTTTCCGCTAATCCCACGATCATAGAATTATTACTATTGTACTATTGAAATTATAACAATAGTAATAATTGCCTCTTGACAGTATTATCATATTTATATATAATTATTAACAAATGGCTTAAAGAGGTGTAACGGATATGAACGGCGAAAAAATAGAGGATAAGGATTTATTGCCGACGCTACGGGCGGTGTTGTTGGATTTACTGAAAAAGCTGTCGCTGAATGAGGAGGAATTAGAGCGGGCGACGCAATTTTTCAAGGCGTACAAGGAACTGATGAGTACGAAAAACAATCTTGACGCATTCAAGGGATAAGCGGATGAAATTCCACGGCGGGCCGACGTACGTTGCCCTGACCCTACGGCGTCCCTCTGAATGATACAAGACGGCGAACCGTTTTGAAAGTAAAAACCGATTTAAGTCCTATTTAAATCCGACCGAATTTCTGCGAAGTCAAAAATTCGCGTTTGGTCGGAAGGAGCGCGAAGCAATCGGTCAAACGAGGAATCCGTTAGGATTCCGAGTAGGAGCGAAGCGAAGCGCGTAAAGAAAGTTCGGCTCTTGCTTTTCAGATATAAATATGATATAATTTTTATATAATGCCTAAAAGTATCAAAATATTTTTAATCGGCTTTTTGTTGGTTTGGTTCACCGGAATGATTTTGGGAATGTCATACGGCGTCGTCTATGAGCCGCGGACGGAGAAAATCGGCCGCTATTATCAATACAATCACGATTCGCGCAGCTACGCCGATATCGTCAAGGTCGATTATAAGGGAAGCTTAAGGGGAAACGGCGATCTCGCCGTCATCGAGATTCTGCATTTCGATATTTACGACGCGAACAGGCGGCCGTTCCGCGAGCTGTACCGCGAGTTCGGCTATTCCGTCGAGGACAATAAACGCGGCATCCTGCCCGACGCCGAGACCTTTAAGGTCACGGATATCACGGATTCCGCGAATCCCGCCGAGTTTGCGCGCGCGAGTTCCCAAGGGATCGCCAATCGGACGGAAGGCCTGTGGGACTATGCCGACGCCGCATCCAAGACCTATAAGGAATTGCGCTGGTTCGTCAATTTCACGCAAGCGAAGCCCGTTTACAAAATCGAATATATCTATAAAAACGTTCTCGACGTTTTTCAGGACGCCGTTCAGTTGGACATGATACTGTTCACGGGCGGCGCGATCGGGTATATTCAAGAATATGACGCCGAGCTGATTTTCCCGTCGGGCATGACGGACATGGAATCCTTTCGGTATTTTGCGCACAACCAGCCCGACGCCGCCGTGACGAAAACGGGGGATTCCGTCAAGTTGCACGCGGACAGGCCGAGGGCCTCCGTCAATAACGATTTGGGCTTTTTGGAGCTGCGTGCGGCGGCGGGTGCGGAGGCGCTCGGCCTTTTCCCCGACGCGACAAATGTCCGCAAGGATTATACCTATCGGTCGATTTTGCAGGAGGAATGGGATTGGGAGCACGCGGACGAGCTCGCGGCGCGGAGGGCGCGCACGGAAACGACCGTCGATATCGCGCTGGCGGGCTTAACGGCAGTTCTGCTCTGCTGTTTGGTTCTTTACGTCAAACGCCGCCTGCGCGTGCCGTACAAGCCCGCCGCCGTCCATAAATATTACAGCAAGCTGCCCAAATTCGGGCCGACGGTCGCGGGCGTTTTATTGCAATGCAAGACGGGCGCCGCGCCGCGCCTGCTCGAAGCGGCGGTGATGAGCTTATGCCGAAAGGGCTTTCTCAAGGTCGAGATGCTTTGCGCGGGCGGTGGCTGGACGCAGGACAATATCGGCTTTACGACAGGTGAAAGCCTGCCCGCGCCGACGTTCAAAAACTTAAAAGCTGCGTTGCAGACGGGCGTCGCCGTATGGAACGCGTCGCCGCTGCCGCCCTACGAGGAAGAGGTATTGCGGCTGTTCATCGCAAGCGGCCTCGATTCGGCGTGCCTGTTGCCGCTCACGTCGGTGTTTCCCCCGTATGCGGTCGGCTATGCGCCGCTCACACGGTTCAGACACGAGGGGGAACGGGCGTGCGACAAGGAATGCGAGCGAAGCGGTTTTTTTCGTCCCGTCGGCGCGCTGACACGGTGGTTCAACGCTTTTCTGATGCCGGTCGGCATTATCGTCGGGATCGCCGCTTGCTTCCTGTGCGCGGCGTACACGACGACGCCCTACGGGTTCGCGTGGCTGTTTCCGATGGTTTTGCTGTGGGGTACGATTATCACGGGCATCGGTTTTTTGAGCGGCGGACACAAATACGTGTTGACGCAGAGCGGCGCGGACGCGGCGGCGGAGGCCGCGGGGCTGTACAATTTTTTGAACGGCTTGCCCGCGATTAAGGAAGCCGAAATGCCGCAGTTCGGTCAATGGGAGGAATATTTGGTCTACGCGACGGCGTTCGGCGTCGCCGACAAGGTTAATAAGGCCCTGTGCGTCCGCTATCCGTCGGAATTCGGTGCGGACGGATACGGCACGGTGCGTCACCTGCGGCGGTTCGGCTCGATCGCGGCCTTTTCGGGCGTTTCCCGCGCGCTGCGTTCCTCGTCCGCGGCCGCGTCCCGATCGGGCTTGTCCTCGTCGGGCGTGTCTCACGGCAGCGGCGGCGGCGGAAGGCATTAACGCGGTTGCTTGCTATCAGCCTCTACGGGTTACGGCTAAAAGTCGCCGCTCGACACGCAGCCACCCCGTCCGCTGCGCGGCTACCCCTCCGAAAGAGGGGAAATTTTCAGAGGTTGGGATTCCACGGACGCTAACGCGTCCTCTGAATGACAGACAAAGACGGCGGGGTGTTTTGAGAATATAGCGGTTGGGATTCTTCACTTCGTTCAGAATGACGCAAAGGCGTTCAGAATGACAGGCAAGATGTTCGAACGGTGGCTTCCGTAAAGTAAATCGACCTTATGCGTTTAGAGGGGATTTGGGGGAGGAATCGCAACCTCCCCCAAATTTTTCTCGGCGTTTTTCTAGTATAAAAGAAAGGAGGGGCTCTCTTTATGATTTCTTTCTGCATAAAAAGAAAGTAGGTCTCTCGTTGCGGCTTTCTTTTCGAAAGAAAGCATGCCGTTTTTCATAATCCGTCGTTTCAATGCGTATATTTATGTGAGGTACAATCGGATGCGGTATTTATCCCATTACCCGATACCCGTTACCTATAAGGGGGCAAAAGAATGAAAAGACGGATAAAAGTCGCGCTTGCCGCGCTGATGCTGGCGGCGGTCGCTTTATCGGCGTTCGCGTGCGCGGGCGGCGAAATCGCCAAACACGAGAAAAACGTCAATCAATACACGATAGACGCAAGCTATGACAGCGCGGCGCACGAGATCAACGCGAATTATAAGCTGTCCTATATCAATAACACGGAGATTCCGCTGACCGAGCTGAAATTGCATTTGTACCCCAACGCCTACCGGCAGGGGGCCAAATATCCGCCCGTGCGCCAAAGCCAAATTGACAAGGCGTATCCGTCGGGAATCGGCTACGGCGACATCGGCGTCACCGATATTCTTTTGAACGGCAAAGCCGCGCAGGCCGCCGTGGAGGGCGAGGACAAAAATATCCTGCGCGTGACCTTTCCCGCCCAGCTGTATCCGACGGCGCGCTATACGTTGGAATGCAAATTCAAATTGAAGCTGGCGAAGATCAATCACCGGTTGGGCTATAACGATGTGACCGTCAATTTGGGGAATTGGTATCCCGTCGCGTGCGTCTATGAGAACGGCGCGTATGTCACGGATCCTTACTACAACAACGGAGATTGCTTCTATTCCGATATCGCCAACTATGAGATCGATTTGAAAGCCGCCGCCGATTTGAAGGTCGCCGCCACCGGCAATTTGCAGGTTGTCAAAGAAGAAAACAATTTCCGCTTTTACAAAATCAAGGCGTCGGCCGTGCGGGACTTCGCGATCGTCATGAGCAGTCAATTTGAAACCAAGGCGGAGCAGGTCGGCGATACCCTCGTGACCTATTACTATTACAAGGACGCCGATCCCGCGCGGTCGCTCAAAACCTCCGCGGACGCCCTGAAAACCTTTAACGAGCTGTTCGGCAAGTACCCGTATAAGACGCTGGCCGTCGTCAAAACCGCCTTTTTGCAGGGCGGTATGGAGTACCCTAACCTTGTTTATATTTCCGACGCCGTGAGCGCCGATTATTTTCAAGAGGTGATCGTGCACGAAATCGCCCATCAATGGTGGTACGGCCTTGTCGGCAACAACGAGGTCAAGGAAGCGTGGTTGGACGAGGGCCTTGCCGATTACAGCACGACGCTATTTTTCGAAAGGAACGAGGGCTATAATATCAAGAAGTCCGATCGAATCATGGAAGCGTTGAAAAGCTATCTGCTGTACGTCGATATCTATCAAAACCTGACCGGCCAGATCGACACCAGCATGAACCGTTCGACCAACGCCTATAAGGACGAGTACGAATACGTCTATATGACCTATGTCAAGGGCGAGCTGTTGTTCGACAACCTGCGCACCACCGTAGGCGACGACGCGTTTTTTCGGGGGTTAAAGAAATACTATGACAAATATAAATTCACCAATGTGTCCGCGCCCCATTTGATCGGCGCGTTCGAGGGCGCGTCGGGCAAGGACTTGGGGGGATTTTTCAAGTCGTGGATCGAGGGCAAGATTTATATTGCCGATTTATATTGAACTTTTTAGAAGGGGGATTGCGGGGGAAACTTTTTTTATAAAAAAGTTTCCCCCGCGCCTCTTTTACAAAATTTTAATTAAAATAGAAGGAGCGGAAAATGGCGACGGAAAACAAAGTGAAAAAGCCGCACAGTTTGCAATTGGATATGCGGAACAGGGCGATATTGACCGGCGTGGAAGAGGTGATCAGCATGACCGAGCCCGCCGCGCAAATCATGACGAGCGCGGGTGGCTTAAGAATCGAGGGCGCGGGAATGCATATCGCCAAATACAACGCCGAGGAAGGAATGTTGGTGATCGAAGGAACGGTCAATAAGCTGCAATACACCGGCGGCGACGGCGCGGGCGGTAAAGGCCTTTTCAAGCGTATGTTCAAATAGGGATTGTTGACAAAGTAAAATTAAGAATTTCAGCGAGCGGTTTTTGAGCAAAAATAAGCCGTTGAAGAAGTAAAGAAACTTTGTCAACAAGCCCGAATAGCAAGGAGTGGACAATTCGCACTGAAAAAATGTTTTCGGGATATTTTTGAGAATAAAATTGTCAAAAAGCGCAAACCGCAGCACCGCTACGGTCGAGCATTTTCGGCGGTTTTAGTCCCAAAAGAGCCAAAAAGATTTTTAGGCGTTTCGCTCCGTCAGTGCGGTTTGTACACTCCCAAATAGCAGAAGCTTTTATTTTTTCTTAAAAGATATGTTAATGCCAATCAATACAAAAGGACAGGGGATCGCATTCCTGATTTGTTTAGCGTTCGGGGCGGGTATCGGCGTCGTGTACGAGGCCGGATATATCCTGCGGTTTTGCGGGAAATTCCGGCTTGCCGTTTCGTTTGCCGTCGATCTGGTATTCTTCGCGGCCGCCGCTTTGCTGCTCATCGGGGGCATCCGATTGGCCGACGACGGCGACGTGCGGCTGTATTCGATATTCGCGTTCGCGGCGGGCTTTTGCGTCGAAAGATTAACTTTGGGATTTTTAGTTGCAAAATGTACAAATTGGGTGTATAATTGTTTAATCAAGGTCTATCGGGCGTTGCGGAAGGTCAAGGTGTTCCGACGATTGCTGAAATAAAGTTGTAAGTTTTTGAAAAGGGCGTGGGGAAAACTTTTTGTAAAAGGTTTTCCCCGCAAACCCCTTTCAAAAATTTTTAGTAATATAAAAGGGAAAGAACAAGAAAACATGAAAGCAAAATTGAACAATAGGGCGCAGGTTTGGATCGCGGGGTTAGCGGGCTTGCTGTTTATGCTGTTGGTCGCGCTGATCGTCAATTGGGTGCGGATCGGTTCGCTGTCCTCGCGCGCGAAAGCGTCGGAAGCCGCGAATATCGCCGCCGAACGGCAAATCGAGGAAAATCAAAGGACGCTCGATTATTTAAACAGCCCCGAATACCTTGAAAGGCTCGCGCGCGAGGAGCTGGACTTGAAAAAACAAGGCGAGGAAATTTGGACGGCCGCTTAAAATTTATGCAATCCGCTTTATAATATCGGTATCGTTTTTCAATTTTTTGGCGGCGTCTTGAATTTCCTTGTCGGAATATTTAGTGCCTTTGATTTCTTTGACCCATTTTAAGATATCGAATTCCTGTATGGAAATATTTTGCATGACATAAAGAGTTGTTGTCAGCAACTCTAATTCGCTAGGAGTTTGTTTCGCATATTTTTGAATAATCTTATCTATCGAGGTTTTCTTATTATGATCTGACAGAGAAAATTCCGTTTTGTCCTTTCTATTTAGAGTATGTGACATGCCGTTAGGAGAAATAATCTCGAGCTGCTCATTCCATAATAAGCGGGTGATTTCTTGATCCAATGCGGCGCTATAAGGCCCATATAAATGGATACCGTACTTATAACCGAGATGGCCGTCGGAATTCTCAATCAAATAAACGATTTTTTGCACCTTTTTTTTGCAAGGGGCCTCCTGAGTCGTTTCTTCAATCGTTCTCAATACATACATAACGTCGTTTAACATAATCCTTTTTCTCTCTCCTTGTTATATCTATTTTATTCGTTCCCGCTATTTATAAACGATATTTTTTCCGTATTGCCGTAATCAGTTTCTCATGCGTCTTTCGGACATAGATTCGCTTGATTGATATGAGATCATCGCCCATGCGCTTTATAACAATAGAAACTGCGGCAATATTCTCGGGATCATTATTTTGATTGAGAATAGGAATGCCATAACCTTTATCGTCATCGTAAGGGTTGATAACGGGCCAACTATGCGGCATTTTTTGTACTTCGTCAATAATATAATCAGTTTCCCTGATTTTTTTGCGTTGAATTTCCTCTTTTGCCATTATAAACCGTTTCATACCTTCGAGGGTTTTAAAAGTTTCGCTTTCGTAGACACGTGCAAATATCGTTCGATTTGTCAAATCGTTCGCCCAAGGGCATTGATCGGCTATTTCCCTAATTTTATTCCAAACGGTAGCGTCGTCTAATTTTAAAAACTCTTCGATATTTGCCATATTGATATGACCGTTTTCCGATAGATAGTAGGTGCATTTTGAAAGCAAGATATCCAAGAATCTACGAGTTTTATGAAAATAAACCTGTATAAACATAAAATATCTCGCCATCACAAATTCTTCAAGGGCTTGCAAGCCGCTTTTTAAATATCCTAGTTGTTTAGTCCCGTTAATAGTGCAAACGGAAAGACTATTTAACAACCGATTTAAATCGAATTTACCATAATTCACTCCGCAATAGTGAGAATCCCGTAAGAGGTAATCCATCTTATCGCAATCCAAGTCGCTACTTAAAAAGCTTTTGATAAATTTGAAATCGGCAAATTTGTATTCATTGGCTTTAAGCGTTTGCGTATCGTCCTCACAGAAGAATAGAGAGATCAAATCCGCGGTTATGACGGTTTGACATTTCTTATATTTTTCTTTATATTCAGTTCCTATTTGGTTGATAATCGTTTTGATACTATCGGTTAATATGATTTTTCGTGTGAACTCTTCATGACTAAAACCGTTTATTTCCCATGCGTGAGAAAAAGGGGCGTGCCCAATATCGTGCAAAAGGGTGATGAGTCGAAGGATTTGCCGATAAACTTCGCGCGTATGATTATCAAATAAATCTTTATTTTTATTTTGATGCTTGTAATTGTTCAACGCGCAATCGAACGCTTGGGTTGCTAAATGCATTACGCCAAGAGAATGCCCGAATCGCGTATGTTCCGCGCCATGATAAACGAGATAAGTCGTAGCCAATTGCTTGATTCTGCGCAATCTCTGAAATTCCGAAGTATCGATCAATTTTAATTCTTGATCCGAAACCTCGATAAAACCATGTATAGGATCGCGCAACTTGTTTTTCACGATACTTATATGATATCATGTTACAGGTGATTTGTCAACATTTGTTTGCAAAGTTCTTACCGCATTTCATAAAATTTTAAACATAAATGTCGCGCGCTTTTGGATTGCTCTAATAATCCGACAGGCCTAAAATATAGTCCGCGCTGACGCCGAAATATTGCGCTAATTTCAAGAGGGCGGACGCGCTCGGTTCCTGTAAACCGTTCTCCCAATAACTGATGCTTGCATTGCTCAAATCAAGGTCGGTCGCCAATTTGTTTTGGCCGATCTTTTTTTCTGCGCGCAGCTCTCGTAACCGTTCACCGACCAGACGGCCGTCGTATTGTTTTATATTTTCTGAATTCATAAGCGATTGTATGGAGGACGATTATAGTTCCGTTCGGATAAGATAAAATATGCATCTATAATTTTAATTAGAGTATAATATATCTATAAAAATTCCGGAGGGAACAAAGTATGGCCAGAATGGAATCAAGAAGCGAACAGGTCGCACCGCAGTTTGAGCAAACGACGATCTCGAAATACGAAGATTTCGGATGGTTGTTGCAAAGCACGCAAGAGGTGGTGGACAACTATTTAAGCAGCTCGCGCGGAAATACATATCAAAACCGCAGTAAATACGTAAAATTGATGTTTCAGCGGGACAGGGATATGCAAAATTACGATGCGATCATCCGCTTGGAAAGGGAATACGATACGCAGCGTGCGGCGTTACCGCCTTTGGAAACCGCCAAGGCAATGACATGTCTTCTTTGGGTTATGTTGTGCATACCGATTTTGTGGCCGATTTCGATTCCGATGCTGATTGTAGTGAACAGAAAAAGAAAACGAATGGAGAAAGTCCAAGCGGAAATATCTCTTAAACTGCAACCGTTGCGCGATCAGGCGCGGCAGTTGCTTTAATACCGCCGATTTCGACCCGATAAAAAAGCAAGAAACGCCCTTAGCGAATGACGCGGGGCGTTTTTTTGCACGGCCGAAAGTTTTTGAAAAGGGGCACGGGGAAAACCTTTTTGCAAAAAGGTTTTCCCCGTCTTGCCAAATGTTTGTCTCCGTGGTATAATAATATCATCATGAACTTCAATGTCGAATTGGTGGGCAAGATCGGCAGCATGGCGCTGATCGACAAGGGCAAGGGCGAGCCGGACGACGCGCTGCTTTACCGCCTTGCGGGCGAGCTGCGGCCGGGCATGATCTGGGTGACGAGCGGCGCGACGGAGATCGGGCGTTTGGATTACATCAAGCGTTCGGGACGGGAATTAACGGGCGACGCCGACGAGATCAAAACCGACTACGCGAGCCAAGGGCAGGCGATTTTAATGCAAAAGTACCGGCAGTACGTGTCGCCCGCGTACAGTCTCCGGCAGGTGCTGGTCGAGCATCAGCACTTCAACGACCCCGCCAAGCGCGAGCATATCAAGGCATTGCTGTTGCGCGCCGCGCGGCAAAACGCGATTCCCATTATCAATTACAACGACGCGGTGTCCTTCGAGGAAACGCGCAAAATGGAAATTCAATCCTTGCGGCAAGCGGGCGCGCAAGCGGTCGAGCTTGTGGACAACGACGAAACGGCGGGCCAGATCGCCTGCTTGGTCGGCGCAAGAACACTGGTTATCCTCACGAGCGCGGACGGTATTTACGGAGATCCCGACGATCCCCAAAGCTTGATCGAAAGGATCGCGGGAAAAGGCGACGGGGAAATCCTGGCGGCGATCGAGCGTGCGCAGGCGAATTGCCGCGGCGCCAGCCGCGCGGGAGCCGCGGGCGCGCGAGCGAAATTGGAGTACGCCAAAGCGCCGGTTCTGTGCGGCACAGAGGTTATAATCGCCAACGCCAAATTCCCGCTTCAAGACATTTTAAAAGCAAACGTCCGGCGCACGGTCATCAAAAAAGACTAAAATTTTTGAAAAGGGGCGCGGGGAAACCTTTTGAGAAAAAAGTCCCCCGAAACAAATATGAACGATAAAACATACGTCGTCGGATACGATATAGGCGGCACGAAATGCGCGGCCGTGTTCGCGGCGGTCACGGACGGGGAACAAAAAGTATCCTCCTCCAGCAGTAACGCCCCGGGCGGAATTACTTTTCTCGGCCGCGCGGAATTCCCGACGCGGGGGACTTGGGAACAGGTCTTGAACCGGCTTATTCAAGAAGCGGGCGCGCTTTTAGAAAAGAACGGCTTGTCCTTCCGGCGGGTCAAGGCGGCGGGGGTGTCGTGCGGCGGGCCGCTGGACAGCAAACGCGGGCTGATATTGTCGCCGCCCAATTTGCCGGGCTGGGACGGCGTGTCCGTGACGGAGTATCTCGCGCAAAAATCGGGGATACCGGCAAAACTGCGCAACGACGCGGACGCGGGCGCGGTCGCCGAGTACAAATTCGGCGCGGGGCGCGGCTATGAAAACGTCTTGTTTCTGACGTTCGGCACGGGTTTGGGCTGCGGCATGGTGCTGAACGGCCGCTTGTACAGCGGAGCGAACGACGGCGCGGGTGAGGCGGGGCATATCCGCTTGGAAAGCTTCGGGCCGGTGGGGTACGGCAAAGCCGGCTCGTTCGAGGGTTTTTGCAGCGGCGGCGGCATTCGGGAACTTGGCAAGCAATACGCTTTGGAAAAATTGCAAGCGGGCAAACCGGCGTCCTTTTGCCCGAGGCCGGAGGAGATCGACAAGATCACGGCCAAAAATTTAGCCGAACTTGCGAAAGCGGGCGACGCCGACGCAACGGACGTGTACCGCGTGTGCGGGGAGCATTTCGGCAAGGGCTTGGCGGTGCTGGTCGATCTTCTAAATCCTGAAATCATTATCGCGGGCGGCGTGTATATGCGCTCGCATGAATTGATCTATCCGCACGCGATGAAGGTATTGGAGCGGGAAGCCTTGCCGCTCAATTTAAAGAGTTGCAAAATCGTGCCGTCCGCCTTGGGTGAAAAAATCGGCGATTACGCCGCCGTCAGCGTGGCTTTGCTGTAAACGGCGGGGGGAAACCTTTCCAGGAAAACAAGGTTTTCTCTAAAGCCCAATACCTAAAACTCAAAAAATACGTCCCCGGAAGTTGCCCTCCGGGGACGATTCGTTTCAAATACCCGCATGTGTCGGTTACGGCAAACCTTACCTGCGTGAAGCAGGGGGGTGCGCCGCGCTTGTAATCTGCCTTCCACTGTTGACAATCCGACGGATTGACCCGGAAACCATAGGCCCGGGTTTGAGGCCCGGCATCATACAGACGACTTTATCGGAAGCGCTCCCGTATAAGATTTTGAGGTAAAAATTATACCGTAGTTGTCGCGCACCGCAGGGATGCCGCTCCGCTTCGCTATTAACTCGGAAACCAGCGACGCCGGATTTCCTCGCCTTACGCTCGCTTCGCGGCAATCTCCGACCAAACGCGAATTTTTTATGAACATAAAAAATTCGGTCGGACTTTAATCGGTCGGAGTTTTAATCGGCAATGTCGCTTCGCTATTAACTCGGAAATCGGCGACGCCGGATTTCCTCGTCTTACGCTCGCTTCGCGGCAATCTCCGACCAAACGCGAATTTTTTATGAACATAAAAAATTCGGTCGGACTTTAATCGGTCGGAGTTTTAAGCGATTCGGTTCAGTTTAGATCGACTGTATATAGTATACCACAAAAAATAATTTTGTCAATACCTAAATTAAAAATTTTTTTCGATTGCATGAATTTTAAAAATTTGCTTGACTTTTTAGGGAAAACGCTTTATCATAATAATGGTAAGGGTCAGAGCATTGACCGAAAAAAGGAGTTTTAGGTTATGGCAAAAAAAGGTTCCTCTTCCGAACGCGGCTTGTTCGCAATGTTGGCGTATTGCATCGTTCTTGCTCTCGGTATCGTGTCGGCGATTTTGGTGACGGTGTGGGTTCTCGGCAAGGCGGGCGTCAACGTTTCGGGTGAAACGCTGGGAAAGATCATCAACGTCTTGAGGCAAATCGCGTATATCTTGGCGATCATCACGGCGGTTTATTACAGCTACCGCGCCGCGCGCGGCGCCGCCAAGCTTTGGTTTGTTCTTTGGGTTCTCGCGTTGCTCTTTATCATCGCGTGGGTCGTCATCGGATTTATCGGCTGACCGCGTTTTACAAGATATTAAAAACTGTTAAAAAGAGCCTTCCGATTTTCGGAAGGCTCTTTTTGCAGAGGTTGAGATTCTTCGCTTATCGCTCGGAATGACACAAAGGCGGGCCGACGCACGCTGCCCTGACCCTACGGCGTTCCTCTGAATAGACTTATTGCGAAAAACATACACAAAAATCCCGAGCTTATAATTCCGCGTTTCATTTCGCAACAAGTCTAATGACAAGCAAATAGTTAAAGTTTTTAGAAAGGGGTGCGGGGGAAACCTTTTTATAAAAGGTTTCCCCCGCACGAGTTAACGGGAACGCGTTACTGCGCCATTCTCTTGTAGGATTCGTAGCGGTTTTGGGACTCCTCCTCGGCCTGAGTAAACAGCTTCTCGGCGGTTTCGGGGGCTTGCTTGGCGAGGGAGTTGTAACGGATCTCGCCGCCGATGAAATCGCGGTACTTGGCCGTCGGGTCTTTGGAGTCCAACGTGAACGGATTCTTGCCCTGCTCTTTCAAAGCGGGGTTGAAGCGGTAGAGGTGCCAATAGCCCGCCTCGACCGCCTTGCGCGTCGTCAGGATACCGTTAGACATATCAATGCCGTGGTTGATGCAGGTCGCGTAAGCGATGATTATGGACGGGCCCTTATGCGCCTCGGCCTCGGTCATCGCCTTTAACAGTTGGTTCATGTTCGCGCCGATCGCGACTTGAGCGACATAAACATACCCGTAGGACATCGCCATCATGCCGAGGTCCTTTTTCTTTGTGCGCTTGCCGCTGGCCGCGAACTTGGCGATCGAGCCGGTCGGCGTGGATTTGGAGGACTGGCCGCCCGTGTTGGAATACACTTCCGTGTCCAAAACGAGAACGTTCACGTCCTCGTTCATCGCCAAAACGTGGTCGAGGCCGCCGTAGCCGATATCGTAGGCCCAACCGTCGCCGCCGAAAATCCAAATCGATTTTTTGATCAGGCAATCGTCGGCCAGTTTAATCGCGATCAACAAGTCTTTGATTTCGCCCTTGGCCGCTTTGATCTCGCCGTCAAGCAAAGCCCGCACCGCCGCCGCGCCGCGCTTGCTGCCCTCGGCGTCGCCGCGCTGCTCGAGCCACAGATTGAAAGCGTCCTTTAAGGCGGGGGATACGCCCAGCTCAACCGCGCGGATCACGTCGGCGGCTACTTTATCGCGGCGTTGCTTATAGGCAAGGTTCATGCCGTAGCCGAACTCGGCGTTGTCCTCGAACAGGCTGTTCGCCCACGCGGGGCCGCGGCCCTGCTCGTCCTTGGAGTACGGGCAGGTCGGCGCGGAGCCGCCGTAGATGCTGGTGCAGCCCGTCGCGTTGGCGATGACCATGCGGTCACCGAACAGCTGGGTGACGAGCTTGATATAGGGCGTTTCGCCGCAGCCCGCGCACGCGCCCGAAAACTCGAAGTAGGGGCGGCGGAATTGACTGCCCTTGATCGTGTCGGGCTTGAACGCCGTTTCCACGGCGGGCAGGGTTTGGCTGAATTTATAATTGTCGTTGTTCTCGGCGATACCGATATCGAGCTTGACCATTTCAAGGGCCTTGTTTTTGGAGGGGCAGACGTTGACGCAGGAGCCGCAGCCCGTGCAGTCGTAGGGGCTGACCTGCATTCTGTATTTATAGCCGGGCATCTGCATCGCGTCCCTTGTCGTAAACGAGGCGGGCGCGCTCTCGGCGGTTTTGGCGTCCAACAGGACGGGGCGGATCACCGCGTGCGGGCAAACGAAGCTGCATTGATTGCATTGAATGCAGTTTTCGGGGAGCCAACGGGGCGTTTTCGCCGCGATGCCGCGTTTTTCAAAGCGGGTCGTCGCGGTCGGCACCACGCCGTTCGCGCTCAACGCGGACACGGGCAGATCGTCTCCCTTTAAGCTCAAGATCGGATGGACGAATTCGCGGAAATATTTATCGTCGGGGATCGGGGCGACGACCGCGCCGGTATCGGCCTTTAACCATTTCGCCGCGTCGTATTTGATTTCTATCAGACCGGAGACCGCGTTGTCAATCGCGTCATAGTTCATCTTTAAAATCGCGTCGCCCTTTTTGCCGTAGGATTTCTTGGCCGCCGACTTCATATACTCCTCGGCCTGCTCGTAGGGAATGACCTCGGCGAGCTTGAAGAACGCGGCCTGCATGATCGTGTTGATGCGGTTGCCGAGGCCCAGCTTCGTCGCGATCGCCAAAGCGTCTATCGCGTAGAACTTGGCGCGTTTAGCGGCGATTTGGCGTTTCAGCGCGGCGGGGAGGGCTTTGT
Source organism: Clostridia bacterium (assembly GCA_026001225.1). GTDB lineage: Bacteria > Bacillota > Clostridia > Christensenellales > DUVY01 > BNZQ01. The sequence continues at coordinate 20,643 of BNZQ01000011.1, forward strand.
CCATGTCGGTGGCGGTCGCCCACGCGGCGTTTAACAGGAACGTGCCGCCGTCGCGCAGGTCGGACAGCATGTCGTAGCGCGTGACGTAGGAGGGGTTGTGGCAGGCGACGAAGTCCGCGCGGTCGATGAGGTAGGTCGATTTGATCGGCGTGTCGCCGAAGCGCAAATGCGAAATCGTGATGCCGCCGCTCTTTTTGGAGTCGTACACAAAATAGCCCTGCGCGTATTTTTCGGTGTGGTCGCCGATGATTTTGATGCTGTTCTTGTTCGCGCCCACGGTGCCGTCGCTGCCCAAGCCGTAGAACTTGCAGCGGATCGTGCCCTTCGGGGAGGCGTCCAAAAATTCGGAGCAGTCGAGCGAGGAGTTCGTCACGTCGTCGGTAATGCCCACCGTGAAGTGGTTTTTGGGCGATGCCGACGCGAGGTTTTTGTAAACCGCCCAAATCATACTGGGGGTGAATTCCTTGCTGCCCAAGCCGTAACGGCCGCCGACCACCTGAATATTGGTCTTACCGGTTTCGATCAGCGCGCCGCAAATATCCTGATACAGCGGCTCGCCCAAGCTGCCCGGCTCCTTCGTGCGGTCCAAAACGGCGAGCTTTTTGACGGTCTTCGGGAGGGCGTTTACGAACGCTTTCACGTCGAACGGGCGATACAGGCGCACCTTGACCACGCCGACCTTGGGCGTATTTTTGTCCGCGCACCACCGTTTGTGCAGGGCGTCGATCGTCTCTTCGACGGCCTCCGCGCCGCTGCCCATGATCACGATCACGTATTCCGCGTCGGGCGCGCCGTAATAGTCGAACAGATGATAGTTCCGGCCCGTCAATTTGGACACCTTGTCCATCATCTTTTGCACGGCCGCGGGGGTTTCTGCGTAAATCTTGTTGACCGCTTCGCGCGATTGGAAGTAAATATCGGGATTTTGCGCCGTGCCGCGTTGGTGCGGGTGCTCCGGATTCAGAGCCGCCGCTTTGAACGCGTTGACCGCTTCCGTGTCGAGCAAGGGCTTCATTTCGTCATATTCGATCACGTCCACCTTGTTGACCTCGTGGCTCGTGCGGAAGCCGTCGAAGAAATGCAGGAACGGCACCTTGCTTTCCAGCGTGGACAGGTGGGCGACGAGCGCCAAATCCATCGCCTCCTGCACGCCGCTTCCGGCGAGCATCGCAAAGCCGGTCTGGCGACAGCTCATCACGTCGGAGTGGTCGCCGAAGATCGAGAGCGCGCTGGTCGCGAGGGCCCGCGCGCTGACGTGAAAGACCGTGGGCAAAAGCTCGCCCGCGATTTTGTACATGTTGGGGATCATCAACAGCAGCCCTTGCGAGGCGGTGAACGTCGTGGTCAGCGCGCCCGCCGCCAAGGAGCCGTGAACCGCGCCGGCCGCGCCGCCCTCGGATTGCATTTCGGCGATCCGGACGACCTGTCCGAACAGGTTTTTCGCGCCCGCGGCCGAGAGCTCGTCGGCGTATTCCGCCATCGTGGAGGACGGGGTGATCGGATAGATCGCCGCGACCTCGCTGAACGCGTAGGCTACGTGCGCCGCCGCGGTGTTGCCGTCGATTGTCATTTTCTTCATGTGGTAGTTTCTCCTATTTACTGTTTTTGTTCTATAACCTATAAAGTATACAATAAAGCGAATTTTTAGTCAAATGTTTCAAGGGAAAAGATAAGAATCGTGAGAATTTTTTATAAAGCACTTGACAATAATATATCACATATGATATACTGTCATAGAAAACACACAAGGAATCGATGTCAACGCATGTGGACGGTTGAGTTTTACGAAAAAGAAAACGGTCAAAAACCCGCGCAGGATTTCTTGGACGACCTTGACGAGCGTTTCAGAGCAAAGGTTATCCGAGAAATCGACATGTTGGAAGCAAAAGGCACCGAAGTCAGGGAACCGTTTTCAAAATATCTCAAAGAAGGGATATTTGAGTTACGGATTCAATTAGCGAGTAATATTTCCCGGGTGTTTTATTTCTTCTTTGCCGGGCGTAAAATTATATTAACAAACGGCTTTATTAAGAAAACGCAAAAAACGCCGGCGGCGGAACTCAATAAAGCAAAACAATATAAACTCGATTATGAGCGGAGGAATTAAAAATGTCTAACTATAGCGACTACAAAAACGAGCAATTCAAGAATCCCGTTTTTAAGCGGGAGTATGACGCATTGGCGGCCGAGTATGAATTGCGGGAACAAATTATAACCGCGCGTCAAAACAGCAATCTTACTCAAAAGCAGCTTGCCGAATTGATCGGGACAAGACAAAGCAATATCAGCCGTTTGGAGCGAGGCGAACAAAACCCGACGATAGACCTTTTACAAAAAATCGCCAAGAGTCTCGGAAAAGAATTGCATATTGAATTCCGCGAAGCCCGCTAAACGTCACTTCAGATTAAACGCCTTGTTGATTTCCAAAACCTCGGCGTCCGAGATCTTGACCGGCTCGCCGATATTTTTCGCGGAGATCAGCGTTTTGGCCGTAAACTCCGACACCTCTAATTTATCGAAGCAGTTCAGCAGGGATTTGCCCGTCACGAGCAGGGAATCGTTTTCGACCAAAACGAGGGGCGCGCTCTCCGAAATCATGGAGCAGATTTTTTGCGGGTCGGTAAAGTTCGCGCCGAACGGCGCGCGGTTCAGCGAGCGCATCATGATATAGCTTTCGGGGATCGTGCGCGCGTCCAGTTCGGTGCGCGTGATCCCGAACGCCATCACGTTGGCGGGGTAGGCGATCGCGATCGCGTTGATATCGGGGTGCTGCCGGTAAATCATGCGGTGCAGTAAGACCGAGCGGCTCGGTTTTTTGCCCGCCTCGCGCCAGCCGTTGTCCACGCGCACGAGGTCGGCCGGCTCTAAATACAGCCTGTCCGCGCCCGTCGGCGTGATCAGAAAGCTGTCGCCGTCCAAACGCTGCGAGAACGTGCCCTGACTGCTGGCGAACAGCTTCTTGCCGTAGGCGCGGCGGATCAGGTTGCACATTGCATAGCGGGCTTCCTTTTCCTGCGAGGAACGCTGCGCCGGAATGAATTCGCCCAAAATCCCCGCGTGGCGCGCCTTGAAAAGGTCGATCTGGTCGGGCGTCAGGCTGACCGGCTTTCCCAATTTGTGCGATTGTATGTTCAATTCGGCGCAGTATTCCAACGTTTCGAAACGCTCGAACGCCGAGAACACGTCTTCGCCGCAGGTCACGACGCCGTGATTCTCCATGATGACCGCGTTGCACCCTTGGGCGAAGATTTTGGCGATGTTTTCGCCCAATTTCCGGCTGCCCGGCACTTCGTATTTGGCAACGCCGACCTTGCCGATCACAATGTGCGGTGTGGGAATGATATCCGTCGGCGGCGCGGTGCGCGTCAGGCTGTACGACACCAGCGCGGGCGGATGGGCGTGTACGACGGCGCGCACCTCTCGGCGCGTTTCATAGACCTTTTGGTGAAACGGCAGCTCCACCGAGGGCTTGTGGCGGCCGATCACGCCGCCGTCCGGCTTGACTTGACAGATGTCGCCGCGCGTCAGCGCGCCCTTGTCGATCCCGCTCGGCGTGATCCATACGTCGCCGTTCTCGTCCAAAATCGAAATGTTGCCGCCCGACATGGTGGTCATGTTGTTGGAGTAAATTCTGTCCATGATCATGACAAGCTGATCGGCGGGGTGAAGGAGGTCGAATTTCATAACGGTGGATTCCTTTTCAAAAAATTTTAACTATTATAGAGTATAGTATACCGCAATTTTCGCTTTTTGTAAAGCCGTATCTAACATGAGGGAGTGTACAAATCGCAAGCCGGCAAATTCCCCTCCGTCGGAGGGGTGGACGCGAAGTGTCGCAAGACACGAGCGGACGGGGTGGCTGCGCGCTCTTTCCGACCAAACGCGAATTTTTATGCAGTAAAAATTCGGTCGGACTTCAAAAGGTTGTCAGTGGTCAGTGGTTAGTGGTCAGTTTAAAAGGATAGGGGAACAAAATGCGATAAAAGCCACGATCGAACCTTATCTGTCATCTCGACCGGAGCGAATGAAATGAGCGGAGCGGAGAGATCTCCGACCTATTGAATTGTCGGAGATTTCTCGGCTTCGCGCAGATCATGACAACAAAGGCGGCGTCCCTCTGAAATGACATAAAGGCGGCGAATCGCGCGGCCACCCCGTCCGCTTCGCGGCCACCCCTCCGTGGGAGGGGAATTTTTTAACGGAGACCTAACAAGACTCCCCTCCCGATCCGGGAGGGGAGTCTTTAAAAGGTTGAGATAAGGTTGAGATTGCGGCGCCTCGCCGGTTCTACCAAACAACGCCGCGCAAGGTGAACTGAATGACGATGATATTACCGACGCAGTTCGAGGAGTAAGATTCGTCAAAATCCGTTTCGTCGACAGTGAGCATAAACTCGGTGAACACCTCAATGAGCGAAGCGGCGAACGCCTTGTCGTTCGGCGGGAACGCGGCGGCGTCCTCGGGCGAGGCGCAGTAAACCGCGATCAACGCGCGGTAGTCCTCGCCATTGGAATTATACCCGTAATCCGCCCAGAAGATGCTCTCTGCTTTGCAATCCGCCAATACGGCGCGCGTCGTTTCGCTGTACTCATCGAATCCCGTCGTATCCACTATTTCCCAGTAATCGAGTTCCCCGCTGTCTTCGACGAGTTGCGCGAGTTCGTCTATATCCTCCGGCAAGTCGATTTGGCTCCAATCGGTATAAACGAAGGGTTCGAGCGAGAACGTTACGCCCTCGTCGGAGCCGATAACGTACAACACGGCGTAATAGGTTCCGGCGTCCAACGTTACGATCAGGCTTTGATCATCTTCGTCGTAAAACCGGAAAGACGCCGCGTGTTCGGGATTCCCGTTTTGGTCGATGCCGGTGAAAAAATCGCCTTGGAACTCGGCCGCATCGGAAACGTTCACCCGATACCTTCCCGCTTGTTCGACCCCGACGCGGAAATACGCGGTGTAAACGCCGTCATCCGTGTCTTCAAGGACGGGCGAAATCGGCGCGCCGCCGACCGTGTAGAGGGGCGCGCGCTCCAATTTCCACGTCCAAAATTCTGCGTCCGTCAGCGCGTCGAGCGTCAGCGTGAAGTCGCCCGGCGCGCCGTCGAACACGGCGATAAAGAGCCGGCCGCTCGGATCGGCCTCAAAAATATATCCGCCGTCATTGAAGATAACGGACTCCTCGCTCATATCGTAAAAGGCGACGGGGTTTGCCGCCGCGCCGGAAACCGTCCATTCGTAACCGCCGTCGGTCGGGAACACGACGGCCAGCGGCACGGCGTAGTAGTCGCCCGCGGCGTCCAAGAGCATGCTCAAAACAACGCTCAGGCGGCCGAAGTGAAACGCGTCGTCCGCGCCGACCTCATACGACGTACCGTCCGCAAAGACAGGATTACCGAAGAGCAAGCTTAAATAGTCCGTCGTCAGAGTCGGATCGTCCCCGACGTCGATTTTGACGGCGTGGATCGAATAGGGGCGCGATTCGTCGTGGTACCGCAGATAGTCCTCTATTTCTTCTTCGTCGAGATTTTCCCCGTCATGATAGGCCCAATCATTCCAATCCATCGCGCGGATCAAATAGGTCAGGCCGCCGACGAACTCCCGGTCGATCAGAAAATAGCGGGTCGGTATTTCGAGATATTTCGCGTCGTCCCAACGCTCGTAGAGTCCGTTTTCGTCCTCGCCGATCAGGACGTCCACGCCGTAGCCGTCGTCGATATCGTCGCCCGGCTCGCCGATCGCCGTATCGCCCTCGGGGATATACAGCATCGCGAGCGGATCCACCTCATCGACGTCCGGCCCGACCGACGCGTAGACGGCGTACCGCCCCGTGGTCGCGGGCGTAAAGGCGAACCACGTACCGTCCAACGTGTCGTTCGGCACCCGTTCGGTCGCGCCGGCCGCGAGCGGGATCGGGTTATTCTGCGTACCGTCGGGAATCTCCGTCCACTTGCCGTACAGCGTGGTATCGGCGGCGGGGTAGACCGCGGCGGTGAATTTTTCGGTCAAGGCTTGGTTATACCAGCCGTCGAACGTCGCGTCCGCCGCCGTCGGTGCGGGCAAGGTCAGCGCGTCGCCCGTCTTGCCCGTTTGCGCGGACACCGACACGCCCGTCCGATTCGTCACGAACGTGACCGTAACGGTTTGCGCGGCGGGCGGTTGATTGGGCTGACCGTCGGGGCCGTTCGGCGCGGGGTCTTTTGGGCCGCAGGCCGCCGCGACGATCAGCGACGCGATCGCGATGAAAAGCACCGCCGTCTTTTTGAATGCAGTTGCAAGTTTCCTTTTGTTCATGTTGGCTTTCCTCCGAATTGTCAAAATAGGTTTATAGGTTTATGGATTGATTAGGTTTATGGATACGCGGACGGGGTACCCCGTCCGAAAATGCGAAAAGGCCATGGCCTTTTCGCATAGAGTATAACACTATTCAGCGGTAAATGTCAAGGAAACCGAGGGAAAGGGAGAGCGGGGGGCGGCGAAGATGGAAGATGGAAGAGGGGCGGATAGAGTACAAGGGAAAAGGGGACAGGGAATATAGGGTCGGTCGCGCTCTTTCCGTCATCTCGACCGGAGCGAATGAAATGAGCGGAGCGGAGAGATCTCCGACCGAATAAATTGCGGGAGAGCGACTTCGCTCATTTCATGACGTACCTATCGCCCGGTCGAAAAGGTTATGCCGACGCCCCGCACCTTGCGCTTTTCACTTTGCAAAGCCGCCCGTTCATGATATACTATTACACTAATCCCTACCCCCTGTCCCCTAATCCCTTATGAATATCGTCGAACTGAAAAACGTCAGCTATACCTATCGCGGCGAAACGCCCGTTAAGGCGGTCAAAAACGTCAGCCTCGAAATCGGGGAGGGCGGCTTTGTCGCGCTGTGCGGACACAACGGCAGCGGGAAAAGCACGCTCGCGCGGCTGATGAACGGCCTTTTAACGCCCGACGGCGGGGACGTGACTGTGGGCGGCATCCCCTTGGGCGGGGAAAAGAAAACCGAAACCGTCAACGGCGTCGAAATGTCCTATGAAAAGCGGCTGTACGAAATCCGCCGAAATCTGGGCATCGTGTTCCAAAATCCCGACAATCAGACCGTCGCCGCGATCATCGAAGACGATATCGCTTTCGGGCCGGAAAATATCGGCGTGCCGACGGCGGAAATCCGCGAACGCGTGGACGCCGCCTTGAAAAGCGTCGGCATGTCCGACTACGCCGAAAAAACCGCCTCGCGCTTGTCGGGCGGGCAGAAACAGCGCGTAGCGATCGCGGGCATACTGGCCTTGAAGCCCCGCGTGATCGTGCTGGACGAGAGCACCGCCATGCTCGACCCCAAGGGCCGCGCCGAGGTGCTGGACACCGTGCGCCGCCTCAATCGGGACGAGGGGATCACGATCGTTTTGATCACGCATTTTATGGAGGAAGCCTTACTCGCCGATAAAATCTATATCATGAACGAGGGCGAAATCTGCTTGTCGGGCGGGCGGGAGATCTTTTGGACGGAACGCGCAAAATTAAAGGAGATCGGCTTGAAAACGCCGCCCGCCGCGGAATTGGCGGAGGCCTTGCGGCAAGCGGGCGTGCCGGTCGGCCGGGAGGTTTGCGGGGAGGCGGAGCTGGAACAAAGCCTTGCGGAGTTGTTTAGTGGTCAGTGGACAGTGGTCAATGATCAGTTAGAAGGCGATAGCAAGGGACAAATAAAGGATAGCGGACAGTTAGAGGGTAAGCCTGACCACTGTCCACTGACCACTGACCACTGTTCGCTGCCCGTCGTTATCGATCAACGCGAATTGTCCTTTTCCTATTCGCCGGATACGGCTTTCCGCGCCGACGCGCTGAAAGAGGTGACGCTGACCGTGCGCGAGGGGGACTTCCTCGGCGTCATCGGGCACACGGGCAGCGGCAAAAGCACGCTCGTTCAGCATTGGAACGGCCTCATCAAAATGCAAATCCCCAAGCGGAAGCAGCGGCGGCGCGGCGCGAAACAAGGGACGCTGTTTGTATTGGGGCTGGATTTGAGCCGGAAGGACTACGGCGCGCCGAAGCGGCGCGAAGGTCAAGGACGGGGCCGTAAAACGGAGAAAGGACTGCCGGCGTATAAGGCCTTGCGGAGCGCGGTCGGCATGGTCTTTCAATATCCCGAATATCAGCTGTTCGACGAAACCGTGTTAAAGGACGTGGGCTTCGGGCCGCGCAATTTAAAGCTGCCGCCCGAAGAAATCGCCGAACGGTGCAAGTGGGCGATCGAGGCGGTGGGCCTCGATTATGAAAAGGTGAAAGACATGTCGCCGTTCGAGCTGTCGGGCGGACAAAAGCGGCGGGCGGCGATCGCGGGCGTGATTGCGATGAAGCCGCGCGTCTTGATTTTGGACGAGCCGACGGCGGGACTCGATCCGCAGGGCCGCGGGGAAATCATGGACTTGATCCTTAAATTAAAGGCCGAAAGCTGCCCGACGGTCGTCATGGTCAGCCACGACATGGACGAGATCGCCCGCCGCTGCAGCCGGATTGCCGTGCTGAACGGCGGGCGGCTGGAATTCGATTTGCCGCCGCCGGAATTGTACGGAGCGCACGCGGACAGACTGACCGAAATCGGATTGGATTTGCCGCTGACGGCGCGCCTCGTCCGCGCGTTGCGGAAGCGGGGAATCGAGCTGCCGCAAGGCATATGCAAGGAAGATGATTTCGTCGCGGAAGCGGCGAAAAGGTTGAAAAGATAAAACAACATAAGGATTCCTCGTCGGGCAGTTTTAACGGCATAGTTGCGAGCGAGACGAGGAAAACAAGAATTTGCGAGGGGAGCGTAGTCAAGCCTGCGTGACCCGAGAAAATTCGACGTTTGACATAGTATCGCGACGTAAATATGCCGTTAAAACATGAGAGACGTTTCTTTTGGTCAGTATTATCCTACAAAATCCTTTGTGCACGCTTTGGACGCGCGCGCCAAGCTTTTGCTTGTCGTCGCGTATATCGCCTTTATTTTTTTCGTCGATACGTTCGCGGGATTCGCTTTCGCCGCGGTGTGTCTGTGCGTGCCGATCGCTTTGTCGAGGGTGCCTCTGAAACTGATTCTGAAATCCTTGCGGGCGATTTTGTTCTTGATTGTGTTTACGATGATCTTGAACGTGCTGTTCTTTCGGCCGCAGGGCGGCGAGTCGCCGCTCGCCGCGTGGTGGATCTTTACCATCTATCGGAACGGCCTCGAATACGCCGCGAAAATGGCGGTACGGCTGATTCTGCTGATCGTCGGGCCGAGTCTGCTGACGCTGACCACCAGCCCTATGGAGCTGACCGGCGCGATCGAGAGTCTGTTGAAACCGCTGTCGTGGATTCGCTTTCCCGTACACGAGCTGGCGATGATTATGAGTATCGCTCTGTCGATCATTCCGACGATCATGGAGGAAACCGACAAAATCATCAAGGCGCAAAAGGCGCGGGGCGCCGACTTCGAGAGCGGCAACCTCTTTAAAAAGGCCAAGGCCCTTGTGCCCGTGCTCGTGCCGCTGTTCGTGTCCAGCTTCCGCCGCGCCGACGAATTGGCGATGGCGATGGACAGCCGATGCTACCGCGGCGGCAAGGGCCGCACCAAAATGAAAATATTGCGTTACGGTTGGCGGGATTCGGTCGCCGCGGTCGCTATGTTGTTGTTCGGGTTCGGGATTTTGTTGTTGCGGTATAATTGGTTCGGGGTGCATTTTATTACATTGCTTTATTGAGGCCGTCGCAGATGCGGCGTGATGCGGGCTGCGTGCGGGTCGGTCGGCTCGGTCACGTATGTCTTTATACGCTCCCTCGCCGACACGACCGCCTGCTGCCCGCCTGACACCGCATCTGCGACGGCTGTCGTAACGAGGTGATATATGCGCATACGTGTCAGTCTTTCGTGAGTGAAGAATCCCAACCGATACCTATTACCTAATATCTAATATCTGTATATATATGCGGCGGTTAAAATTGACAATTGAATACAAGGGCACACGGTACAGCGGCTGGCAGAGGCAGGAGAACGCCGTCGGTATTCAAAACGTGCTGGAAAACGCGCTCGCCTATGTGCTGAACGAGAAAGTGACCCTTATAGCCAGCGGCCGCACCGATATCGGCGTGCACGCTTGCGCCCAAATCGCTCACTTCGACACATGCACGGCTATGCATACGGACCGCTTGCCCGGCGCGGCCAACAGCCAGCTGCCGCCCGATCTCCGCGTGTTGGCTTGCGAGGAGGTTCCCGCCGATTTTTCGGCGCGGTTTTCGGTGAAAAGCAAAACCTATTTATATAAAGCCTACGTGTCCAAAATTTCCTCGCCCTTGCGGTATGAAAGCCACCATCAGATTTTGCCGCCGATTGACGTTGACAGGATGCGCGAGGCGGCGGCGCATTTTATCGGCGAGCATGATTTTACTTCCTTTATGTCCAAGGGCAGCACGCCCTTGAACGGCCACACGCGCCGCATTTTAGCGTTCGACGTTCTCGAACAAGGCGCGGACGAAATTCATTTCCGTGTGACCGGCACGGGCTTTTTATACAATCAGGTGCGCATTATGGTTATGGCTTTGATCAACGCGGGGCGGGGAAAGCTGAATCCCGCCGATATCCCGCGCATTTTGGAAAGTCGGGATCGGGCCTTGGTCAAGGAATTGGCGCCCGCGAAGGGCTTGTATTTGTATCGGGTGGAGTATTAGAGTGGGGACGGCTCGAAAATCTGATAACAATCGGTTGACAAAATTTTGTCGGCGGGGGCGCTTTAAACCCCCGTTTTTTATTTGACAAGAACCGCTTTATATATTAGAATAAGGGAACATTTGAAATAACGGCAAATATACGGTGTGTTCGCTTGCTTGTAGCTTTGCCGCTCTTTCGGGAAACATTGCGACTTGAGGAGTAATATAGAATGAGTACCTACATGGCTAACGCCCAAAATCTCAAAAAGGAATGGTTTGTCGTGGACGTGGCGGGAATGCCCGCCGGACGCGCGGCAAGTCAGGTCGCGGCTATCCTGCGCGGTAAGCACAAGCCGACCTATACCCCGCATATGGATTCGGGGGATTTTGTGATCGTGCTGAATTCCGACCGATTGGTTTTTACGGGCAAGAAGCTGGAAAACAAATATTTGCGGCATCATACCTTGCATCCGGGCGGTTTGAAGGAAGTCCAACTGAAAAAAGAGATGGCCGAGCATTCCGACAGGGTGTTTATCAAGGCTGTGAAGGGTATGCTGCCCAAAAACGCGCTCGGACACAACATGATCAAAAAGATGCACGTGTACAAGGGCGACAAGCACGAGCATATCGCCCAACAACCGAAGGTGTATGAATTGGTTAAAAGGTATTAAATGAAGTGAAAAATGAAAGCCGAAAAGTAAAAATTTCGGTTGGGATTCTTTACTTCGTTCAGAATGACACCTTGGGCGAATATCTTATTAAATAGCAAAGGTTTGAAAAGGGCGCGAGAAAAACTTTTTGCATACAACCGAGGAGCCGAGGGTCGCGGGCAAATGCAGTTTGCGCATGACCGAGGCGACGATGGTTGGAATCGCAGATTCAAAGTTTTTTCCGCGTAAAATAAAAAAGGATAAAGTATGGCGACGAAGGTCAAAGCAGTCAAAAAGGTTCAGTATTTCGGCACGGGCCGCCGCAAAAAGGCGATCGCCCGCGTGCGCTTGCTGCCCGGCGGCAACGGCGCGATCACGATCAACAGCCGCACGATCGACGAGTATTTCGGGCTGGAAACGATGAAGCTGATCGTTCGTCAGCCGCTTGTGCTGACGCAGTCGGGCGACAAGTTTGATATCGTGGTCAACGTGTGCGGCGGAGGCTTTACCGGCCAGGCCGGCGCGATCCGCCACGGCATCGCCCGCGCGCTGGTCAAGGCCGACGCCGAATACAAAGCCGCTTTGAAGAAAGCGGGCTTTTTGACCCGTGACCCGCGCATGAAAGAGCGCAAGAAGTACGGCTTGAAGAAGGCCCGCCGCGCGCCGCAATTTTCCAAGAGATAAGGAAACCGCATATATCGCCGGATACGGGCTGCGCTTGGTAAGTCAGCTCGGTCATGGCGGTTTCTTGCTTTGCGGCGGACGGGACAAAGGCGGCGCGTCCTACGGATTACAATCATTTTCGAAGCGTTACAAGATAATGATGCCTATTCGTCGAGTCGCGGGACAGATGAGGATTCTAAATAATATAGATAAGAATTTTTGAAAGGGGCGCGGGGGAAACTTTTTATAAAAAGTTTCCCCCGCGGAATTTTACAAAGAGTTGAACGATCTTTATGACATCCTCATCTGCGGCGGCGGGCCGGCGGGATTGACCGCCGGAATTTATTGCGCGCGCGGGGGTATGCGGGCGGCGGTATTGGAGCGCATGAGTATCGGCGGACAGGCCGCGTTGCCCGAGAATATCGAGAATTATCCGGGATACGGGCATATCGGGGGATATGAACTGACCGACAAAATGCGCGCGCAGGCCGAGGCCTTGGGCGCGGAAATTCTGTACGACGAGGCGGTTTCCTTTTCGTTAAAATCCAAAATCAAAAAGCTCAAAACGGCGGCGGGGAAGGAATATGCCGCGCGCGCCGTCATTTTGGCCTTGGGCGCGGGCGCAAGGCCTTTGGGCGCGCCGGGCGAAGCGGAGTTTGCCGGGCGGGGCGTCAGCTATTGCGCGACCTGCGACGGCGCGTTCTTTCGGGAGAAAGTGGCTTGCGTGGCGGGCGGCGGAAACACGGCCGCCGAGGACGCGCTGTACCTGGCGCGGTTTACCAAAAAAGTGTACTTAATTCATCGGCGCGACGCTTTGCGGGCGGACGCCGCCAACGTCAAAAAAATATCGGCAGAGCCCAAAATCGAAGTTTTATGGAATACCGTCGTGACCGAAATCGCGGGCGGGAACGCCGTCGAGCGTTTGAAATTGAAAAATACGGTCACGGGCGCGGTTTCCGCGCTTGCAACCGACGCGCTGTTCGTGGCCGTGGGGCAAACGCCCAACACCGCCGTTTTAAACGGGACGGGCGTCAAGTTGAACGAAAGCGGCTATATATGCGTCAATGAACATATGCGCACGAATATTAAACGCGTTTACGCGGCGGGGGATTGCACAAATGCGCATTTGAAGCAGATCGTCACGGCCTGTGCAAACGGCGCGGTCGCGGCGAGCACGGCGATACAGGAGTTATAGTTTTAGGGAAGTTTGCGAGAGAAACTTTTTGACAAAAAAGGTTCTCTCGCAAAAGTAAGAAAAGGTTTTTTCTCGCAAATTTTTATAAAAAGCACCTCATGTTGATTCCCCGAATACACTAATACCATGAAAAAACTATTCGGGACGGACGGCGTTCGCGGCGTGGCGAACGCGTCTTTGACGTGCGAAACCGCGTGCGAACTGGGGAAAGCGCTCGGCGTGTACCTTTTGACCCGGGGATTTCTGAAACCGACCGTCTTTTTGGCAAGGGACACCCGCGTGTCCGGCGCGGCGCTTGCCGCCGCTTTGAGCGCGGGGCTCTTAAGCGCGGGCACGGACGTGCTGGACGCCGGAGTTTTGCCCACACCCGCCGCCGCGTATCTTGTGCCGTACTACGCCGCGCACGCCGCCGCCGTGATCAGCGCGTCTCACAACCCGCCCGAATACAACGGGATCAAGCTGTTGGACAGCGCGGGAAAGAAATTTTCCGATACCGACGAGGAACGGATCGAGGTTCTGATGAGCGAGCGGTCGCGCTTGCTCACCCGCGAGTTCGGGCGGCCGTACAACTTTTCCGACGCGGCGATCCCCTATTGCGAGTACATAGCCCACTGCGCCCCTTACAGATTGGACGGCATGAGGATTGTTTTGGATTGCGGCTGGGGCGCGGCGTACGCGGTCGCCCCCCGCGTTTTTAAGGAGCTCGGGGCCGAGGTCACGGCGATCAACGCGAAAGACAACGGAAGCCTGATCAATTCGGGCTGCGGCGCGGCCTGTCCCGAGGCCGTCGGACGGTATTCTCTGGAGCTCGCGCCCTTGGGCTTTGCGTTCGACGGCGACGCCGACCGCTGCATCGCCGCCGAGAACGGAAAGCTTTACGACGGGGATAAGCTGTTATATATCCACGCGGAGGAAATGAAACGGCGCGGCGCGCTGAAAGGCGGCGCGGTCGCGGGCACGGTCATGAGCAATCTCGGCCTCGAAAAGGCGTTGGCCAAATCCAAAATCGAGTTGCGCCGCGCCGACGTGGGCGACAAGTATGTTTTGGAAATCATGGAGAAGGAAGGCTTGAATTTGGGCGGCGAATCCTCCGGCCATATCATCTTTCGGAACGAGGCGTCGACCGGCGACGGCACGCTGACGGCCGTCAAAACCGCGTGCCTTGTGAAAAAAAGCGGAAAAAGTTTGGCCGACCTCTGCGCTTCGCTTGTCGAATACCCGATAAAAATGTATAATATAGAATGGGACGAGAGAGATCCCCTGCAAGTCCCCGCGATTGCCGCCGCTTACGAGGCCGGAAAACGAACGCTCGGCGACGCGGGCAGGATCGTTTTACGGCGCAGCGGCACCGAACCGAAATTGCGGATCATGGCGCAGGGCGCGGACGCGCTCGCGGTCGCGGAGGTTGCGATGTCGATCAAAGACGCGGCGGAACGAATTAAATGAAACTGAAATTTTTTGAATGGGGCGCGGGGAAAACTTTTTTATAAAAAAGTTTTCCCCGCAAACCCCTTTCCAAAAACTTTCGTAATATAAAAGGAAACAGTATTTTTATGTGCGGTATCATCGGGTATACAGGTTCTCAAGATTCGGTTCCCATATTGTTGCGCGGGCTCACCGCCCTCGAGTACCGCGGATACGATTCCGCGGGCTTGGCCGTCCTGAACGAATACGGCCAAATCGATCTCGTCAAGAAAAAAGGCCGGATCGCCGAACTCCAAAAAGCGCTGACGGACATATGCGTGTCCGGGCATACGGGGATCGCGCATACGCGGTGGGCGACGCACGGACAGCCCTCCGACGTCAATTCACATCCGCATATGGACATATCGAACAGATTCGCGATTGTGCATAACGGCATCATTGAAAATTATCTCATGCTCAAACAAGCATTGATGAACGAGGGCGTTCTGTTCCGCTCGCAGACCGACACTGAGGTCATCGTCCATTTAATCGCGAAATTCTACATGGGCGATCTGAAAGCGGCGGTGCGCGCGGCGTTGAAACAGCTAAAGGGAAGCTTTGCTCTGCTCGTGCTGTGCGCGGACAATCCTTCCTCGATCGTTTGCGCCGCCAAGGACAATCCGCTGATCATCGGCGAGGGGGAGGGCGAGAACTTTATCGCCAGCGACATTCCCGCCTTGCTCGAGCACACTAAAAAAATCTATCGGCTGGCCGATGCGGAAACCGCCGAGGTCACGCCCGACGGGATCGAGATCTTCGGCGCGGACGGGCAAAGAATTCAAAAGGCCGCCCAGCTGGTCGATTGGGACGTCAACGCCGCGAAGCTGGAAGGCAATGAGAGCTTCATGCTCAAAGAGATACGCGAAATCCCCGCCGCCCTCGCCAACACGCTGGCGCGGTATACGGGGAAAAGCAACCCCCTTTTAACAATCGATAAAAAGGCATTTCAAAATATAGACAAAATTGTGATCGTCGCCTGCGGCACCGCCTATCACGCGGGGCTCGTCGGCAAGTACGCGATCGAAAAACTTGTCCGTTTGCCCGTCCAAGTGGAGATCGCCAGCGAGTTCCGGTACGGCAATCCGATCGTAGACGCGAGGACGCTGTGCGTCGCGATCAGTCAAAGCGGCGAAACCGCCGACACGATCGCCGCCGTCAAGGAAGCCAAGGCGCGCGGCTGCGTCACGCTGGCGGTCGCCAACGTCGTGGGCAGCTCGATCACCTATGCGGCCGATTATTCGATTCCCACGCTCGCGGGGCCGGAAATCGCGGTCGCCAGCACCAAGGCCTATAACAGTCAGCTTATGGCGCTGTATTGCTTGTGCGCCCATATCGCCAAGGTTCGGGGAACGTTGGACAAAACGGCTTTGCGGGCCTTTTACGCGGGATTGAAAAGATTGCCCGCTTTGGCCAAAAAATTGACCGAGGGCGACGGGGGCCTGATCAAACTGGCCGCGAGCTTAAAGAATGAGCACAGTATCTTCTTCTTGGGGCGCGGACTGGATTATTATGTCGCGATGGAGAGCAGCTTGAAGCTGAAGGAGATTTCCTATATCCATTGCGAGGCCTACGCGGCGGGCGAGCTGAAGCACGGCACGCTGGCTCTCGTCGAGGAGGGGACGGCGGTGATCGTCCTGTTGACCGAGCGCGCGATCGCGGAAAAGACGCTGAACGCGGTCAGCGAGGTCAAAGCGCGCAGAGCCCGCGTGATCGCGGTCGCGCCCAAAGCCTTGGATTTGACGGGCGCGCCGATCGACAAAATCGTGCGTATTCCCGACTGCCCCGACCTTTTCGCGCCCGTGTTGAGCATTATCCCCTGTCAAAAGTTGGCCTATTACACGGCGCGCGCGCGCGGCTTCGACGCCGACAAGCCGCGGAATCTTGCTAAAAGCGTGACGGTGGAATGATTTGGAATGTATTTCATATGGGAGGACAAGAGTATGACCGTAAGCAAGGCGTTTGAAACGTTCGTAAAGGAAGCACCCGCACAACAGGCGGCGTGGATGGAAGCCGTGCAAAAGCTGGACAAGGCGTCCGCGTTGGATAAAAAAACCGAGGAGATCGCTTATCTCGCCGTACTGGCGGCGGTGCGGTTGGAGAGCGGTTTGCCGTTTCATGTGCAGACGGCCAAAGCGCACGGCGCGACACGGGAAGAAATTATCAGCGCCATACTCGTGGGGTTGCCCGCCGTCGGGAACGTCGTGATCCAATCATTGCCCGTCGCGTTAGAGGCGTTTGACAAGGGAGAATCTATATAAATACAGGGAAATCAGATTTATGAATTTTTTTGAAAGTGTATACGAAGCTGTGAAAGCGATACCCGCCGGGCGCGTGGCGAACTACGGGCTGATCGCGCGGATAGCCGGCAATCCGCGCATGGCGCGGCAGGTCGGCTGGGCGTTGCATGTCAATCCAGATCCGACGGCGATTCCCTGCCACCGCGTCGTCACGGTCGACGGCCGGTGCAGCCGGGCTTTCGCGTTCGGCGGCGAAAACACGCAGCGCGAGTTTCTCTTGAAAGAGGGCGTGGGCTTTACGGAAGACGGCCGCGTGGATATGAAAAAGTACGGTTTGACATAAGTATAAAGCATAAAGCTTAAAGATTTTTGAAAAGGTGCGGAAAAACTTTTTGCAAAAAGTTTTTCCGCGAATAAAAAGAAAATGAAAATGAAAACAAAAATCACATGGGGCGTCATGGGCGCGGCGAAAATCGCCGACAAGTTTTGCGAAGCGGTTGGAAACAACGGCGGCGCGGTCGGCTTTATCGCGTCGGCGGACAAGCTGCGCGCGCAAGCGTTTGCCGAAACGCACGGCGTACGGCGTTTCGGCGGCTATGAGGAGCTTTTGGCCGACGGGGAAGTGAACGCGGTCTATATTTGCGGAACCAACGACGTGCATTGCGAACATGTTCTCAGGGCCTTAGACGCGGGCAAGCACGTATTGGTCGAGAAGCCCGCCGCCGTTACCGCGGCGCAATGGCGGCAAATGTCGGCTTTCGCGCGGCAAAAAGGCCTGTTCCTCATGGAGGCGATGTGGTCGCTGTTCCTGCCCTACGCGGCGGCGGTTCGGGACAGTCTAAAAAAGATAGGCCCGATCCGTACATTGGAATGCGATTTTTGCACGAGTCTCTCTAAAATCTCTCACAGCGGCGTATCGCGCGTTTACGCTTTGAAAAATTACGGCGGGGGCTTGCTCGATCTCGGCGTCTATACGGTTCATTTTTTGAATTTCGTGATGAACGGCGCGCCCGATTCCGTGACGGCGGCGGGGCGGCTGAACGATGAAAAAACGGACAGTCTTGTCGCGGCGGTCTTGCGATACGGCGATACGGTCGCCGTGACCCGTACCGCGATTGATTGCGCCGAGCCGCGCGGCATCGGGATTTACGGCGAATCCGGACAGATCGCCGCGTCCGCTTTTCCCGCTCCGTTCCAAATCACGGTCAAAACCGCGGAGCATGAGGAAACGATCGACGCCTCCTTTTCGGGCAACGGTTTTGAATATGAGATTCGGCATACGGAAGAATGCATCGCGAAAGGCTTGTCGGAGAGCCCCCTTCTGACGCACGCAGCCACCTTGAACGCTCTGCTCGTCTTGGAGCGCGCGATGGAACAGATCGGGTACGGGAAAGGATAAATAGGGCGGCGGCATAACCTTAATAAGGTTGAGATTACCACGCATCGGCATAGGCATCGGCTCGTAATGACAGCAAGCTCGGCGCGTTTCCCCGTGTTCAGCCTTTCATGCGTAAACCCCAAAAGGCGCGAATTAGAACGAAAAAAATCCTTGCAAATTTTTCCGAAATAAGGTACAATAGAAACGCCGGCGGGGATATCCGCAATCGGCATGGGGAATTAGCTCAGTTGGTAGAGCACCGGCTTTGCAAGCCGGGGGTCACGGGTCCGAGTCCCGTATTCTCCACCAAAATTCGGACAACTTCCTTTAAGATTGCCCGTCAATGTCGGCCCGTTAAAAGAAAGTTGTCCGACCAAAAAAGAAAAGGCAGTGTTTTATTTAAAGGTTGGAACGGCGAAGGGAGCTATATGTCATCTCCCCGCTCCGTTCGTTTGCGCTCACTTCGGTCGAAATGACAAACGTGCGTTTCCACCTTAAAATAGGACGTCGCCAAAGAAAACATTGAATTGCGGAGAGGATATAGCATGAAAATCGCATTTTTAGGCGCGGGTAGCACCATCTTTGCCAAAAACATTTTGGGCGACTGCATATTGACGCCGGAGCTGGGCAGGTTCGAGATCGCCCTTTACGATATCGACGCGCAAAGGCTGTCCGATTCGTGCAAGATTGTTTCGGCAATCAACAAGAGGCACGGCGGCAAGGCGGTCGTCAAGGAGTACGCGGACGCGAAGCGGGCGTTTTCGGGCGCGGACTATATCGTGAACGCGATTCAGGTCGGCGGCTATGAGCCCTGCACCGTGACCGACTTCGAGATTCCCAAAAAGCACGGCTTGCGGCAGACGATAGCCGATACGTTGGGAATCGGCGGCATTTTTCGCGCCCTGCGAACGATTCCCGTGCTGGAGGATTATGCGCGGATTATCGAGAAAGTCGCGCCGCGCGCTCTGTTTTTGAATTATACCAATCCGATGGCGATTTTGGCGGGCTACATGCAGCGGTACACCGACGTGGAAACCGTGGGCCTGTGCCACAGCGTACAGGCGTGCGTGCCGTGCTTGGCCGAATGGCTGCGTATGCCCGAACTGAACGACGGCACGTCGTGGAGGATCGCGGGCATCAACCATATGGCGTGGCTGCTGGAAATCAAGAGCAAGGCCGGCGAGGATTTGTATCCCGCCCTCAAAAAACGCTTCAACGAGGTGCGACCCGCGGGGGATTTGGTGCGCTTGGATATCATGAACCGGTTCGGGTACTACAACACCGAAAGCTCGGAACATACGGCGGAATACCACGCTTTCTATATTAAGGATCGCTATCCCGAACTGATTCAAAAATACAATATCCCGTTGGACGAGTACCCGCGCCGCTGTGTCAATCAAATTGCGGGCTGGACGAAGCTGCGTGAGAAAACGCTGTCCGAGACCGAGCTCGAGCATACGCGCAGCCGCGAATACGGCTCGTATATCATTCAGGCGCGCGAAACCGACGCGCCTTACCGCATACACGGCAACGTGTTGAACGACGGGCTGATTCCCAATTTGCCGCGCAACGCTTGCGTCGAGGTGCCGATCATGATCGACCGCAACGGCTTGAACCCTTGCGTCGTCGGCGACCTGCCGGAGCAATGCGCCGCGCTGAACCGCACGAATATCAATACGCAGCTTTTGACGATTCAGGCGGCCAAATCCCGTAAAAAGGAGGACGTCTATATGGCGGCCTACACCGATCCGCACACGGCGGCGGAGCTTTCCTTGGACGATATCAAGAGCCTGTGCGACGAGCTGTTTGCCGCGCACGGCGGTTGGCTGCCGGAATATAAATAAGTCCACGGCGACCGATTCAAAAGGATGAGCTTGCGACGCCTCATTATAAATTCGGCTCGCAATGACCATCAAAATCGTTTCTCAAAAAGGTTATGCTGTATAAATTCGGCTCGCAACAAGTCTAATGGCATAAAAACATTTAAAAGCTTTGCGGATCAAACGGTAAAAGGATCGGACGGAGCGGACGCCGCCGCCGCGTCGCGGTAAAAGCCGCCCGTGCCGTCGGCTTTATAGTCGCCCAAAGCGGTGATTGTCACCGTGTAATCCGTACCCGACGGCAGATAAGGGGTCAGGTCGAAGGAGGCCCAAAAGCCGTTCGGGGCGGCGGGGATCAGGGTAACGGCGGAAGCGTCCGCGGTCAGGTAGGAGCCGGACACCGATACGCCGGCGGGCAGGCTGCCGGGGATACTCC
Source organism: Clostridia bacterium (assembly GCA_026001225.1). Taxonomy (GTDB): domain Bacteria; phylum Bacillota; class Clostridia; order Christensenellales; family DUVY01; genus BNZQ01. Next base: position 41,139 of record BNZQ01000011.1, read on the forward strand.
ACTCAAAGGAAACGAGACCTTGGAAAAGTCGGATTTTATAGCCCGCCGCGTGTTCGACCGGCTTCCAACGCAGGGTCGCGGAGCCGGCGGAGACGGACACGTCGAGGGCCTCGACCGGCGGCAGATTGACACAGATCACCGAATCCTCGGGCGCTAAAACCAACCATTCCGAATCGTCATGCGGGCCGCCGTCGGCTTTGTCGCCCAAGGCGCGAACCTTGATTTCGTAGCGTCCGGGCGGCAGGAGGGTCGGCGAGAACAAATAACGGTTGTCGGACAGGCGCGCGGCGGCGGATTCGCCGTCCAAGGGCAGATTATTGATTTTTAAGAACGCGTCCGCGGTCAAATCCTTTACATACAGGACATACCCCGCCGCGTGGTCGGGCGCGGGCCAGGTCAATTCGTAGGAGGTCAGGCTTAAAACGCCGGTACCCCAAACGATCTGCACGGGAACGACGAGCGCCGCCGCGGTGCCGTCGGACCAATCGGAATCGAGGAAAACGCAAAATTCGTCGGGAACCGGCAAATTTGTATCCGGCAAATCGCCCAAGGCCATGACTCTGACGCGGTAGGAGTAGCCTTGCGGCAAGCCCAATTCCGCGCCGGACAGCCGATAGGATACGGTCGCCGCGCCGACGTTCACGGTCGCGGCAAACGGCGGCCCGCCCGACTCCGAAAGGCCGATCCGGTAACCCGTTGCGCGGGAAACCGGATTCCAACTCAAAACGTTATCGTTGTCCAAGGTGACGCCGGCGGGGGCGGATAGCTTCGCCGTCACCTTATAGGTCGGGGAATCCGTCCAATCGGAGTCCTCGTAAAACGCCCCGACATCGCCGCGCGCGTACAGCCGGATCGAATAGATACCGGGCGCGTCCGCGCCCAGGCCGTGCTCGGCGAACGCGAAGAACGCGTCCGTCACGGTGAAGGTTTGGAAAAAGGCGACGGAGGAGGGAGACGTTCCCCTCGCTTCGACCGTGTAACCGTTCGCATAGGGAACGGCGGTCCAACTCAAAACGCGGTTCGAAGGCTCGCCCGAAAAGGCCGGACTCGACGGCGCGGACAGTTTTTCGGTTTTCGTATACGTATACGGGCGGGACTTCAACGAATCGCTCCAAGGGCTCGACGCGCACAGCGTTTGCACCGTGATACGGTACGCGCCGCGCGGCAAGGAAAAGGCGGATAAATCATAGGCCGCATAGGACGCGCCCTGCGGAACGGGCGGAGCCGTCGCGGAAAAATCAGCGGTATCGCCGTCGTCGGTGCTTTCGGCGCGGATTTCGATCGCGTATCCGGTCGCATAGTCGTCGGCCCTCCAACGCAATACCCCGTTAAAGACGAGCAATTCGACGGGAGTCGGCCGGTTCGCCGCCACGGTGTGCGCGGTCTCGACCCACGGGGAGGAGTCATAGCCCTTGCCGTCTCCGCGCGCGCGTATACGTATAGTATAGGTCCGTTGGTATACGGTGCAGGCGGCCAGGGTGCAGCTCGGTTCGGTCGGCTCGTACGGGGGCACGACGAGAGAGCCCTCGTACATGATTTCGACGGTATACCCGACGGCGTGAGCGGCCAACGCGCGGTCGGCCTCGTTTTGATAGCCCCACTCTATCGTGTTTTCGTATTCGTTGACCTGAAAGAAATCGGGCGTGGGCAGCTGCACGACGTAGGTAAAGCCGACCTCGTCCGACCACGGGGAGTCGAGCCACCGCCCGCCGTCGCCCTTCGCCCCGACCGACAGCTTATAAACGCCGGGCTCCAAGGCAGGCGCAAGGGTAAAGGGCATCGCGGCGTCGTCGAAAAGAATCGGCTCGCCGTTGTAAGAAATCGGTTCGCCCGCGCCCTTGACGGCGCGGACCGTGTAGCCCGCCGCGCGGCCGTCGAGCGTCCATTGCAGTTGTTTTATGTTGTCGTAGACATAGAGACCGGTCGGTTTCGGCAGGGCGGCGGGTTCGGGGTCGGGGGTTTCGGGCGTATAGGCGATTTTTTCGCTCCAATCGGAGTCGGCATAGGTTTTTTTGCCGGATTTTCCGCCGACGGCCTTGACGCGGACGGAATAGGTCCGGTCGTTGGCGAGGAACAGGGGCGAATATGTATTGTCGGCCGCGCCGTAGTCGGTGCCGTCGATTTCCACGGAGTAGCCGGAGGCGTCGGGAACGGCCTCCCACGATAAAACGCGGGCGATATTGTCGGCTTTCAGGCCGGCGGGGACGGGAAGCGGGGCGTTTACCCGCGTACCGCAAGCGAAAAGCGCGGACGCAAAAAAAAGAACCGCAAAAAGCGCGGCAAAGAATTTACGGGCAATCATATTTTTATTATACCACGATTCGGGAAATTGTCAACAAGAAAAGATTGTCAGTATTTATTCAGAAACTCCCGCGGAGTCAAAACTTCCAAATCCTCGTACACTTGTTCAAAGAAATCCTTATCGCCCGTGATCAAAACGTCCGACGAGGACGCATAAACGGCGTGCAAAATCTTTTTGTCGTTTTCGTCGCGGATCGGGTAATCGTATTGAAGGTCGGCGGGCACGTGAAAATATTCGAAGGATAACTCCGACAGAAATTGCTGAAAGGCTTCGGTTAAGGCGGGGAATTTCCAAGCGAGAATTCTTTCGGATTCCTCGATCACGGTGTTCGGCAAAACGATTGTACAGCCCCTTTCCATCTTTTTTACCAATTGATTGATCGTATCGGACTTAAAAACGATTACCGAGATCAAGATATTGGTGTCGAGCATAACTCTCATTGCCGACCGTTCCTATACTCTTTGACGAGGGAAACCACGTCCTCAATCGAACGGATCCCAAGCCTTTCGGCTTCGCCGCCGAAAGCGTCCCGTACCTTTTGGAACGCCAATTCGTTGGAGTTCGATATTTCGAAACGGCCCTCTTTTTCGACGAAAGCGACAATATCACCCGTTTGCAGTTGAAGGGCTTGCCGTACTTTGAGCGGTAACGTGATTTGCCCTTTGGACGTAAGTTTAGCGGTTTGCATGATTGATTTCTCCTTGTTTCCTTACTTCCTTACTATTATATGCGATTTCGAAAGTTTTGTCAACGTTTATTTGCGAGGGACACGTTCGTTTCATAGAATCGGAGGGGATTCTTCACTCACGGAAGAATGACACAACGGCGTTCGGAATGACACAACGGCGGCGTGGGCGTACCCCTTTGTTTCCTCTTTGCGCGTTACATACCGCTTTGCGCGTTGTACACCGCCGCCCGTGTGTCATTCAGAGGGACGCCGTAGTAGGGGCCGACAGCGTGCGTCGGCCCGATAGTAGGGGCCGACAGCGTGCGTCGGCCCGCCGCGGAATCCCGACCGATTTTTTACGAAGTCAAAAAATCGCGTTTGGTCGGAACAAGCGCGGAGCGAGCGATCAAGCAAGGAATCCGTCAGGACTCCGAGTGTGAGCGAAGCGAAGTGCGGGGAAAAAGGGGGATCGTGACGAAACGGTGAGGAGAGCGTGTCTGATTTTAGAAAAATGTGACGTACTTACGGACATTAGGCCGTTAAAATAGTTGACAAACAAATAATTTTGGTTTAGAATACATAACATATAAGATATACGGGGCATATCATGCCCAAAAAGGCCTATGCCTTTTTCCGTTCAAATATTTTATGAAAAACCATAAAATATTTGAAAATAAGCGTATTTCAGCGCAAAAACAGTCGAAAATAAGGACTGAGATTGCGACGCCTCGGTATAACATGGGCTCGCAATGACGGACAAACGGTGACAAAAAACAGGAAACAAAAACGGTAACAAACAATAAAACAAACAGACGGTAACAAACAAATAGAAGTAACCAACAAAAACGGTAACAAACAATAAAACAAATAGAAGTAACCAACAAAAGCAGTAACAAACAATAAAACAAACAGAAACAAACAGGGAAAGAACAAAAACAGTAACAAAAAACAAGAAATATAAACCGAATCAAACGGGTCTGGGAGGACTTTTGGGTTATGGGTAGTAGCAAAACGGCAAACACACGGCGTTTCCACACGGCGCAGGGCGCGGGCACAGCGGCGAAAAAGAGGCGGTTCAGCCTCGCGATCGCGTTGGTCGCGATCCTCGCGATCGCGGGGGCCGCGTTGGGAATCACATTGAATTCCGGCGCGATGGCTAACAATTACTTCACGGCGGCGTACCTGCAATCGGGTACGGGCGCGACGGTGGGGTTGGATCCGACGGTCGGCAACGCCTATATCGGCAACGCCGCGGAAACGCCGGCGATGCAATCGGCGGAGGCGACGGCGAGATTCGGCGTCCCGTCCCATGTGCTGAACCGCGTCGTCTATTACACGAACGTAAAGCCGACGGCGATGCAGCTGTCGCTTTCGGGCTTGACGGGCGCGGCGGGGTACTACATAGCGGACGTGACGAGCACGGGCGGCGAGACGCCGTTCGATTCCTCCAACAGAAAGCAGGTGGATTTCGGCGCGAATACGTCCGTCGAGTTCCAAATTGTCTTTAAAACCAGTACCAGCGCGCCGATTACCCTGCGCATCTTGGTCACGGTTTCCCTGATTAAAATCAATCCGGCCTCGTTTTTCGGCGGCACGGCGGCGGGCGGGCCGATTTCGGACACCGCGTCGGAGGCCGATATCGAGACTTACGGCCAAAATTCGGCCGGAACCGACCCCGGTTCGGCGGCCAATCCGTTTTTAATCACCCAGCCTAAGCATTTGGATTCCATGCGGTATTTCATGAATTCGCACTTCCGTTTGGCGAAGGATATCGATTTAGGCGGTTATTTCCCCGACACCAACGACGTACAGAAAAGCGAATCGACGGACACGACGTGGCGGACGGTCGGTTACAGCGATTTGGACGCGTTCCGCGGCAGCTTGCAGGGCTATAAGACCTACGACGCCTCCGGCCTCGGAGAACGGGCGAACGGCGTATATAAGATCAGCAATTTCAAGGGCAAGGACGGCGGCTTGTTCAGCACCGTCACGGGTTGGAGCGGCGCGACCACGGCGACACAGCCGACCCGCAGGATCGCCGGTATCGAATTTGAAAACGCAAATTATACGGTTTCGACGGTCGCGAGCGGTATTTTGGCGCGCACGATCACGAACACGAAGCTGACCGATTTGACGTTCAGCGGCGCGGTGACGGCGGACAACGGCACGGCGCAGGTCAGCAACGCGGCCGGTATCGCGTACAGCTATACGGCCAACGACGCGACGTTCCGCGCGGCGGGCGCGGACGTTTCCTATATTACCTCCTCCTTGACCGTGAAAGCCCCGCGCGCGGATGCGATTCAAAACAACGCGCGCAATATCGCGGGCTTGTTTACCACGGCGACGGGCAGCAGCAGCGCGACGGCCCACGCGACGTTCGACCATATCACCGTAACGGGCGACGTGACCGGTGGCGACTATACGGGCGGCTTTGTGTCGCAGGCTTCCTACTTAGACACAACGAATTCCCTGTTTTCCGCGACGATAAGGACCGGAAACACCTCCTATACCGCCAATTCGGGCGGTTATTTCGGCACGCTGATCGGCGGCACGATCTCGGATTCCAGGCTGTCGGGCGTGCAAATTTTGGTTACCTCCTTCGCGTCGGGCTACGGCGCGACGGGCTATATCGGCGGCTTTGCCGGTTACGCGAACAACGTCAATTTCGGGACGGGTATCGTCGTCGAGGATAACGGCACGGTGAAATCCGCGGTCATCGCGGGCTCGGCGGCGACGCCGGTCACCGGCAAGGCCTATGTCGGCATGCTGGTCGGTTATATGGACGCCGTGCCCGTGGGCGCGGTCGCGGCGGGCCTGAACGCCAAGGTCGATCGGGTGATCGGCCGGTACGGCGTCGGCGGCCTGTTCGGCGGCGCGACGACGCGGCAGTTCGAAATCGGCGCGAATTTGAAGCTGTCGGTCGGCTCGGTCACGGGCACGATGGCGGACGGCTCCGGCTATGCCCAAACGGGCGGTTTGGCCGGCAATTTGATTTACGGTTTGAAGTTGGGCGACAACGCCCAAATCTCGGTCGGCACGGTCGACGGCGTCGGCTCGCAGGTCGGCGGCGCGGTTGGCTCCTCCAGCATTACGGGCAGCGTGGACACCGTGATCGGCGACGACCTGAAATTCGCGGTCACACGCGTGACCGGCACGGGCGCGTATGTCGGCGGCTTCGCGGGCTGGCATTATCGGTACGCCGTTAAGGTGGGCGCGCGCGCGAGTATCGCGACCGGCGTTCAGGTGCAGGCGGACGGCGTGACCCTCGACCTCAATCCCGACGGCACGCCGAAGGCGGTCACCGGCGGCGTGTATTCTAAAACGAACGGCTATATCGGCGGCTTTATCGGCAGTATCAACGGGGCCGGCACCAATCCCGCCAACGCGGACGTGTTCACGGTGGGGAACGACGCGAAATTTTACACCGGCGCGGTCGTCGGCACGTCCCAAAAGGGCGGCATCGCCGGCGCGGTGTCGGGCGACACCGCCAAGACCGTTTTGGGCGACCGTGTCACCGTTTGGACCGGCTCGGTCAGCGGCTATGACACCACGGTCGCGGCGTCGAACTCCGGCGGCGCGTTCGGCCTCATCTACAACGACTTTGCGGTCGGCGAGGATTTCAAGGTCACCGCGAAAATCTACGCGGGCACCAACGAAACCAACACTCTCGGCGGCGTCGTGGGTTCCGATCACTCCAAGGTCGGCGTATCCTCTCAGTATTGGAACAATCAGGCGGAGGCCGAAAAATACGTCGATATCATGACGTTGAACGGCTATACGCAGGCACAAAAGGACGCCTTGATCGCGGCGAACACGGTCGGCGCGGGTATGAAGCTCGACGTGGGCATCTACGGCCCGCGGTATTACTCGGGCGGCTTCGGGCAGAGCGGCATCAAATTCTTTAAGGGCGGCACGGCGAACGTTACGATGACGCACCACGACACGTTGGAGGGCTATGGCTTCGGCGGCCTATTCACCGTCTTTCTGGGCGAGATGGACGGCCTCACGGTGGACTTTAAATACAACGACGCGGCAAAGAATTCCTACTATATCGGCGGCCTCGTCGGCCGTCTGTATCCGTACAG
>BNZQ01000012.1 GCA_026001225.1 Clostridia bacterium
TACAATCTTCTTGACCCACGTTAGGTCCCTCCTTTGATACTTTTTGTGCCTCTTCAACACTATTGTACCAAAGAATCAACCTCGTGGGTCTTCTCTTGTCCCGTTGCTCTCCATTTTACAACTTGCCCATTAGTTTTTTTCGAACTTTTTATGTTGAAACGCTTGACAAGCGCTCATAGGATGTGGTAATATAGTCAAGCTGTCTTTATGGGCGGCTGTTTTTTACTCTTTGGGACGGGCGTGAAGGTTGAGCCGGGAGGAGTGGGGAACAAGGCATGGTGTATAAGGGCACAAGCCGGCGCAGATTGAAAAGTGAATATCGGAAGTAGAATCTGTTAACCAAAACAGGTTCAAGAAACAAAGCGATTATGTACACTATCTAAAAAGAAAGTATACCTGATCGATTTCTTTGGAAGTACTTTAACGAAAACAGTAGATTTCGGAAACAAAGATTTGACAAGAAAAGTCAGTACAAGTTTTAGAGCCGAAACTCAAAGTTTTATCCAAGCATATAAACGCGTCGCAAAGCAACGTGAAACGAAGTAACGCGCGAAGCGCGCCCTATTGAAGTCCGACCGATTTTTTGTGAAAGCAAAAAATCGCGATTGGTCGGAGATTGCGCGGAGACAAGCGATCAAGCGAAGGAAAACGGTGTGAATCGTTTTACGAGCAAGAGCGCAGTCGAAGCGCATACGCACGAGGTCGCCGATATGCCGTTTAACGAAGCGGCGCGAAGCGTATATGGCCATAAAACATGAGAGTTTGATCCTGGCTCAGGACTAACGCTGGCGGCGTGCCTAATACATGCAAGTCGAGCGGGCATCAGCAATGGTGTCAGCGGCGGACGGGTGAGTAACGCGTGAACAATCTGCCTTAGACAGGGGAACAACTGACAGAAATGTTAGCTAATACCGCATAAGACCACGGTGGGACATCCCACAGAGGTAAAAGGAGCAATCCGGTTTAAGATGAGTTCGCGTTTCATTAGCTGGTTGGCGGTGTAACGGACCACCAAGGCGACGATGGATAGCCGGCCTAAGAGGGTGAACGGCCACACTGGAACTGAGAAACGGTCCAGACTCCTACGGGAGGCAGCAGTAGGGAATATTGGGCAATGGGCGAAAGCCTGACCCAGCAACGCCGCGTGAATGATGAAGGCCTTCGGGTTGTAAAGTTCTGTCGCAGGGGACGAAGAATGACGGTACCCTGTAAGAAAGCCACGGCAAACTACGTGCCAGCAGCCGCGGTAATACGTAGGTGGCGAGCGTTGTCCGGAATGACTGGGCGTAAAGGGAGCGTAGGCGGTTAATTAAGTTAGCTGTGAAATCCCGGGGCTCAACCCCGGAACGGCAGCTAAAACTGGTTGACTGGAGTGCGGGAGAGGTAATCGGAATTCCTAGTGTAGCGGTGGAATGCGTAGATATTAGGAGGAACACCGGTGGCGAAGGCGGATTACTGGACCGTAACTGACGCTGAGGCTCGAAAGCGTGGGGAGCAAACAGGATTAGATACCCTGGTAGTCCACGCCCTAAACGATGGATGCTAGATGAAGGCGGTATCGACTCCGCCTGTGTCGCAGCAAACGCGTTAAGCATCCCGCCTGGGGAGTACGGCCGCAAGGTTGAAACTCAAAGGAATTGACGGGGACCCGCACAAGCAGCGGAGCATGTGGTTTAATTCGACGATACGCGAAGAACCTTACCAAGGCTTGACATCGTGCGACAGGGGTAGAAATATCTTTTCCCGTAGCAATACGGGCGCATAGACAGGTGGTGCATGGTTGTCGTCAGCTCGTGTCGTGAGATGTTCGGTTAAGTCCGGCAACGAGCGCAACCCTTATGATATGTTGCCAATATTCAGTTAGGAACTCATATCAGACTGCCGCGGACAACGCGGAGGAAGGCGGGGATGACGTCAAATCATCATGCCCCTTACGTCTTGGGCTACACACGTGCTACAATGGGCGTTACAAAGAGCAGCGAGCCGGCAACGGCAAGCGAATCTCAAAAAAGCGCTCTCAGTTCAGATTGTGGGCTGCAACCCGCCCACATGAAGCAGGAGTTGCTAGTAATCCCGGATCAGAATGCCGGGGTGAATGCGTTCCCGGGTCTTGTACACACCGCCCGTCACGCCATGGGAGTCGGGAGTACCCAAAACCGGCGCGCTGACCGCAAGGGGGCAGCCGTCTAAGGTAAGACCGATGACTGGGGTGAAGTCGTAACAAGGTAGCCGTATCGGAAGGTGCGGCTGGATCACCTCCTTTTAAGGATTGCCTCATCGAGAGGCAACCGTGCAGGGGCGGACAGAAAGGTTCGCCCACTGCAAGTCGATCTTTCAGCTTCCGGTATTCACTTTTTAATCCGCGCTTTCTCTCAGGTTCGGACACAATGAAATCCGGACTGTAACTGTAACGTATTGAGAATCTCAACATTCAAAAATCCCCGCTTAACCGCGGGGCTTTTTAAATAGGATTCTCGGATTTTATATGTTCGGGATTATTGCTTTTTTAAAGAGACCTTTAAATCTTCGATTTCCTTGCGGAGTTCCTGCAGTTGCGCCTCCTTTTTCAAGGCGACGATTTCGGAGCGGAGCGCAAGAACCTGTTCGTCGGTTTCGGCCTCCGAGACTTTCGCGCCGCCGTTGCTTTCCATGATTTTCGTGCTCAAAGCGTACATGAAGGGAATGATTGAAATGTTGGACGCAAGCAGAATAACGCTGACCGTCAAGCCGTTGAACGCATTGACCGACACGTTGGTCGGAGCGGTGAAAACAAAGAGGGCGGCGACGATATAAACGGCCAACAGAGAATAGATGAAGATAAAGCTTAAAAATCGGCGTTTTTTGGCAAACGCGCTGAATATGTCGAAAATCAACACGAAAACACCGTAAAGTGCGGCGAGCAGTACGAACAATCCGCCGACCCACAGAAATTTCGGGTCGCTATTTCCGACGGCTTCGAGTCCGATAATCGCAAAAACAAAGCCGCCGATAAACGTAGTGAGCGCGAGCGCGAATAGGGTGAAATAAGTCATGTAAAGCGCGACGCGCTTTTTGGATAAGGTCATAATCGTTTCCTCCCAAATATTTGATAAGATAAGTATAACACAACCGCAAACGAAAAGCAACAACTTGTGCGAATATTTACGATCGCCTTTGAAATTGTTTAAAAAACGCTTGACAGGAAGGCGGCGTATAGGGTATACTATTAAACGCTTGCGGAAGTGGCTCAGTGGTAGAGCGTCGCCTTGCCAAGGCGAATGTCGCGGGTCCGAATCCCGTCTTCCGCTCCAACAAAATGATTGCCATCGTCTTAATCGGCGGTGGCAATTTCTTTGCCGTTTTACCCATTTTTATGCCCGTTTCGGGGTGATTTTACCCTATTTTTCGGAGTGCGGCTCTCCGCCCGTTTTCATTTGATACAAGATTATACTTCTGTTGGGGTTGAACCCACCTAAAAAACCGCCCGAAATAGCCTTGATACAGATGTTCCCCCGACTGGGGTTTGAACCTTTTGAGAGGGAACAGAAGTTGTACAGGCAAGACAGAAAACTATATGGCGCAGAGATATAATGAATTAAGTCGCTAAGGTAAAGCGGTATTATAGTATACATGTAATACATTTTTTTAAAACGATATGTCGTTATACGGTTGACATTTTTTTCGGGGAATTATATAATTGAAGCGGTCAATGTTCAGTCCTATTTTCAATCTGCACAGAAAGGAATATCATGTTTAAACCGAATTATCAAAACATTGTGGATGCGGCGCGGAACGTGGAGCCGAAGCGCGTGCCGCTGTACGAGCACTTGATCAACGCCGGTATCATGGAGCGGATCACGGGACAGAAATTTGCGCACCATTATTTTGCCGAAAAGCCCGATTATGAGAAGTTTTTCGCGCCGTACTGTGATTTTTTCAGGGTATACGGTTACGATACGGTCACCTATGAGGCGTGCGTCACCGAGATATTGCCGCACGGCGGCGCGTTGGCGCACCCGCGTCCGGGTTATATCGATTCGCCCGAAAAGTTCGAAAGCTATCCGTTCGACAAGGTGCCGGAAATTTACGCCGAGTTTTTTCGGAAAAAGTTCGACGCACTGAAAAAGACGATGCCCGACGGAATGCTGGCAATCGGCGGCGTGGGCAACGGGATTTTCGAGATCGTGCAGGATTTGACGGGCTATCAGAGTCTGTGCCTTTTGGCCTACGACGAGCCGGAGCTGTACGCCGCGCTCTTCAAAAAAGTGGGCGATATGTTGGCCGCGATTTGGAAATGGTTTTTAAGGGAGTACGGCGATGCGTTCTGCGTGGTGCGGTTCGGAGACGATTTAGGTTTTCGGAGCAACACGCTGTTGCCGCCGGACGACATTCGGGCGCACATTATTCCGCAATACAAACGCATCGTGGATTTGGCGCATGCCGCGGGCAAACCCTTTTTATTGCATTGCTGCGGTAATATTTTCAGCGTTATGGACGATATTATCGGCACCGCGAAAATCGACGCGAAGCACAGCAACGAGGATCAAATAGCGGAGTTCCGCGTATGGGTGGACAAGTACGGCGACAGGATCGGCAATTTCGGCGGTATCGACACCGATCATTTGGTACGTATGGACGACGATAAGCTGGTCAAACTGGTGACCGAAACCTATAAATATTGCGGCAAGGGCCACGGCGGCTTTGCGATCGGGAGCGGCAACTCGATTCCCGATTACGTCAATCCCGAAAAATACTTACTGATGATCGACACGGTGCGCAAATTGCGCGGCGCGTAGAACGGAACTGAAAATTGAAAACTGAAAATTAAGGATAAAGTTTGTGAAAAGAGCGCGAGAAAAACTTTTTACAAAAAGTTTTTCTCGTAAAATTAAAAAACAAAAAATAAGGAGTCAATTATGACGGAGAAGCAACGGTTTATCAAGGCATTGAAACGTGAAAAGGTGTCCGGTTTGGTGCCGACGTTCGAGTTGGTCTTTTTCCTGACCATGGAGGCGTTCGGAAAACCTCATCCGACGCAGCGCGCTTTCCATCAATGGAACCAAATGAGCGAGAAGGAAAAGGAAGCGCAGATCGCGGACCAGGCGTGGCTCTATGTCGAGACCGCCAAACGCTACGGCCACAGCGCGATTTTCGTGCATCCCAATCCGGGGGACTTCGATAACATCGTCCGCCTTTTAACCAAAATCCGCGAAATGTCGGGCGACGAGTATTATCTGACGATGCACGGCGATCCGACCTGCGCGATTCCCGACGGCGACCACATGATGGACTTTTCGGCGCGGCTGTACGAGGAACCGGAGGGGATTGTCGCCGAGCAGGAAGGGCATATGAGGGATATGCTGGATTTTGCCGAAAAGATAAACAAAACGGGTAAGCTGTTGGACGGCTTTACGATGTGTTCGGATTACTGTTTCAATGTCAATCCGTATTTCAGTCCGAGCATTTTTGCGGATTTGGTCGCGCCTGTTCTCTCTAAAACGATCGACGGCTACCGTAAAATGGGCTTTTACTCGATCAAACACACCGACGGCAATATCATGCCGATCGTCGATATGCTGGTGCAATGTAAGCCCGACGCGTTGCACTCGCTCGACCCGCAGGGCGGCGTGGACTTGAAATACATGAGCGAAAAATACGGAGACAAGGTGTCGTTGTGCGGCAACGTAAACTGCGCGCATTTGCAGACGGGAACGGACGAGGAGGTGACCGCCGACGTAAAGCGGTCTTTGCACGACGGTATGGCGCGGGGGTACGGCTATATTTTCTGCACGTCGAACTGCGTTTACACCGGAATGCCGCTCGCACGCTACGATTTGATGATGAAACTGTGGCGCGAATATGGAGTCTATAAATGAAAACGGTCTACGTCTTATCGAGTACGCACTGGGACAGGGAATGGTACGCGCCGTTCGAGCATTATCGGGCGCGGCTTGTCCGCATGATTGACCGGCTGCTGGATATTTTGGAAAGCGATCCCGAATACAAGCATTTCCATTTCGACGGCCAAACGATTCTGATCGGGGATTATTTGCGGATACGGCCCGAAAACAGGGAACGGTTGTATAAATTGATCAAGGAGGGCCGCATTCTGATCGGCCCGTGGCATACGATGCCCGATGAGTTTTTGATTAGCGGCGAGGGCTTGGTGCGCAATTTGCAGCGCGGGGCAAGGGAGTGCGCCGCTTTGGGCGTCGAGGCCAACAAAAACGGATACGTTTGCGATATCTTCGGCCACAACAGCCAAATGCCGCAGATCTTTCGGGGCTTCGGGATCGACGCGGTTTCGCTTTTCCGCGGGCGTGCGGGCTACGAAAAGGACAATTTTCTTTGGCGCGGTGCGGACGGAACCGAAGCGATCGTACACAAGCTTCACCCCGATTACGCGTACAGCAGCTTCTTTTTTGTCGTCCGTTGGAACAACACGGACAAGAAGCGGACGGACAAGGAAATCGTGGAGCGCGTCAAGGCGTACTTAAAGGACGAGGAAAAGAATTTCGCGACGGACTGCCATTTGATGGTGGACGGCGTAGACCATATCGATCCCGAAAAGGATATCCCGCATATTTTAAAGGTATTGAACGACGGTATTCCCGGCTTTACCTTTGTCCACAGCAATCTCGAGGACTATACCGCGCGGATTCGGCGGAATATCGCCGCGCTCGAACGGGTAGAGGGCGTTCTGTACGACTTGGGCGGCGAGGGCGTGAACAATTCCGTGTTAAAGAACGTGCTGTCCTCGCAGGTGCATTTGAAGCAGGCCAACGATTATTGCGAAAGCCGGTTGACGTTGGACGCCGAAGTCCTCGACTTTTACCTCGATTCCGTGAAAGAAAAGCTGAACGCGGAGCATATCGGCATGTCGCCCTACGGCGGCTATTTCGACGAGGCGTGGGATTACGTGCTGCAAAATCAGCCGCACGACAGTATCTGCGGCTGCTCGGTCACGGCGGTGCATCTCGACAACGAAAACCGCTTCAAGCGCGCGGCGGAGATTATCGAATTGATCCGCGCCGATATCGGAGAATACCTGTCGCGCAATATCGCGGCGGTGGGCAAGGGAAAGGACGGCGCGTTCGCGGTGTTCAACAACACACAGGTCCCGATCGACGGAACCGTCGAGGTACCGTTCGAGATAGAAAACGGCAAGCATCAATGGAGCTTTCGGTTTTACGGCGCGGACGGGCGGGAAATCCCCTATAATATCCTTTCGCACGAAGCCTGTCATAAACAATCGCACGAATTCGGGGAACTGATAACGTTCCCGTGCTTTGATCGGTTCACGTTGGCGATGCGCTTGAAAATCGAGCCGTATTCTTATATCACGGTCACCTACGACAAGCTGATGCAGGAGCGTTCGACTCTCGATTCCAAATGGAAATTCGACCGCTTCGATCCGCCGAATCGGCATATCGGTTCTATGCGGACGGCGGCGAACGTGATCGACAACGGCAAGCTGACCGTGACGGTCAACCCCAACGGCACGCTTTCAGTGCGGGACGGGGAAACGGGGAAGCTGTATGAAAATCTGCTGATGTTCGAGGATTGCGCCGACGCGGGGGAGGGTTGGAATTATGTCAAGCCCGCGTTCGACGAGGAAATCGTTTCGGCGTGTCAGGCTGCCCAATATCGCGTGATAGCCGATTGCCCGGATTATTTCGCGTGCAAAATCCTGCTCGATATCAAAACGCCCGCCAAAGCGGAAAACGGTCGCCGCTCCGAAGAGAATGCCTCTTGTTCGATCGAAAGCACAATCAAAATTTTTCGGGATTCCAAAAAGCTTACCGTCGCGACGGCGGTGGACAACAGAGCGGTCAATCACCGTTTGCGGGCGGTCTTTCCCACGGATTTCAAGACGGATACGTTCAAAACGTTGTTGCCGTTCGATGTTTACGAGTGGAGCGTCGCAAAAAAGGATTGGAGTCATACCAAAGAGGTCGATACTTCTGTCAATCCGAATCAGGGCATGGTCAGCATAACCGACGGCGCGAATCAATTCAGCGTTTACAACAAGGGGCTTTACGAGGCCGCCGTACTCGACCGCCCCGACCGCGCCGTTTATTTGACGCTGTTCCGCTCGTTCACGAACGAGGTGGGGCTTCCCGCGAACGCGGCGAAAATGGGCAGAATGACGGATCGCGGGATCAAACTCGAATATCAGTTGGACTTCGGTCGCGCCGATAACAACGAGCTTGTCAAGAACGCGAACGCTTTCAAGGTCGGGCTGTTTTCGGTTCGGCTGAACGGCGGTAAGGGCGTCGGTTCCGCGCGCGCTTTGCCCGCGTCCGACGCTTATCTCAAAATAGACGGCGGGGCGGCACTGTCCTCTTTGCGCGCGAACCGCGAGGTCGGCGGTAAAATTTATACGACGGTTCGCGTGTACGACGCGGGCGGCGGCTGCAACGGCAAGATATCCTTTAAAAAGAAAATTCAGGAGGCGCATGAAATCAACCTTGCGGAGGATAAGCTTTTGGGTACGGTCAAGACGGACGGCGCGGCGTTCGGTTATACGCTGAACCGCAGGCAAATCAAAACGTTCGCGGTACGGTTCTGACGCGATTTGGCCACTCTCTGCTACGCTCGTATTTTACTTATTTTATTATTTATGGTATAATAGGATAAGTTTCATGAAAGAGAATTTCGTCGGTTTCAAAAACGTCGTTAAAAGCTTTAAAACGGGCGCGGCGGAAATCCGCGCGTTGGACGGGCTTACGTTCGGGATCGAGGAGGGCGAATTCGCCGTCGTCGCGGGGCCGAGCGGCGCCGGCAAAACCACGCTGTTGAATTTGCTCGGCGGTATGGACGCGCCGACGGGCGGCGAAATTGTCGTGGACGGCCGGAATATCGGCGCATTCAACGGCAAACAGTTGACTGAATACCGTCGGAACAACGTGGGTTTCGTGTTTCAGTTTTACAATTTAATGCCGAATTTGACTGCATTGGAAAATATCGAGCTTGCCGTCGAAATCTGCAAGGAGGCGCGGCCGCCTAAGGAGATTTTAAAAAGCGTTGGCCTCGAAAACCGCGAGCGGAACTTTCCCTCACAGCTTTCGGGCGGCGAGCAGCAACGCGTGTCCATCGCGCGCGCCGTCGCCAAAGCGCCGAAGCTTTTGCTGTGCGACGAGCCGACGGGGGCTTTGGACTATGAAACCGGAAAAAAGATTTTAAGGCTGTTGCACGATATCTGCAAGCAAGAGCATAAAACGGTGGTGGTCGTCACGCACAACGGCGCGCTCAAAGAGATGGCGGACAAGGTGATTTTCATCAAGAACGGCAAAGCGGAGCGGATCGAGACCAATCCGAATCCCAAAAGCATCGAAGAAATAGAATGGTGAACTGTTGAGAATCTCGGAATTTTCCGATGGGTTTGCGCCTTTGCAGTCTATCCTAATTTTCTTCTTCAGTAGGGCGGTTTTCTTTTGACGGGCAATCTCGATAAGCCGCCTCAAAGAAAAAAGCGCGTATAAAAATGAGTGCGTATTCTAAAACCGTTTTCCGTATGTTCAAAAGCAACGCCGTGCGTTTCGCGGTCATCGCCGTGTTGGTCATGATCAGCGTGTCGATCGTGTCGGGCATCGGCGCGATTTCGCCTAAAATGAGGGACGCTTTGGCCATGCTGCCCGATCTCGGTCGCGAACACGATTTGGAATACCTAACGTTTTTAGCCGACAATATCGAGGTCATCAGCTATATTTTCCCCGTCTTTTTCATCGCCGTCGCCGCGTTGGTGGCGTTCATCACGATCACGCGGTTGGTCGAAAACGAGCGCGCTCCTATCGGTTGCTACAAAACGCTCGGTTACGGCGGGGCACACATCGTCTTTAAATACGTGTTTTTCGCCGCGGCGGCGTGCGTTCTCGGTTGCGGCGGCGGTTTGTTTTTAGGGCATTTCGTGTTGTCGCCCGTGCTGTATTCCTCGGTCGGCGACAAATTCCGGTTGCCCGCCGTTCATGGATTTTATCTCACGTTCGGCATCGTCGCCGCGGCGGTCACGCTGTTTTGCGTGTTAGCGGTCACGTTTTTGGTCGCGTTTAGGTCGACGAAGGAAAAACCGGCGGAGCTTCTCTTGGCCAAAAGCCCCAAGGCGGGCGGCGTCATCCTGATCGAAAGGATACCCTTTCTTTGGCGGCGGCTCAAATTCAAATACAAATCCACGCTCCGCAACATTTTCCGCTATAAAATGCGGTTCTTGATGACGGTGTTTTCGGTACTCGGTTCGACCGCGCTTGTGTTCGCGGGGCTTGCGCTGTATTTTTCGCTTTCCGTAACGAATCCCGAAATGCTCGATATCATGAAATCCATTTCCTCGGTGCTGATCGTGTTCGCGGTCGTCCTCAACGCGTTGGTAATTTACAATATCACCAACATCAATATCGACGAGCGCAAGCGCGAAATCGCCACGCTCAAAGTGCTGGGGTATCGGAATATAGAGGTCGTCGGTTACATCTTCCGCGAGTTATTTTTGCTTACGTCGGTCGGCGTACTGCTCGGCTTGCCGACGGGGTACGTATTCATGCGCTTCATGTTTAAGTTTTTGGAATTCGGCGGCATCGAACACGTCAAAGGGTTCGTGTGGATTGTATCGGGCGCGCTGTCGCTGGTTTCGCTCGCGTTGGCGGATTTGCTGTTGTTTCGCAAAATCCATCGCGTGGATATGAACGCTTCGCTGAAAACGGTAGAGTAGATGGGCATCCTTTCTTTTATACGAAAAGAAAGTCCAATCCTCCCCCAACTCCCCTCTAAACGCTTTTTAAAGAGGTTGGTTGGGCGACAGCGGTGAGCGGAAGCCCGTATAGGAGGAGCGTATCGCGCTGAAAGGTATCGGCCGGAGGGGCGCGAAGCGGCCCGTGGAATCCCGACCGCTTAAAAATGCGGTTTAGGGACATGACATTTGCGGAAAGATGTGCTATACTTAAACGGAAGATGGCCGATTTGTCAAAAATGACGCTTGCCGAATTGTGGGCATTGTTTCCGATTTGTAAAAAAGTTTTTCTCGCAATAATCATGTAAAGAAAAAAGAAAATGAAACAAAAAACGACTGAAAAGACAATCACGGTGGACGACGCGCGGGCGAAAATCGCCAAAGCGCTGATCGCCTATTACAAAAAGCACGGCGCGGCGGAGCGCAACAAGCTGTTTCAGCCGGGCATCGACAGCTTGGGGCTTTCCAAAGCGCAGCTGACCGACAAGAGCGGCGACGGCACCTACGGCAAGTATAGGGCGTTGACCGGCAACGTCATCAACGAGCTTGTCAAGGCGGGCGCGATTAAACTGCCCGCGGTCTATGCCGCCGCCGAAACGTTTCCCAAAAAGAAAACCGCCGATACGGTGCGGGTACGCGATACGCAAACGCAGTTAAAGGAACGGCGCGATCTGATCCGCGAATACTTGACCGCCAGATATTTGACCGACGACGAAAAGCGGGACGCCGGCCCCGCCGCGCGCGGCAATATTTTAAAATCCATTTTAAACGACAGAAACAACGCCGGAGTGATCGCCTACAGCCCGATAGAGTACGTCCGCGAGTGGGCGGAGGAAAAATTCGTCAAAGCCGCCCGGATCGGCGAGGAAGAAAACCCTAAAAAGGACTATCCGAATACGCTGATCGGCAACCGATTGCGCAACCAATATGAGAAATACAGAAAACTGCTCGCCGGGGAATTATCGGAATTCGAATACCGGAAAGAACTGAAAAATACGGTCATCGAGGCAGTCAACATTTTAGGCGGCGCGTTTCTCGAAAAATTGAGTTTGTCTTTGATTAAAGCGGCATACGGCGATAAGGTCGTCCAAGGCTCCGATCTTTTGACGGGCGGGGCGGACGACCACGGGATCGACGCGGAAGTAAGGGTGACCGACGAATTGGGGCTTGAGGAGCGGATCGTCATTCAGGCCAAGATCAAGTTGAATTCAGAATCCTATATCGGTGAAAAAATCATCCGCGAATTTTTAGGCTCGATCGCGCTGGCGGGCGCGCAAAAGGGCGTACTGATCACCAATTCCACGATTTACGGCAAGGCGCGCGACTATTGCAAGGGGACGCGTAAAATCGACCATATCGCCTTGATCGGCGGTGACGAGATGTTCGGCTTGATGACACGGCATAAAATCGGTGTCTATGCGGACGATCGCGGAAACGACGTGCTGGACGACGGCATATTCTTGATCGAGTAGTTTTATGTTATGCAAGGGAGGCAATGTGTACAAGTCATTCAGAGGATGCGAAGCATCTGTGGAATCTCAACCTTAAACCATAAGAGTACGTAAAGTACTCTGAAAACACATAAATTGTAGAGTACTTTGTTTAAAAACAAAAAACAGGATATACTTATAAACATGAAAAAGAAAGCGGAAACAAAGAAAATCGCGGTGATTACGGGTGCCTCGAGCGGAATCGGCTTCGCGGCGGCGAAGCTGTTTATCCGCAAGGGGTATACCGTATACGGATTGTCCCGAAACGGCGTAAGCGACGCCGAAAAGATCGAGTTCATTCCTTGCGATTTGGCCGACGACGCGCAGGTCGCGGCGGCATTGGAGCAAATTATCGCGGCCGAGGGCCGAATCGACGTTTTGGTCAACAACGCGGGCATGGGGATTGCCGGCCCCGCGGAGGACGCGAATATGACCGACGCGCGCTATATTTTCGAGGTCAATTTTTTCGGCGCGGTCAAGACCGTGAAAGCGGCGGCGGCCGTCATGCGGGAAAAGGGCGGCGGCTCGATCGTCAACGTGTCCAGCGTTGCGGGCGTGTTCCCGATCCCGTTCCAAAGCTTCTATTCGGCGACCAAGGCGGCGCTTTCGATTTGGTCGGAAGCCGCGAGTTTGGAATTACGTCCCTTCGATATACGCGTTTCCGCCGTATTGCCCGGCGACGTCAAGACCAATTTCACCGCCGTGCGGCGAAAAGTAGCCGATATGCCCGCGCATTACGCGAAAAAGGGCGACAAAAGTATCGCCGCGATGGAAAAGGATGAGATGAACGGTATGCCGCCCGAAAAGGTCGCCCGCGCGATTTACGGGGCGGCGACGCGCAAAAAACCGCGGCCGTTACGGGTCGTCGGCGGAAAATACAAGCTGTTCGTGTTTTTGAATCGGTTTTTACCCCGCAGGTTTATTGATTGGCTGATCGGGAAGATGTACTGAATTGAAGGTTATTTACAGGGAAATTAGATATGAGGAATTTCCGGTACTCGCGGAATTTTTATATCACGCGGTTTTTGTCCCGCCGGGAACGGCGCCGTTGCCGCGGGATACCGTATACAAGCCGGAAATACATATCTATATCGACGGTTTCGGTCAAAAGGAAGGCGACATCTGCGCGGTCGCGGAAAGCGCGGGGCAAATTCTCGGCGCGGCATGGACACGGATCATTCCGGCGTTCGGGCATATAGACGACCGAACGCCCGAGCTTGCGGTTTCGGTTTTGCCGGACTGCCGCGGCAGGGGGATCGGCGGCGCGTTATTGTCGCGTTTGTTCGGATTACTGAAAGAAAAAGGGTATCGGCAAACCTCGCTGTCCGTCCAAAAGGAAAACCCCGCCGCCCGTTTATACGTTCGGGCGGGATATGGGGTCGTTCGGGAGAATGCGGAGGATTATATCATGCTAAAAAGGATCGGTTGAGATTCTTCATTTCGCAACAAGTCCAATGACATATAACAGAAGTTTTTAGAAAGGGGCGCGGGGGAAACCTTTTTGTAAAAAGGTTTCCCCCGCGGCGTCTTAAAAGATATTCTTTACATACGGTTTATGCAGCTCCCGCAACTCGTTTGTTTGCCGCAACAGGTTGTCCGCCTCGACCTGCGCCATGGGATATTCGTTGATTTGGATGTTGGTTTTCAGGCGGCCCAAAATCGCCGTGTATTCCATTAAAAGGATTTGATTGATCATGACGGACGCGGCGGGCTTGCGAGACAGCCAAAAGTCCTCTAAATTTTGCACCTTTTTCAGAATACTTTGCGTGTCTATGTGTTCCTTATCGATATTCATTTCAGTTTTAATCGCCGCCGCTTCGGTTTCGATACGCGTAAAAGTATTCTTCAAAACGAAGAATTCCGTAAACGCCGCCCCGAATATGAGCGCGAGCAAGGCCGTTATAATCACCAAGCGTTTCATTGCCGTTTAAAATACTCCTATAAAAGGTATGTCATGAGCCGCGTATCATGCATAAATCACCACGTCGGATTGGGCACGGCGTGCTGTCCGGTTTTAAATTTTCCGTATTTCGGCTGTATATATAGCTTCCCGTTGTTGTCGATCGTCACCATCGACAGCTTTTTGTAATTGTTTTCGCCGTTTTTATGCAGCATTTTAATCGCCTCCGCGATCGTAATGCCTGTCAGCTCCAAATTTTCCTTTAAAAATTTGCCGTCCACCAACAGCGCGACCGGCAGGGCGGCCGGCTCCCGTTTGACCTTTAAATCCTCGCAGGTCGGCTGGTCGTCGGTTTCATAGGGGATCACGCACAATTTTCCGTTGGTCTCGAAAATCGCGTATTTGACCTCCTCGAAATTGAAATATTCCGCCGTTCGCAGGGCCTCGATCAAATCGTGGACGTTCATATTCAGCTTTTTTAAATTTTCGTAATTGATCCCGTTGGGATCGACGACGATGATCGGATTGCCGCTGATCCACCGGCGCAGGACAATGCTTTTACGCGCCAAAAAGGACAGCAGGAAATGGAGCGCGCCCAGAACGATAATCGGGATAATGCCGTGCGACAGGGGAATCACCACGTCGGCCATGGGGATACAGGCGACCTCGGAGATGATGATCGTAATCACCAGCTCGAACGGCTGCATCTCGCCGATCTGCCGTTTGCCCATCAGGCGCATCACCGCGAACACGAACAGAAAGATAATGACCGCGCGTATCAATACGTTGAACATATCCGTTTTAATTTGAGCAAGTGAGGGGGGATTTATGCGTCGGCGTACATAGAAACGTCAGCTTGGTTTTTTTACTTTAGTTCGCCCGTGTTCGTTTGCTTCCATTGATTAGGGATATGACGCCGAAAACGATAGCGATGCCTATGCTTGTCAAAGCAATGCCGATCATTGGCGTTGCGACGGATAAATATTCGTTTCGCATATTTTGAAGTTCCGCAATTTGATTTTCTTTGCCGGTATTAAAATCCAAATACACCTGGTTTTCGGTTCTTAATCCGACGATGGGACAAATATACCCGTCCCAAAAATATCCCGGCGCGCTTATAGTCGTGACCCGATCCCCGATATTCGTATCTTCCCAAAAACCGCTGTCTGCCACCGCACCGTCGTTTCGTTTCCACAATCCGACGTTTCTGATAGGCTTCTCGCTTTCAAGTGGTTCAAAGAATTTGTATTTTTCACCGCCGTAGTTTTCGGCTTCTCTCACAATGCAAACAACTTCTTCATAGTTGTTGTTGTCCTTATAATACTCCACAACGTTAAAATTGACGCCTTTCATCATTCCGACAATGATCCATGCGAAAAAACACCCGCCTCCGATCATAAAAAACGAAATCGTTAAAATAACGTTTATCAGTGTTTTTTTATTTTTCTTCATGTTATACATTATACCATAAACTTACTTCATGACGAACGGATTTATAACGATGATTTTAAATCGCGTTTTGCGAAATAGTATTGAGGACACTCGCTTGACTTGTTAAATGCCGCCGTTTTATGGTATAATAGAAAGGCAATGAATAACTACACTCCGAGTAACAACGGGAACTACCCGCAAAGCATCGAGGATTTGGTACTGGGCACCGAGCCGGTCAAGCCGAATCGGGCATACAAACTGGTCGCCCTGCGCGGCGTCGTAATCCTGCCGTTCGTCAACACGACGTTCGACATCGGACGCGACCGGTCGATCCTCGCGATCAACAAAAGCGTCGAGAGCGGCGAAAACATTTTGCTTGTGACGCAAAAGAACGCGACTGTGCCGGAACCCAATCCGGCCGACCTGTACCGCGTCGGTACGGTCGCCGCGATCAAGCAGGTCTTGAAGCTGCCGGGCGAGAACGTGCGCGTCGTCGTGCAGGGCTTAGAGCGCGTCGAGATCACCGGCTTTTTGGCCAGCGAGCCGTGCTTCGAGGTGTCCGTCCGCGAACTGCGTCCGGAGTATTCCTCCGAGATCAAGCTCGAGGTTTTAAAACGCAAGATTCGGGAATCGGCGGTCGAATTCAACAAGATCGACAACCGCGCCAACGATTTGGTCAACGCGATCCTCGCCGAGGAGGATCCGTACCGGCTGGGCTTCTACGCCGCGCACCTGACGTTCCGAAAGGATTTCGAGAAGCAGAGGTTTTTGGAAACTGCCGAGGTCGAAAAGGCGTGCGAATTCCTGCTGTTCACGCTGTTGCGCGAGATCGAAATCATGCGCATGGATCGGCAAATTTCCGCCAAGGTCCGGCGGCAGATGGACCGCAACCAAAAGGAATACTATTTGCGCGAACAATTAAAGGCGATCCACGACGAGCTCGGAGACGGCAAGGACGAGATAGAGGATTTAAAGAGGCGCGCGCTCGAGGCCGGTATGCCCGAGAGCGTGCTGGAAAAGGTCAACAAGGAAATCGTCCGCATGTCCAAAATGAGCGGCACCAGTCCCGAGGCGGCCGTCGCCCGCACCTATATCGAAACGCTGTCCGAATTGCCGTGGCAAACCGAAACGGAGGACAACAAGGATTTAAAGCGCGCGGCCGATATTTTGAATCGCGAGCATTACGGGCTGGAAAAGGTCAAGGAACGGATTTTGGAATATTTGGCGGTCGCGCAGCTGACGAAAGCCCTAAAAAGTCCGATTCTGTGCTTCGTCGGCCCGCCCGGCGTGGGCAAGACCTCGATCGCGCGGTCGGTGGCGCACTGCCTTGATCGCAAATTCGCGTCGGTGTCTCTGGGCGGCATCCGCGACGAGGCCGAAATCCGCGGGCACCGGCGCACCTATATCGGCGCGATCCCGGGCATCATCATCAATAATATCAAGACGGCGGGGACGCGCAACCCCGTGTTCCTTTTGGACGAGATCGACAAGATGACCTCGGATTTCCGGGGCGATCCGGCGGGCGCGATGTTGGAAGTGCTCGATCCCGAGCAAAACTTTCATTTCCGCGACCATTATCTGGACGTGCCGTTCGACCTGTCCAAAACCCTGTTTATCGCGACGGCCAATACGGCCGACACGATCCCCGCGCCGCTGCTCGACCGCATGGAAATCATCGAGCTGTCGGGCTACACGATGACCGAAAAGAAGCGGATCGCGCTCGATTACCTCGTTAAAAAGCAGGAGGATGCCAACGGCCTCTCGGGACGCTTGGCGGTGGACGAGGCGGCGATCGAGTTGATCATCATGA
The DNA here is from genome assembly GCA_026001225.1 of Clostridia bacterium. GTDB lineage: Bacteria > Bacillota > Clostridia > Christensenellales > DUVY01 > BNZQ01. The sequence continues at coordinate 17,331 of BNZQ01000012.1, forward strand.
AGTATACGCGCGAGGCGGGCGTGCGCTCGTTGGAACGGCAGATCGCCAAGATTTGCCGGAAAGCCGCGCGAAAGGCGGTGGAAAGCGGTCGGGACGAAACCTATTCCGTGACGGCGGACAATCTGCCCGAATATTTAGGCGTTCCTAAATTTTCCGATATCGTCATGAACGACGCGGACGAAATCGGGGCGGCGACGGGCCTTGCGTGGACGTCCGTCGGCGGGGTCACAATGACGATCGAGGTGGCTTTGATCCCCGGCGGCAAGGGCGAAATACAGCTGACCGGAAAATTGGGCGAGGTCATGCGGGAATCGGCTTACGCCGCGCTGACGGTCGTAAAAAAACTCGCGCAAAAGTATGGGATCGACGCCGCGGCCTTTACGGAAAACAACATTCACCTGCACGTTCCCGAGGGCGCGACGCCCAAGGACGGCCCCAGCGCGGGCATCACGCTGGCGGTCGCCCTGATGTCGGCGTTTACGGGCCGCCGCGTCCGCCGGGATATCGCGATGACGGGTGAGATCACCCTGCGCGGCAAGGTTTTGGCGATCGGCGGCTTAAAGGACAAGGCTTTCGCCTGTCACAGGTCGGGCATCCGCACGTTGGTGATCCCGAAAGAAAATCATAAGGATATAGACGAAATCCACGAAAGCATACGCGGGGATTTGACCATTATCGAGGCGGCAGATATCGACGAGGTGTTCGAGTTGGCTTTACTGAACTGAGGTAAGGAGTCAAAGCATATGAGGATCGTAGTGATCAACGGCGCGAAAAACAAAGGCTGCACCTATAAAATGAAAGACTTATTTTTAGAAGCGTTAGGCGGCGGCCACGAGATAACGGAATATCATTTGCCGGACGATGCGCCCGTTTTTTGCACGGGATGCAAAGCCTGCTGCGACGGGGAGAGCCGGAATCGGCGAACTACCGCCGTTGGAAAGAGAACGGTTGGCTGAACGGCGGCAAACCGTGGGGACGCGGCCGATAAAACGGGAATCGATATTATCATGCAAATCATAAACGCAAAATTCATCACGTCCGCCGCGTCGGCCGCCGATTGGGGCAAATTCAACCTGCCCGAAATCGCCGTCGCGGGCAGGAGCAACGCGGGGAAATCCTCGTTTATCAATATGATCGCGGAGAATTCCAAATTGGCGCGCACGTCCAAGGAGGCGGGGAAAACTCGGTGCGTCAATTATTATCAGTGCACGGCTAAGGATAAAGAGCAATTCTCAACCTTCCACCTGACAGACCTGCCCGGCTACGGCTATTCGACGGCAAGCAAAACGGTCACCGAGACTTTTTCCGCGCTGACCGACGAATACATACGGACGTCCGAAAACCTGTTGCACGTGCTCGTGTTGGTCGATATCCGCATTCCGCCGGCGCGCAACGATTTGCAGCTGATCGATTTTCTGTACCGCCGTCAAAAGCCGTTCACCGTATTGGCGGTCAAAGCGGACAAGCTTTCGCGTTTGCAGACCGAAAACCAAAGAACCCTGATCGCGCGGGAATTGAAAATGGGCCGCGACGATATCATAGCATTGTCCAATACGACGGGGGCGGGACGCCCGAGGATAGAAGAGTTATTTTGCCGGATATTGTCGGCGGAACGGTCGGTATAGCCGCCCTGCCGCCCGTCTGCGGCACCCCTCCGCAGAGGGGAATTATCTTCCCTTTTAAAAGGCCGTTTTCCTCCAACCGTCGCCGCAACTGCCGCGCCGTGCCGGCGTTGCCGTCGAAAAACGCGACGTCCGGCCCCGCCGCCCTCTGCAGATATTCCTTGATAAAGATATAATGCGTGCAGCCCAAAACGACCGCTTTCAGGTTTTCGCGGTGCGGTGCGACCGCGCGTTCCGCTTTCGCTTCTAAAACGCTTAAATCGTCCAAATTTTCCTCGATCAGGCGCGCCAAATCCTTTTGCGGCGCGACTAGGGTATTTCCGTTTCCGTATACTTTCAGCAATCGGGCGAATTTTTCCCGTTTTACCGTGGCCTCGGTCGCTAAAACCAAAACCTTGCCGCCTTGCGCGTAACGCGCTGCGGGCTTCAAAGCGGGTTCGAGTCCTATCACGGGAATGTTGTAACGCGCGCGCAGGGCGGCGGCGGACGCGGCGGTCGCGGTGTTGCAGGCGAGAACGATCGCTTTTACGCCGTATCCGATCAGGCGTTTGGTGGCGTCCGCGGTCAGACGTTCGATGATTTCCCGCGGTTTGTTGCCGTAGGGGACATTCGCGTTGTCCGCGTAATAGATAAAATCCTCGGCGGGCAGGAGGGCGCGGCATTCTTTCAGAACGGTTAGACCACCCGCGCCGCTGTCGAATATTCCGATCGGATTCGATGGACGGCTGACAGTTGACAGTTGGCAGTTAAGGATACTCATAAACGTTTTCCTACTATCTATATGTAATGAGCCGCTTTTTGGGGCCTATTAAATGACAAAGAGCGAATCGGAATGACAAACAAGGACGGCGTGGGTGTTTTGAGATAAAAACCTATTGAAGTCCGACCGAATTTTTATTTATAAAAATTCGCGTTTGGTCGGAAGGAGCGCGGAGCGATCGAGTGAGCGAAAAAAACGCCGACGGCGTTTTTTGAACAGGAGCGAAGCGGAGCGCGAAGAGTTGCTTTTATGCTCTATATGTGGTATAATTAAATAAGAATTTGGAAAGGTGGGTTTTCAAAATGACGGAGTACAAAACGGACGCGATCCGCAACATAGCCTTTATCGGTCACAGCGGCGAGGGCAAAACCTCGGTATGCGAGGCGATGCTGTTCAACGCCAAGGCGATCGACCGCATGGGCAAAACCGACGACGGCAACACCGTGATGGACTACGACGCCGAGGAAGCCGCCCGCAAAATCTCGATCAGTCTGTCGGTCGCCAACTGCGAATGGAACGGCTGCAAGCTGAACCTAATCGACGTGCCGGGCTTCTTCGATTTCGAGGGCGAGTTTGAGGCCGCGATGACCGTCGCCGACTGCGCCGTCGTCGTCACCGGCTCGGGCGCCAACCTTTCTGTCGGAACCGAAAAGGCGCTGGACTACTGCATCGAAAAGAAAATCCCCGCGCTGGTGTTCATCAACCGGATGGACACCGAAAACGCGAACTACATAGCGGCCGTCGAGGCCCTAAAGAATCGATATTCCAACAAAATCGCGCCCGCGCAGATCCCGATCATGGACGCGAACAAAAAAATGCAAGGGTACATCAGCCTGCTGTCGGGGAAAACGTACGATTTTTCACCGAACGGGCGCGTGCAGATTGCGATGCCGAAGGGTTACGAGGCCGATTACGCGCGTTTAAAGGATAAGCTGATCGATGTGGCAGCAAGCAACGACGAGGAATTGATGAATAAATTCTTCGAGGGCGGCGCAATCACGCAGGACGAAATCGTCTACGGCGTGCGCAAGGGCATCGCCTCGGGCGACGCCGTGATCGTCATCGCGGGCAGTGCGCTTCAAAACAAGGGCATCATCAATCTGATGGATCAAATCGTGCGCGTTCTGCCCTCCCCGTCCTATAAGCCCTGCGACGCGTCGGACGCTTCGGGTTCGCCCGTCGCGGTCTGGGCGGACAGCGGCGCGCCGGTGTCGGCGAGAATCTTTAAAACGATCGCCGACCCGTTCGTCGGGCGGTTCAACCTATTCAAGGTGACGAGCGGGTGTGTGCGCAACGGCTTGACCTTGGTCAACACGACGCAGGACAAACAGGAAAAGATCGGCGGCTTGTTCACGATGCGCGGCAAAAAACAGGAGGCGGCCGATTTCCTGCACGCGGGCGATATCGGCGCGTTCTCGAAACTGACGGGCACGCTGACGGGCGACACCTTGGCCGAGCCCGCGCTCAAAATCAAATTTCCGCCGATCCCGTTCCCGCGCCCCAACCTGTCCTTGGCCGTAAACGGCAAGACGCAGGGCGACGAGGACAAGGTGTTCTCCGGTCTGGCGCGTCTCCGCGAGGAGGATCCGACCTTTACGATCGTCAAAAACCACGAAACCGCCGAAACGATTTTAGAGGGTATGGGCGAAATACAGTTGGAAATTTTGGCGCGGAAGATCAAAAACAAATTCGGGGCGGAGGCGAAACTGTCCACGCCCAGGATTCCCTACCGCGAGACGGTTCGCAAAACGGTCACGGCGGAGGGCAAGCATAAAAAGCAGAGCGGCGGTCACGGCCAATACGGGCACTGTGTCGTGCGGTTCGAGCATTTGGACGGCGCGGACTTTGAGTTTACCGAGGAGGTCGTGGGCGGCTCGGTACCGAAATCCTACATCCCCGCGGTCGAAAAAGGCCTGATCGAATGCGCGGCGCACGGGGTGCTCGCGGGTTATCCGGTCGTCAATCTGAAATGCGTGCTGACCGACGGCAGTTATCACGACGTGGACAGCTCTGAAATGGCGTTCAAACTCGCGGCCGCTCTCGCCTTTAAAAAGGGCTGCGCGGAGGCGGGGCCGGTTCTGCTCGAACCCGTCATGGCGATGGAGATCAAAATACCCGACAATTATTTGGGCGATATCATGGGCGATCTGAACCGGCGGCGCGGCCGCATTTTGGGCATGGAGAGCGCGGGCGGCGCGCAGGTGATCACCGCCGAGGCGCCGATGTCCGAGCTCTTCCGGTATTCCACCGATCTCCGGTCGATGACGCAGGGGCGCGGACGCTTTACAATGGAATTGGCGCGCTATGAAGAGGCTCCGGCGAACGTAGCACAGGCGATTGCGGCGGCATACGAGAAGGAAAGAGCGAAGGAATAGCGGTTGGCAAATCGCTTCTATAAAAAAGGAGACTGTTTTTAAATCCATGATTTTAAGTATCGGCTGTAATCCCGCGGTGGATTTGATCCTCGAAGCGGAGGAATTCACGGCGAATACCCTGAACCGTGTTACGGGCAAGCGCGTGATTTACGGCGGCAAAAGCATAAACTTTTTGACTGCGGCTTCAAAATTAGGTTTGGACGCGCAGGCGTCGGGCTTTATGGGGCGGCGCGGCAATCCGTTCAAGCAACTGTTGAAATCCGGCAACATACCGTTTAAATTTGTCAACTGCCCGCACGACGTGCGCACGAACGTGAAGGTTTATGCCGGCTCCCGTTTGACCGAATTGAATGACGAGGGCTTTCCTGTTTCGCAAAGAGAGCAGGACCGGTTGATCGAAATCGTCAGAAAAGCCGGAGCAAATTTGCTGGCGTGTTCGGGCAGTCTGCCGCCGGAAACGCCGGAGGACTTCTATTTTACGCTTGCGAATGCGGCGGGAGCGAAGGTGAAATTCGCCTGCGACTGCGAAAAGGCCGCGATGATGCCCGCGTTGCGGGCGCACCCCGTATTGATCAAGCCCAACCGTTTCGAGCTTGAAAGCATGACGAGCGGCAATTTAAAAACCTTTTCGGATATCGTCAGCGCGGCGCGGTTTCTAATTACGCGCGGCGCGCAGAACGTGCTTGTTTCCATGGGCGCGGACGGCGCAATCATCGTAAACGGCTCGGCGGCTTTTTGGGGACAATACACGCAAAAATTCGAGCCGCTCAATTTGACGGGTTGCGGCGACGTTATGTTCGCGGCGGCTTGCGGCGCATTTTTGCGAGGTGGGAGCCCCGTGGAGGTTCTGTCCGAGGCCGTGGCGGCCGCAACCTTGTCGGTGGCAAGCCCCGCGATCGTCGGCATGGATATGAGCCGGTTCGAGGGGATCAAGGGTAACGTCAGGGTGGAACCGATTAAATAAGTGAAAAGTGAAAATTGCAGTCGAGTCGTCGTACAGACGGCTTTGTCGGCGGTAAAGAAACATACAGCATAATATAAGTTTCTCGTTCGGCAGGCCTATAATTTTCAGTTTTCAGTTTTCGTAAGAAATGACCGGAAATAAATATAAAATAAAAACGCCCGCGACAAGCGCGAATATCGGGGCCGGCTTTGACTGTATGGGGCTGGCGGTCGATATCTATAACGAAACATACGCTGAATTGACCGACGAAACGGGCGTGCGGGTCGAAACCGACGCGGATTTGCCGAAGAACGAGACCAACCTTGTCGCGGCGACGGTCTTACACACATTGAAAATCCTGAAAGCGGATTTTTGCGGCCTTCATATTAAGCAAATCAACAATATTCCCAAAACGAGCGGTTTGGGAAGCAGCGCGGCATGTATCGTCAGCGGCGTCATGTTGGGTAACGTACTCGCAGGCGGGAGGATGTCCCTTGCGGCGGTCATCGACTTGTGCAACGAATTGGACGGGCATCCCGACAATGTTTTACCATGTATCACGGGGGGCGTGACGGCGGGCATCGTAGATCGCGGGCATGTCCGGTATGCGCGGGTCGTGCCGACGGGCTTAAAGGTTTTGACTTTGACGCCCGATTTTCCGTTGTCCACCGCGCTGTCCCGCAAGGTTCTGCCCGCGACGTATTCGCGCGCCGACGCGGTTTACAATCTTTCGCATTCGACGTTGACGTTCGGCGCGCTCGCAACGGGGGAGTATTCTCTGTTAAAGGCCGCGGCGGACGATAGGATTCATCAGCCCTACCGCAAGGGTTTAATTGAAAATTACAGCGAGATTACCGCCGCCGTCCGGCACGCGGGCGCGCTCTGCGTGTGGCTGTCGGGCGCGGGGCCGAGTATCGCGGCTTTTATCGACGGGGCTTTTGACGAACGGAAATTGGCGGAAGCGATAAAACCGTATAAAAAGTGGCGATATCGGGTGTGCGGGATAGATGCGCAAGGTGCAGTTATAAGGCCAATCAATAGATAGATAAAAGTTTTTTTGAAAGAGCGCGAGAGAACAATTTTTATCACACAAACCGAGATTCAAAATGTTCTCTCGCAAAAAAAGGAAAAAATATAATGAAAGCAGCGATCGTCATGGGCAGTAAGTCGGATTTCGAGGCGGTAAAGCCCGCCGTCGATATCCTGAAAGCATTCGGCGCGGAATGCGAGGTGCGCGTGATCAGCGCGCACCGGACGCCGGAGGAAGCACACGCGTTCGCCAAAAACGCGGTTAAAAACAAGATCGAGGTCATCATCGCGGCGGCGGGCAAGGCGGCGCATTTAGCGGGCGTGCTTGCGTCCTGCACGACGCTGCCCGTCGTCGGTTTGCCGGTGAAATCCTCTTTTCAGGACGGCTTGGACAGTCTATTGTCCACCGTGCAGATGCCCTCGGGGATTCCGGTGGCGGCCGTGGCGGTGGGCGGCGGCGAAAACGCGGGCTTACTCGCTCTGCGTATTCTGTCGGTCAAATATCCGGCCGTCCGCGCCGCGCTGAAGGACTACGCCGAGAAAATGCGCGAAAAGACGGTCGCGGACGACAGGTTTTTACAAGAAAGCTTAAAGAAGTGAAAATTGAAAACTGAAAACTGAAAGTTATCGGTCGAATAACCGTAAAAGCGGCACGATCGGCCGGTAAGGAATGTAAAACGCATCCATAATTTTCAGTTTTCAGTTGTCCGGTTTCAGTTTGGTAAAACTATGGATAACGCAAACGCAACAAAGAAACGCCTTGCCGTTCTTGTATCGGGCGGCGGCACGAATTTTCAGCAAATTTCAGACGGAATCGGCCGCGGGGAAATCGCCGCCGAGGTCGTCGCGCTTATATCGAGCAATGCCAAGGCCTACGCTTTAGAGCGCGCGCGGGCCAACGGCATTCCCGCATACGTATGCGCGCTAAAGGATTACGCAAACGCCGAAGCGCGCGACGCCGCGATCCTGAAAATTCTGAAAAGCTGCCGCGCGGAGTTTGTTTTGCTGGCGGGCTATTTGGGGATACTGACGGACGGATTGCTGAACGCCTATGAAAACCGTATCCTGAACATTCACCCGTCCCTGCTGCCGGCGTTCGGCGGAGCGGGCTTTCACGGGCTGAAAGTCCACGAGGCCGCGCTCGCCCGGGGCGTCAAGCTCACAGGCGCTACCGTGCATTTCGTATCCCGAGAGGTGGACGGCGGGCCGATCGTCCTGCAAAAGGCGGTACCCGTTTTAGAGGGCGACACGCCCGAAGTTTTACAGCAACGCGTGATGCGCGAGGCCGAATATGTTATCTTTCCCGAAGCGGTCAAGCTGCTTTGCGAGGGACGGATTGAGATAGCGAATGGAACAGTGAAAATAAAGGAGTTGTAAACATGATCAACAAGAAACGCGCGCTTATCAGCGTGTCCGACAAAACGGGTGTCGTCGACTTTGCGAAAGCCCTTGCCGCATTGGGCTACGAAATCGTTTCGACGGGCGGGACGGCGGCCGCTTTAAGTAAAGCCGACATACCCAATATCGGGATCAGCGAAATCACGGGCTTTCCCGAATGCTTGGACGGGCGGGTCAAGACCTTGCATCCGGCCGTGCACGCGGGCCTGCTCGCGCTGCGCGGCAATCCCGCGCACATGAAACAGCTCGCGGATTTAAATTTAAACACGATCGACGTGGTCGCGGTCAACCTATATCCTTTTAAAGCGACGGTTTCCAAGCCCGACGTGGCGATGGAGGAGGCAATCGAGAACATCGATATCGGCGGCCCGACGATGCTGCGGAGCGCGGCCAAAAATTACAGAGGCGTGATCGTACTGACCGATCCGGCCGATTATTCCGAAGCGGTCGAGCGGCTGAAAACCGACACCGCCGACGAAAGCTTCCGTTTAAAGCTTATGTACAAGGTTTTCGCGCATACCGCGATGTACGATTCCCTGATCAGCGGGTATTTAGCCGAAAAATTGGATTTGAAATTGCCGGATACCGTCACGTTCGCCTATGAAAAGGCGCAGGAGATGCGGTACGGCGAGAACCCGCACCAACGGGCCGCTTTTTACCGCGAATGCTTTCCCGTGCCCGGCTCGGTGACGGCGGCGGTTCAGCTGCACGGCAAGGAGCTTTCCTATAACAATATCAACGACTGCAACGGCGCGTTGGAATTGTTGCGCGAATTTTCTGAGCCCTGCGCGGTGGCGGTTAAGCATTCCAATCCTTGCGGCGTCGCGGCGGCCAAGGATATTTACACCGCGTATGTAAACGCCTACGCCTGCGATCCCGTGTCGATTTTCGGAGGAGTCGTGGCGCTGAACCGCGCGGTGGACGAAAAGACGGCCGAGGAAATCAACAAAATTTTTATCGAAATCGTCGTCGCGCCCGGATATGCGCCCGCCGCGCTGGACATTTTAAAGCGCAAGCAAAATATCCGCATTTTGGAATTGCCGACGATTTCCGCGCCCCTCAAAGCCGGCGCGTTGGATATGAAAAAGGTCAACGGCGGCTTGCTCGTGCAGGAGGCCGACCGCGAGATATACAACGACGCGGAGCTGAAAACGGTCACAAAGGCCTTGCCCAACGCGAAAGACATGGAGCAGCTGAAATTCGCATGGAAGGTCGTCAAGCATACCAAGAGCAACGCGATCGTCGTCGCAAAGGATTTTTGCGCGGTCGGGATCGGCGGCGGCCAGACCAACCGCATTTGGGCGGCGAAGGAAGCTCTGCAACGGGCGGGCGGCCGCGCGAAGGGCGCGTATTTGGCAAGCGACGCCTTTTTTCCGTTTCCCGATTGCGCGGAGGAGGCCGCCAAAGCGGGCATTCGCGCAATCATGCAGCCCGGCGGCAGTCTAAAGGACGCCGACAGTATCGCCGTTTGCGATAAAAACAATATCGCGATGATTTTTACGGGACAGCGGCACTTTAAACACTAATTTTAACGGCATACGCATCGACGGATACGGGCTACGTTTGGCAGAACCGCCTCGGTCATGTAGGATAATCTACACTCCCTTCGGCGGTTTGCCAACTGTTGCCCGTCTGCGTCGCGCCTATGCCGTTAAAATAGCTTGCAATAAAAAGGATATATAAATGAACAAAAAAGACATTTTGGTAATCGGCGGCGGGGGCAGGGAGCACGCCCTCGTGTGGAAGCTGAAACAAAGCAAATCGGCCGGCAAGCTCTATTGTATTCCCGGCAACGCGGGGATTGCGGAGATCGCCGAATGCCGCCCCGAGCTCAAGGCCACCGATTTCGACGGTATTTTAAACTTTCTGCGCGAACACAAAAACGTATACATGACCGTCGTAGCGCCCGACGACCCGCTGGCTTTGGGCTTGGTCAATACGCTGAACGAAAACGGCTTTCGCGCGTTCGGCCCGACCGCCGAGGCCGCGATTCTCGAAGCCAGCAAGGTCTTTTCCAAGAATCTCATGAAAAAGTACGGGATACCGACCGCCGCGTTCGAGGTGTTTTCCGCGCAAAACGCCGCGCTGGAGTATCTGAAAACCGCCAAATTCCCGTCGGTAGTCAAAGCCGACGGATTGGCATTGGGCAAAGGCGTGCTCATCTGTCCAACGGTATCGGAGGCCGAGGAAGCGGTCAAAAACATGATGACGGAGGGCAAATTCGGGGAAGCGGGCAAGAACATAGTCATAGAGGAATTTATAAAGGGATACGAGGTATCGATTCTCGCTTTTTGCGACGGCAAAACGATCGTTCCGATGGTGTCGTCACAGGATCATAAACGCTCTCATGACGGCGACAAGGGCTTGAACACCGGCGGCATGGGCGCGTTCGCCCCTTCCGTCAAATTCAATAAAAAGCTCCTGCCCGGCATTATGAAGGACATTATCATGCCGACCATGGAAGCCATGAATCAAGAGAAGCGGCCGTTCAAAGGCGTGCTGTATTTCGGGCTGATGATCGACGGCGGGGACGTACGCGTCCTCGAGTACAACGCGCGGTTCGGCGATCCCGAAACGCAGAGCGTTTTACCTCTCTTAAAGGGCGACCTGCTCGACATATTCGACAAGATCATCGACGGAAAGCTCGCGGACGCGAAAATCGCATGGGAGGACAAAGCCTGTCTGTGCGTCATGCTGACGAGCGGCGGTTATCCCGCGAAATATGAAACGGGCAAACCGGTCGCGGCCGGCGATTTGGATAAAGACGTCATTCTGTTCCACAGCGGAACGCGGCGCGGCGCGGACGGAACGCTGCTGACGGCGGGCGGCCGCGTGTTGGGCGTGACGGCGGTCGCGGACGATTTGGACGCGGCCCGTAAAAAGGTGTACGCCAATATAAAAAAGATAACGTTTGACAAAATGCACTATCGGACGGACATTTAAACCGCAAGGCGCAATTATCGGACGGACATTTAAACGCAATGCGCAATTAAAGAACAGTGGACAGTGGTCGGTGGTCAGTTAAAGGATAAGACCGCAGAAAAATTCCCCTCCTGCGGAGGGGTGTCCGCGGAAGCGGACGGGGTGGCCGTCTATTGTGCATTGGATATTGAGATTATGGAAACGATATACAGACTTTACGTTCACAGAAAAAAAGGCTTCAATGAGGCCGAAAAATCCTTGCTGCGGGAAGCGAACGCCCTCTTGAAAATATCCTTGACGGATATCAGGGAATTCGCGCGCTACGACGTGTCGGGTATCTCGAAAACCGATTTCGAGGCCGCCGCGCGCACGGTTTTTTCCGAGCCGCAATCCGACGGCGTGTACGCCGAAAAGCTGCCCGCGTTACGGGGGTATCAGATTTTCGCGATCGAGTATCTGCCGGGCCAATACGACCAGCGCGCGGACTCCTGCGAACAGTGTATCCGCCTGACGACCCGCGAGGGAACGCCGGCCGTGCGGTGCGCGCGCGTGTTCGCGGTCAAGGGCGCGGACGGGGACGCCCTCGGAAAACTCAAAAAATATCTGATCAACCCCGTGGAATCCCGCGAGGCGGATTTGAAAAAGCCCGAAACGCTGTTCCCCGAGTTGCCGCCCGCCGAGCCGACGCCGCGCGTGACGGGCTTTCGGGATTTTTCAGAGCGGGAATTAGAGGCTTATTATCTTTCCATGGGCTTTGCGATGACGCTCTCCGACCTCGCGTTTGTGCGGGACTACTTTAAAAAAGAGGGGCGCGACCCTTCTTTAACCGAAATGAAGGTGTTGGACACCTATTGGTCGGATCATTGCCGCCACACCACCTTTTTGACCGAATTGACCGATATCGTCAACGACAGCCCGAATCCGCATATTGCGGAAGCGTTGGAAACCTATAAAAGTCTGCGGGCGGAATTGTACAAGGATCGCGCCGACAAATACCCGTGCTTAATGGATGCGGCGACGATCGCGATGAAGAAGCTGAAAAAAGAGGGCCGCTTGTCCGCGCTCGACGAATCCGAGGAAATCAACGCCTGCTCGATCAAGGTGAAGGCCGATATCAGGCCGTCGGACGGCTCCGCGCCGATATCCGAGGATTGGTTGGTCATGTTCAAGAACGAAACGCACAATCACCCCACCGAAATCGAGCCGTTCGGCGGCGCGGCGACCTGCTTGGGCGGCGCGATCCGCGATCCGCTGTCGGGCCGCTCCTATGTCTATCAGGCGATGCGCGTGACCGGCGCGGCCGATCCGACCGTGCCCCTTGAACAAACCATGCGCGGGAAATTACCGCAACGCGTGCTGACGCGTAACGCTGCGGCGGGCTTTTCCTCTTACGGCAACCAAATCGGCCTATGCACCGGCATGGTGCGCGAATATTATCACCCCGGTTACGCGGCCAAGCGGTTGGAAACCGGCTTTGTGATCGGCGCGGCGCCCGCAAGTCACGTGATCCGTAAAACGCCCGAGCCGGGCGATGTGATTCTATTGCTGGGCGGCGACACGGGGCGCGACGGCTGCGGCGGCGCGACCGGCTCGTCCAAAGCGCACAATCTGCAATCCGTCGAGCTGTCCGGCGCGGAGGTGCAAAAGGGCAACCCGTTGACCGAGCGCAAAATCCAGCGGCTGTTTGCGGACGGGGAGGTTACGCGCCTGATCAAGCGGTGCAACGACTTCGGCGCGGGCGGCGTGTGCGTGGCGGTCGGCGAATTGGCCGACGGTTTGGATGTCGATCTAAATGCCGTCCCCAAAAAATACGAGGGCTTGTCCGCGACGGAGCTTGCGATCAGCGAATCGCAGGAGCGCATGGCGGTCGTCGTCGCCCAAGAGGACGCTGAAAAATTTATCCAATGTGCGGCCAAGGAAAACCTGTCGGCGGTCGTCGTCGCCCGCGTGACGGATCAAAACCGTATGCGCCTGTTATACGACGGCAAGGCGGTCGCGGATTTAAAGCGCGAAATGCTGAATTCGGCGGGCGTGCGGCAACGGGCGGCGGCGCGGATCACCGATCGGGCGACCGATTATTTATCGCGGCCCGATCCCGAAACCATTAAAAATTTTCAATATTATAACCCGTCGGATGAGTTGTTGCGCGGCAATGCAATGGGTATTCTTGCGAATGAATTGTTCCGTCTCAACGTTTGCGGGCAAAAGGGCCTGATCGAGCGGTTCGATTCCTCGGTCACGGGCGGCAGCGTCACGGTGCCGCTCGGCGGCAAAACCGTGTCCGTGCCCTCGGAAATCATGGCGGCGCTGTTGCCCGTGCAAAACGGAGAAACCGACACTTGCACGGTGTGCGCCCACGCCTTGAATCCCGCTTTGATGAGTGAAAGCCCGTTTATCGGCGCGGTGTATTCGGTTGTAACGTCGGTGATTCGGTTGGCCGTTTCGGGCGTGCCATACGACTCGATTTATTTAACGTTGCAGGAATATTTCCCGCGCGTCAAGAACGATCCCGAACGGTGGGGCAAGCCTTTGGCGGCTCTGCTCGGCGCGATGACAGCGCAACTTAAATTGGGGATCGCGGCGATCGGCGGCAAGGACAGCATGAGCGGTACCTTCGAGGCTTTGGACGTTCCGCCGACCTTGATTTCCTTCGCGGTCGGCGTCGCCAAAGCGGATCAAATATTGAGCAATGTGTTCAAACCGAGCCGTAAAATTTATCGGCTGTCCTTAAAACGCGACGAATACGGAATGCCGGATTTTGAATATGTAAAGGCTCTGCTTGGCAAGGTTTCCGAATGTATAAAAACGGGCGCGGTCGACGCCGCCGCGGTCGCGGACGAGGGCGGGATCGCGGCGGCGGTAATCAAGTCCTGCTTCGGCGAAAATGTCGGGTTTCGTTTTCAAGAATTTAGCCCCGACTTATTCTGTAACGCAATGGGTGATATCGTCGTTTCGACCGCTATGGAAGATTTCCCGAAAAACGCGCTGTCCGGTTTCGCTTGCGCTTATTTGGGCCGAACAACCGCCTCCCCGTATCTGAACGCAAACCGGATCAAATTCCCGTTAGAAACGCTGAAAGGACTGTATAACGCGAAACTCGATTCCGTGTTCCCGCTTTACGCCGAAAAACGGGATAAAATCCGAGAGCAGTTTACCTTTGCCGGAAAAGCCAATCAAGCGTTAAAGCCCGCCTTTGTTTTACCGCAAACCTTACAATTCCCGCCGAAACCCGTCAAGCCCCGCGTATTGATTCCCGCGTTCCCCGGAACCAACGGCGAATACGACATGGCGAAGAGCTTTGCAAGGGCGGGCGCGGAGCCGGAAATCTTCGTAATCAAAAACCGATTGCAGTCCGATATCGAGGACAGCGCGAACCGGATCGCCCGCGCGATCGAAAACGCGCAAATCCTCGCGTTCCCGGGCGGCTTTTCGGCGGGCGACGAGCCGGACGGCTGCGGCAAATTCATCGCGGCCTTTTTCCGGGAAAACCGCGTCCGCGACGCGGTGGAAAAATTCCGCGAACGGCGTTGCTTGATCCTCGGTATCTGCAACGGCTTTCAAGCCCTTGTAAAGCTGGGCCTTTTGCCGTCGGGCGCGATTCAAACGATGACGGAGGACGACGCGACGCTGACGTTCAACACGATCGGCCGCCACGTCGCCACGATCGTCAAAATCCGGGTGGCGTCGGTCAATTCGCCGTGGCTGTCGGCCTGTACTGTCGGCGGTGAATACCTCGTGCCGATTTCCCACGGCGAGGGCCGCTTTTGCGCAAACGAAGCCTTATTGAACGATCTGATCAAAAACGGGCAAATCGCGACGCAGTATTCCGGCTTCAATCCCAACGGCTCGGCCCGTGCGATCGAGGGGATTTTGAGCGCGGACGGCTTAATTTTGGGCAAAATGGGACACGCGGAACGCATCGGCCCCGGCTTATTTATGAACGCGCCCGGCGATTATGATATGAAGCTGTTTGAATCGGGAGTAAGGTTTTTCAAATGAAGGCCCTAACCGCAGTGGTCAGTGGTTAGTGGTTAGTGATCAGTTTAAAAGGATAGGTAACAAAGCGCGGTATTTGTCATCTCGACCGGCGTGCGGTATCTGTCATCTCGATCGGCGTGCGGTATCTGTCATCTCGACCGGCGTGCGGTATCTGTCATCTCGACCGAGCGAAGCGAGCGGAGAGATCTCCGACCGATTATATCAGAAAGGAGTGTGCGGGGCTTTTACAAAAGGTTCCCGCGCAAGAATAGAAACTTGAAACCAAATTCTAAAAAGCTGACCCGCCGCATTCCCGTCAAGGACGCGTTCATCGGCGGCGGGGGGCGCATTTTGATACAGTCCATGACCAACACGCGCACATCCGACGTGACGGCCACGGTCGCGCAAATCAAACGGTTGGAAGCGGCCGGTTGCGACCTCGCGCGGGTGGCGGTGACCGACGAACGCGACGCGCGCGCGGTGCGTCAAATCATCGAGCAAATCAAAATCCCGCTGGCCGCCGACATTCAATTTGATTATAAACTGGCGATTCTGTCCGCCGAGAACGGGGCGCACAAGCTGCGGATCAACCCGGGCAACATCGGCGGCGAGGATAAAGTCCGGCAAGTCTGCGAGGCGGCGGCGGCGCACGAAATCCCGATCCGCGTCGGGATCAACTCGGGCAGTATAGAAAAGGATATTTTGGCCGAGCACGGCAACACCCCAAAAGCCCTTTGTTTGAGCGCGCTGCGCTCCGTGCGTATGCTCGAGGCCTTCGGCTTTTACGATATCGTGATCTCGGTCAAATCGAGCTCGGTCAAAGCCATGATCGAGGCCAACCGCCTAATCGCCGCCGAAACCGGATACCCCTTGCATTTGGGCGTCACCGAGGCGGGCTCGCCGAAATCCGGCGTCGTCAAATCCGCGATCGGCATCGGCAGCTTGCTGGCCGACGGGATCGGCGACACGGTCCGCGTGTCCCTGACGGGCGACCCCGTCGCCGAGATCGAGGCGGCGCGGGGGATCCTGCGCGCGTTAGACCTCGATAAAAACTATGTCGAAATCGTGTCCTGCCCGACCTGCGGGCGTTGCCGGATCGATTTGGCCGCGCTCGTCGACATGGTGGAGGAAATGACCAAAACCGTGACAAAACCTTTGAAACTCGCGGTCATGGGCTGCGTGGTCAACGGCCCGGGCGAAGCGGCGGGCGCGGATCTCGGAATCGCCGGCGGGCCGGACAGATCGGTGCTCTTTCAACGGGGCAAGGTCTTGCGCACGGTGGACAACGAGAATTTGTTCGCCGAATTTATCGGAGAACTGGCAAAGCTGCTTTAATAGGTAAGATAGAAGATGGTCGGATTTTTCACAATTTATCCTACAAACCCTTTCGAAATTTCTCGGCCATAAGCTGTGCAAAACCCTTTCAGTACTAAATTGATTATGAAAAACGCAAAACTATTAGAAGAACTAAACTCTCTCTCGGACAACCGTTTCGCTTTCTTGCGCCTGTCGAAGATTGACGTCGATATGCCGGCGAAAGTATGCCGCGTTCTGTATCTGTACCCCGAAAGCGTCCGGGATTTCGACGAGGCCGCGCAAACCGAGGCCGCCGCGCTCACCAAAAAAATATTGGCGGGCAGTTTCCGATACGAGGTGCAATTCAAAAAGAGCCACGTGGACGCCGAGTTACTTGTAGAGGACGCTCTGAAATTTCTAAAATTCAATCCGATGATCGCCGCGCAAATCCCCTCGGTCGCCGCCGAGCTTGCAAAGGACGGCGCGGTGAAGCTCTCTTTGGCGTTCGGCCCCGAGGTGTACGCCTACGCGGAGGAGGCGGGCTTGAAAAACAAGCTGGCCGATTATTTGGATACGGCGTACTGTGCGGATTTTCACATCGAATTTCTTCAAAAATTGCCTGACGGAGCGGAGGGAGACGCGTTACCGGAGCCGGCCGCGCCCAAAGCCGCGGTCTATACGGAAGCGCAAATTCAATATACGCCCGTCGCGGAGGTCAGCCCGTTTATCGGCGGGCTCGTCGAGGAAAAGCCGCGGCGGATCAAGGACTTGAATTTCGAGCACGCGGGTGCGTGCGCGGCGGGAAAAATCGCCGATTTGCGCGTATTCGACATCAAGAACGGCAAGAATCCCGAGGGGCGGCATGTTTTCAATATATCTTTGCGCGACCACACGGGAACGATAAAGGTACTCTATTTCAGCCGGCCGGACACCGATCAGAAATCGCAAACGTTAAAAACCGGCGACGCGCTGATCGTGTCGGGCGACCTGGAAAAAGAGGAGTTCAACGGCCGGACGTCCTTTACGCTGAAAGCGCGCAAGCTCGGGCTTTGCGAGCTTTTATCCCCGCCCGAGGAGACAAAATATAAAGCGCCCTATCCCGAAAAGTACCGCACGGTCTTTCCCAAAAAGTATATCGACTTTGCCCAAGCGGATCTGTTCACGGCCGCCCTCGGGCCTTGCCGCTATTTAACGGGTAAGGATTTCGTGGTGTTCGACACGGAAACGACCGGCCTGTCGCCGGTTTCGGATAAGATCATCGAGATCTCCGCGTACAAGCTTGTCGGAGGCAGGATCGCGGAGGAGTTCACCACGCTGGTCAACCCCAAGGTTCACATTACAGAGGAGATCACGGGCATCACGGGCCTTACGGACAAGGACGTGACGGACGCGCCGGGAATAGAGGACGTGATCGCGGATTTCTATAAATTCACGCAGAATTGCACGTTAGTCGGGCACAATGTCGCTTTCGATATCGGTTTCATTGAAAAGGCGGGGGAAAAGCTCGGCTGTGTGTTTGACAACGAGCAGGTCGACACGATCCGGTTGGCCCAAGAGCATATCCGCGGCTTGACGCGTTTCAATTTGGCGGTGGTCTGCAAAGCCCTGAATATCGAAAATACCCGCGCCCACCGCGCCGCCTCCGACGCGCTGGCGACGGCGGAAATCCTTTTAAAACTCGCCCCGAAAATCGCATAGCCGGGCGCGGCGCGCTTCCCGGACTTCCCTTTTCCCTATATAAGAGAGTGTCCAAATATACGGGAGTGCCCAAACCGCAAGTTATACGCCTTGCGGCAGAGGAGCGAAAGGCCTCTCATAAAAAACAGTAGACTTCCCGTTTCCCGCGTGTTATACTATATCCGAATTATAAAGATATGGAAACCGTAACGGAAGCGGCGGGGCAGGAAATCGCCGCCGTCAATAAGATTCCCGACTACGAGCTTTTGTTCCGCGAGCCGGAAGCGGCAAGAGCGCGCAAGAAACCGCCTAAAAAGTCGCCGCTCCTCCGCAAATTGATCAAAGCGAATTTTTGGTCTGTTTTCTTTTCTCAGATTTTGTATTTAATCAAGGCGTCCCCGCTGTGGGTCATGCCGCTGATCGTTGCCGACGTGATCGACGCGGCGCAAGCCGGAAGCGATGGTTTTTCCGTCCGCCTGCTGATCGACGGTGCGATTTTGGCGGTCATGCTCGCGCAAAATATTCCGATGCACATGTGGTACGCCAACATCAGCGACCGCATGACGCGCAAGGTCAACGCGGGGTTAAAGAGCACGCTGATCCGCAAATTGCAGCGCTTGTCGATTACATACCACAAGGAAATGGAGAGCGGGCGCATCCAGTCCAAATTCTTGCGCGATTTAGACGCCGCCGACGCGCTTTTCGGCAACATCGTCCGCATTTTAATCCCCAACATTTTAATGACGCTGATCTTCACCGCGATCGCCTTTCTCAAATGCGGCCCCGTCGCGGTATTCTTTTTATTGGCGGTTCCGCTCAACCTCTTGCTGATCAAGCTGTTTTCCCGCCGCATCCGCCGCAACGCCAGGGTTTTCCGCAACGCCAACGAAAGCTTGTCGGCCGACGTGGCAACCATGCTGGAAATGTACGCGGTGACCAAAGCGCACGGCCTCGAGCACGAGCAGTTCCGCAATTTGCAGCGCGAGATCACAAACGTGATGAACAAGGGCCGCGCTGCCGACAAATCGATCGCCTTGTTCGGTTCGGCCATTTGGGTGCTGTCCAATCTGTTGAGCTCGGCTTGCGTGTTTCTCGCGGCGTGGTTCGCCGTGCAGGGCCGAATCTCGATCGGCGACATCGTGCTGTACCAAGCGATGTTTTTAAACATCAGCGGCTTCGTGCAAGGGATCATCGGCGTGTTCCCGCAATTCACGACGGGCTTCGAGGCGATGAGCTCGATTTCCGAGGTCATGTCCAGCGAGGACATCGAGCGGCAAGGGGAAAGGCGGCTGACCCCCGTGAGGGGCGACATTCAATTTAAAAACGTCACGTTCCGCTACCATGACGGCGAAGCGCCCGTGATCAAAAACCTCGATCTGCATATCAGTCCGGGCGAATGCGTCGCGCTCGTCGGCGCGTCCGGCTCGGGCAAGTCCACGATTTGCAACATGATTATCGGCTTTTTGGACGTGAAGGAGGGGGAGCTTCTGATCGACGATATCCCGATACCGCGCCTCAATCTGACCGAGTACCGCCGCCATATAGCCGTCGTGCCGCAAAACGCCTTGCTGTTCCGGGGGACGATTGCCGAAAATATCACCTACGGCTTGCCCGAATATCCGCGGGAGAGGCTGAACGACGTCTTGAAAATGGCGAATATTGACGAATTTTTACCCTCGCTTCCCAAAGGGGCGGACACCAATGTCGGGGAGCACGGCGGCTTGCTGTCGGGCGGGCAGCGCCAGCGCGTTACGATCGCGCGCGCGTTGATCCGTGACCCGAAAATCCTTATTTTGGACGAAGCGACCAGCGCGCTCGACAACCTTTCGGAAGCGCAAGTGCAAAAAGCCGTCGCCGAATCGGTCAAGGACCGCACGACAATCGTCGTCGCGCACAGGCTTTCGACGATCCGCAACGCCGACCGCATCGTCGTGATGGACGCGGGCGAGTGCGTGGAAACCGGAAGCTATGAAGAACTCTTGGAAAAGCGCGGGCTCTTTTACCGCATGGACGCATCCGCAAGGAACAGGGCCGAAGCGGACGCCTGATTCAATCAGTCCCGGCCTTCCCGCGGCAACGCTCGGCGGGCATGTCCGCCGGCAGAATGCCGGCCTTTGTTAAGATCTCACCCAAAGCCCGCAAATGCAAAATACACGCGTCAAGGTCGCCGTCGGTCATGTTCTCGAACCATTGGGCGGCCGCGGTCTCGCGGCAGGTTTGGAGTTTTTCTACAATTTCCCGACCCGCTTGGCTGATAACGGCTTGTACGCTTCGGCGGTCGGCGGGATCGGTGAAACGTTCGGCCAGACCGTTCTCGACCAGGCCGTCCATAATGCGGGTAAGTTGTTGGTTGGATACGCCCGTATGCTCGGCCAGTTCGCTCATCGACATGTTTTCATGCCCCGACAAGATAGTCAAACCGAAAATTTGATGCTTGCTTAAATGGACGCCGGCCTCCGGCGGGGCGTGCGGCGACAGCGCGATCATATTTTTGCGCAAGCCATGCACAAAGCGCATCGCTTCCCGCAGCAATAGTTTGGTTTTTTCAGATTTCGCATCCATTTCGACAATATCGTAACATATATGAAATATTTTGTCAAATGAAATTTACACAAAAATTTAAATTTAACAAACGTGAAATTTTAGTTGACATCGGTTTTTGTTTATGGTATCATAGTTCCCGTTACGGAAAGGCACAATACCCGTACCGGCCCTTAAAAAAGTCAGCGGCAACGTTAGGCCGTTATGGGCCGGCCAATCAGAAAGGAGAACTGAATGTTTAAATTATTCAAAAGGTTTCGGGCGATCGACTGGCTGATCGTGCTCGCGATCGTCGGCTTCGTGGTGGCGCAGGTGTACTGCGACGTGACGATGCCCGACTATTCAAAGAAGATTTTCGAGCAAATCGGACTGGGCGCAACGACGGGGGAAATCCTCGGCACGGGCGGGATCATGCTTGCCTATGCGGCCGGCAGTATGCTTGCCACATTCGTCGTCGGTTATTTGGCGACCTATTTGGCGACAAAGTTTTCCGCGCGGCTGCGCCGTATGCTTTTTTCCAAGGTGCATTCGTTTTCCATGGCGGAAATCAACAAGTTCTCCACGCCCAGTTTGATCACGCGCTCGACCAACGACGTGCAGCAGGTTCAAATGGCGGTCATGATGTTATTCCGCATGGCGATTGCCGCGCCGATCACGGCGATATGGGGCATCTCCAAAATCAGCGCCAGTTCAAGTGAACTTACGCTCGCATCGGGCGCGTGGATCGTTTTTTTAATCGCGTTCCTGGCGTTCGCCATTTGCCTTGCGTTGCCGAAATTCAAGTCTATACAGAAGTTGACGGACAAACTGAACGGCGTGACGCGGGAAAATTTGACCGGTTTGCGGGTCGTCAAGGCCTATAACGCCGACGAATACGAGCAGAAAAAGTTTGAAAAGGTCAACCGGGACGTCACGAAAACCAATCTGTTCGTCAACCGCATTATGGGCTTTATGTTTCCGATCATGTTTTTTGTCATGAACGGCATATCCTTGACGATCTATTGGTTCGGATCGGGCCTGATCAATGCCGGAACCCTCAATTACGGCTCGATGATGGCTTTCTCCATGCTGGTCATGCAGATTCTAATGGCGTTCATGATGCTGACCATGATGTTCGTCATCATACCGCGCGCCGCGGTGGCGGCCCGGCGTATCAACGAGGTGCTGGATACGGAACTGACGGTTGTCGATCCCGAACGGCCGCAGCGCCTCGTTACGCAAGGCGAGGTAGAGTTCAAAAATGTCGGCTTCAAATACCCCGATGCGTCCGATTACGTCCTGCACGATATTTCCTTTAAAGTGAACAAGGGCGAAACGGCGGCGATCATCGGCTCGACCGGCAGCGGCAAGTCCACGCTGATCAATTTGGTGCCGCGCTTTTTCGACGTCACCGAGGGCGAGGTGCTGGTGGACGGCGTGAATGTCCGCAATGTCAAGCAAGAGGATTTACGCGCAAAATTGGGCTACGTGCCGCAAAAGGGCGTGTTGTTTTCGGGCACCGTCAAGGAGAATATCGCGTTCGGCGGGCGGCAAATCCCCGATGCGGATATGCAAGCGGCGGCGCAAGCGGCGATGGCCGACGAATTTGTGCAAAACATGTCGGACAAATACGATTCGGAAATCGCCCAAAGCGGACGCAACGTGTCGGGCGGCCAGCGCCAGCGGCTCTCGATCTCCCGTGCGGCGGCGGGCAAACCCGAAATCTACATCTTCGACGACAGTTTTTCCGCGCTGGACTACAAGACCGACAAAACGGTGCGGGCGAACTTAAAGAAATACACGGAGGGCGCGACCAATTTAATCGTCGCCCAGCGGATCGGCACGATCATGGACGCCGACAAGATCATCGTTTTGGAGCAAGGCCGCATGGTGGGGCAAGGCACGCACAAGGAACTTTTGAAAACCTGCGGGGTATACAAGGAAATCGCCTTGTCGCAGCTGTCCGCCGCAGAATTGGGAATAGCATAAACAATCTCGACCGAACCCTATAAAAAAATGAACGGGAGTAACAACCATGAGTGAAGAAAATAAAAGCGCGGTCAAACGGCCGCAGGTAAAGCGCGGCGGCCCTATGGGCGGCGGCCCCGGCTACCAAGGCGGCGGCGAAAAGCCCAAGAACTTTAAAAAGAGCATCGGTAAACTGATCGGGTCCATGAAACCCTACGCGTTTTCAGTGCTGATCGCGGTGCTGTTTACGGCGGGCGGTACGGTTTTGGCGATTCTCGCGCCGACCTATGTGGGCAAGTTGACCGATCAAATCTCGGTTTCTATGGAAATATGGGCCGAGGGCGTACTCGTTCGGCCGTCATTGCCGATCGACATGGCGGCCGTGACCAAGTTCGGCGTCATTTTGGCGATTTTTTACGGTTGCAGCATGCTGCTCAACTATACGCAGTCGTTCATCATGGCGGGCGTCAACCAAGGGCTTTCCAAAAGCCTCCGTACCCGTATTTCCAAAAAGATCAACAGACTGCCCTTGAAATACTTTGACGGACACGCGACGGGCGACACGCTTTCCCGCGTGACCAACGACGTCGACACGATCGGCCAGACGCTGAACCAAAGTTTCAGCCAATTGATTTCCTCGGTCATCATGCTGGTCGGCGTAGCGATCGCCATGTTCGTGACCGCTTGGCAACTCGCGCTCGTGGTCGTCATTACCGTGCCGCTCGGCCTTGGGGTCATGATGGTCGTCATCAAATTTTCGCAAAAGCATTTCAAGGCGCACCAAACGCAACTCGGAAGCCTGAACGGGCAGATCGAGGAAACCTTTTCCGGCCACAACGTGGTCAAGGCGTTCAACGCCGCCCGCGGCGCGGAACAAGACTTTGACGAAACCAACGCCAAACTCTTTAAGAGCGCGAAAAAATCTCAATTCATGTCGGGTCTTATGATGCCGATCATGGGCTTCATCGGCAATTTCGGTTACGTGGCGGTGTGCGCCGTCGGCGCGGTGCTGCTCGTCAACGGCACGTTGGCGTCTATCGGGATCATCTCTTCGTTCTTCCTCTATGTCCGCTTGTTCCAAAACCCGCTTGCCAACCTTGCGCAAGCGGCCACATCCCTCCAAGGCGCGGCGGCGGCGGCCGAGCGCGTGTTCGAGTTCCTCGACGAAAAGGAGCAAGAGGACGAATCGCAAAAACCCAAAAAACTGCCCGCCGTCAAGGGCGCGGTGGAGTTCAAAAACGTGTGCTTCGGGTACAACCCCGACAAGATCATCATCAAGGATTTCTCGGCCAGCGTCAAGCCCGGTCAAAAGGTCGCGATCGTCGGGCCGACCGGCGCGGGCAAGACGACGATGGTCAATCTGCTGATGCGCTTTTACGAATTGAACGCCGGCAAAATCCTGATCGACGGCGTGCCGATCGACGAGATGAGGCGCGAGGACGTGCGCGGTCTGTTCGGCATGGTGTTGCAAGACACGTGGCTGTTCGAGGGCACAATCCGGGAGAACATCATCTACGCCAAGGAGGGCGTGACAGACGAGGACGTAATCAAAGCGTGCAAGGCGGCTAACATCGACTTCTTTATCCGCACGCAGCCGAACGGGTACGACATGCATCTCGACGACGACGTGAACATTTCGGGCGGCCAGCGGCAACTGATGACGATTGCCCGCGCGATGGTGCAGAACAGCCCGATGCTGATCCTCGACGAGGCGACCAGCAACGTGGACACGCGCACCGAGCAGTTGATTCAGGACGCTATGGACAAGATCACAAAAGGCCGCACGAGCTTTGTTATCGCGCACCGCCTTTCGACGATTAAGAATGCCGATTTGATTTTGGTGATGAAGGACGGCGACGTGATCGAGTCCGGCGATCACGAAAGCCTGATCAAAAAGAACGGCTTTTACGCGGAATTGTATAACAGTCAATTTAATTTGGAAGCGTCGGTCGCTTAATTATGTGCGGGGAAAACTTTTTATATAAAGTTTTCCCCGCACAACTTTCAAAAATTTTTCGTATTTAAAAAGAGAGTGACACAAAAGTATTTTTGTGTAAAAAAGATTTTGAACAAAGATATAGCGGACATTTTTTCCGAACATTTTAAAACGTCGCAAATCGCTTGCCTTTTTTTCGATAAAAGAGTATGATATTAACCATACTAAATATGCGCCTTTTCGTTTTAGCGCAATAGAAATACGAAGAAGTTTTTTATACGATAATATGTCGAACGCTTTGATCATAGCCGTGATGGCGGTTGGGGAAGACGAGGGAAGGTTGCCCTCGCTGGCGCCCGACACCATTGCCGGGACGCAACTCACATGGACGGCAATCACCGCCTCCGTCGTTGTCGTTCTCATTTTGTTGTTCGCTCTGATCATTCGCGTATTCTGTATCCCGCGTTGGCGTAAAAAGCGGACGGCGGGTGTTTTGCAAACCGTTTTGGAAAGCGTCGTCGGTATGTTCGATAAGGAAGGGCACGACGCGGTCGGGCACAACGCGAAATACCTCGCGCCGTGGTACATCGGCTGTTGCGGCCTGATCTTCTTCGGTACGCTCACGGAGTTGTTCGGTATGCGCCCGCCGCTCACCGATTTAAACGTGACCCTCGCGCTTGGCGTGTCCACCTTCATTTTCATGATATTTTTTGGCATCAAGGAAAAGAAATGGCGATTCTTTTCCCGTTATTCGAAAGGGCTTTTTATTCCGATTATTTCCGATGCGATCGTCCCGTTTTCTATGGCGCTTCGCTTGTTTTGCAGCGTTTTTTCCGGTTTCGTCATTATGCACCTGCTTTACGGAGTGATGGGAGATTGGGCTGTCGGTGTGCCTGCCCTCGCCGCCGTCGTCACGACGTTGTTTCACGCTATTATGCAGACGTACGTATTTATGATGCTGTCGTACGCGTTTATAGGCGAAATGACCGAATAATAGAACCGAATAATATATAGGAGAAATATAGAGTATGTTGATTGCAATTCAATCGTTACTGTCGGCGGTATCGTTGCTTCTCGAAAGCTTCGGGCCGATCGGCGCGGGTATCGCGATGTTCACGGGCGTGGGCGCGGGAATCGGTATCGGTATTATGACGGGCAAAGCGGTCGAGGCGATCGGACGTCAACCCGAAGCGTCCGGTAAAATCCGCGCCGCGCTGCTGTTTGGTCTTGCGTTTGCCGAGATGACCGCTTTGTTCGGTTTTCTGATCGCGATCATCATTTACTCTGCATAAAAGGGAACGGCAATGGGAGATATTATCGCCAAATTCGGCATACAATGGCCAACGATCCTGTACGTATTGGGCAACACCGTGTTGCTCGTTGTCGGTTTGTATTTTTTATTGGTCAAGCCGGTCAAAAAGCTCATGGCCCAACGGAAAGCCAAGGCGGAGGAGGTGTTCAAGGAAAATGAACGCCTCAATCAGGAAGTGACCGACACGCGCTTAAAGTATGAAAAATTGACCGCGGACGCGGCTGAAAGGATCGACACGATGATGAAGGAGTCGCAAAAGACTGCCGAGAATAGGGCCGCCGACATCGTGGAGGAAGCCAAGCGCGAAGCGCGGGAAATTTTAACGGAATCCAAAAAAGAGGCCGACGCCGAGCGCCTGCGTTTGGAGCGGCATTTCAAAACCGAAATCGCGTCTCTCGCGGTGGACGTTGCGGCAAAGGTGCTCGAACGCGAGGTCGGAGAAAAGGACAACGCGAAATTGGTGGACGAGGTCTTGGGCAAGTGGGCGAATTAGGTAAAAGGTAAAAAGTAGAAAGTAAATGACAAATTACTTTTTACTTCAAACGGACAAATAAAAAACGATGCACACGATAAAAATCATTTCCGCGTCCGCCTTGGATGCGGCAAGTCGACATAAAATAGAGGCCTTTTTTGCGGCCAAGCACCCGGAGGGCGCGGAGTTTGTCTATGAGATAAACGAAAGCCTGATCGGCGGTTTTATGGCCGTGGACGGCGACAATTACTATGACGCGACGTTTAAAGGACAGTTGACCCGTTTAAAGAAAGCCGAAGCCGCCGAAACCGTGCAAAAGCTTTCGGGCGCGAAAGGCATCGCAGAGCAAATCCGCAAAAAGATATACGAATATAAGGTTGATTACGGCGTAGCCTGCGCCGGATTGGTCACCTTCGCGGGCGACGGGATCGTCAAGATCAACGGCTTGTCGGGCGTCCGCTACGGCGAGCTTCTCGAATTGGAAAACGGGACGCGCGCGATTGCGCTGAATTTAGAGGAAAACGGCGTGGGCGCGATCATTCTTGACGACGAAAGCGCGGCCGCCGCGGGAGACATGGTGCGTTCGACGGGCGCGATCGTCGGCGTGCCGGTCGGGGAGTGCCTTTTGGGCCGTGTGGTCGATCCGCTCGGCAATCCGATTGACGATTTGCCTGGATTCGACGTGAAAAAGATGCGTCCGATCGAGGCGCCCGCTCCGCAGATTACAGACCGCGATCAGGTCAACGTGCCCCTGCAAACGGGCATACTTGCGATTGACAGCATGACGCCGGTCGGCCGCGGCCAACGTGAATTGATCATCGGCGACCGCCAAACGGGCAAGACCGCGATCGCAGTGGACACGATCCTGAACCAGAAAGGCAAGGGCGTTTTGTGCGTCTACGTGGCGATTGGCCAAAAAGCTTCCACCGTTTCGGGTATCGTCAATATTTTAAAGGAGCACGGCGCGATGGCGTATACGGCGGTCGTATGCTCCACGGCTAAGGACAGCGCGCCCCTGCAATATATCGCGCCCTACGCGGGCTGCGCGATCGCGGAGGAATTTATGTACGCGGGCAAGGACGTGCTGATCGTTTACGACGATCTTTCCAAGCACGCGGTAGCCTACCGTTCCATGTCCCTCCTGTTAAAGCGTCCGCCGGGGCGCGAGGCGTACCCCGGCGATATCTTTTATCTGCATTCGCGCCTGCTCGAACGGGCGGCCAAATTATCTGCGGAGCGGGGCGGCGGCTCGATGACGGCCTTGCCGATCGTGGAAACGCTGGCGGGCGACATTTCGGCCTATATTCCGACCAACGTGATCTCTATCACCGACGGTCAAATCTATTTGGAAAGCGAGCTGTTTAACGCGGGTATCCGTCCGGCGATCAACGTCGGCCTGTCGGTTTCGCGCGTGGGAGGCAAGGCACAGATCAAGGCGATGAAAAAGGTGTCGGGCAAATTGCGGCTTGACCTGTCGCAGTATCGAGAGTTAGCGGTGTTCGCGCAGTTCGGCTCGGAGCTGGACGCGACGACGCAAAACATGCTGGCGCAGGGCGAGCGCACGACCGAGACGCTGAAACAGGATCAATACGCGCCGCTAGATATCGAGCATCAGGTGATCCTTCTGTACGTCACGATGAAAGAGATGCTGAAAGACGTGCAGGTCAAAGACGTTCGCCGCTTTAATACGGGCTTTTCGGCCTATTTGGACACGAATTATCCGGCTATTTTAGAGAGCATCCGCACCGCCCGCGATATCACGATGGACACCGGAATGCAGATCGACGAGGCCGTGGGCAAATACAAAACGACTTTTAAGTGAAAACTGAAAACTGAAAACTGAAAATTTCGGTCGAAGAACATAAAAGCGGCTTTGTCGGCGGGCAAGTGACGCAGAAACGATAAAAGTCTTCTTCGACAGGTCAATCATTTTCAGTTTTCAGTTTTCAATTTTCAGTTTGATTATGAAGAATCTTGCCGATATCAAATACCGCATAAAGGGTATATCCCAAACGCGCCAAATCACCGGCGCGATGGAGACGATTTCCATCGCGAAGATGCGCCGCGCGATGCAGAGGTTCAACGGCAATCAGATTTATTTTCACAAGGTGCGCGACGCGGTCGGCAGGATCATCCGGCATTCGCAGAGCGTCGAGCACCGCTATTTTAAGCCGAAAGCGGGCAACCGAGCGATCTACGTCGTGATCGCAAGCGATAAGGGTCTCGCGGGCGGCTACAACAATAACCTGCTCAACTTCGCGTGGAAACGGATGCAGGAATCCGATCACGCGGAAAGGTATATTTTCACGGTGGGGCAAATGGCGCGCGAATATTTCGAACGTCGGCGCGCGCCGATCGACGTGGAATTTATGCACGTCACCTATAATCCGTCGCTCGGCGATGCGGTGCGGATCGTGGACACCATTGTGAACCTGTACGAAAAAAATTTCATGGACGAGGTGTACGCCGTTTATACCGCTTTAGAAAATTCCTCGACCATGCGGCCCGAAATTCTCAAATTGTTGCCCCTCGAACCGACCGAAATCGCGGACGGCGCGGACAAAAGCGAGGATTATTTTCGCGAGCTATACTATGATCCGAGTCCCGAACAGGTTTTAGAGGTTTTAGTGCCGCAGTATTTGACGGGGATCATCTACGGCTGTCTGATCCAATCGGTAGCGGCCGAGCATTCGAGCCGCGTGCTGGCGATGAGCAGCGCGAGACGCAACGCCACGGGCATTTTGGATCGCTTGAACGTCGTGTATAATCGCGCCCGGCAGGAGGCGGTGACGAACGAGATGATCGAAATCATCACGAGCGCGAGCAGCGTACAATAGGAGAGCTGAAAAAAAGAACTGAAAATTAACTGAAAATGATTGACCTGTCGAAGAAGAAGCTTTTATCGTGCTTTGCGTTACTTTTCCGCCGACAAGGCCGTCTTTACGCCGTTCGACCGAAATTTTCAGTTTCACTTTAAAAAAGCTATGTTAGATAATAAGCGAAAACAACATGCGGGAAAAATATCCCAAATCATCGGCCCCGTCATCGACGTGAGGTTTGACGGGACCTATTTGCCGTTCATTTATGAAAAACTCTTTGTCAAGGACGGGGAGCTACTCGTCACCATGGAGGTTTTGAGTCACGTTAAGCCCGGTGTGACGCGCTGTATCGCGCTGCAAGCCACCGAGGGACTATCGCGCGGCATGACGGCTTACGCGACGGGAGAGGCGATTTCCGTTCCCGTGGGCGAGGGCGTTTTGGGGCGCGTGCTGAACGTCCTCGGCGAACCGATCGATTTAAAGGGGCCCGTGCAAGCCGAGGAAAAATGGAGCATTCACCGAAAGGCGCCCGATTTTTACGAGCAAAACGCGACCACGCAGATTTTGGAAACGGGGATCAAGGTCATCGACCTTTTAGCGCCCTATGCCAAAGGCGGCAAAATCGGATTGTTCGGCGGCGCAGGCGTGGGAAAGACCGTACTGATCATGGAGCTGATACGCAATATCGCGACCGAGCACGGCGGCTATTCGATCTTCAC
The DNA here is from genome assembly GCA_026001225.1 of Clostridia bacterium. Lineage (GTDB taxonomy): Bacteria > Bacillota > Clostridia > Christensenellales > DUVY01 > BNZQ01. The sequence goes on from BNZQ01000012.1 coordinate 47,077, forward strand.
GGGCGTGGGGGAACGCAGCCGCGAGGGGCAGGAGATGATTTCCGACATGACCGAGAGCGGCGTTTTAAACAAGACCGCGCTGGTGTTCGGGCAGATGAACGAGCCGCCGGGATCGCGCATGAGGGTCGCGCTGACCGGCTTGACGCTGGCCGAATATTTCCGCGACGAAATGCACCGTGACGTTTTGCTGTTTATCGACAATATTTATCGCTTTGTGCAGGCGGGCAGCGAGGTGTCCGCGCTGTTGGGGCGTATGCCTTCGGCGGTCGGCTATCAGCCCACGCTGTCCACCGAAATGGGCGCGTTGCAAGAGCGGATCACGACGACCAAGCGCGGCAGTATCACCTCGATTCAAGCGGTATTCGTGCCCGCGGACGACTTGACGGACCCCGCG
>BNZQ01000013.1 GCA_026001225.1 Clostridia bacterium
ACAAACTTCGTTTGTCCGCGACTCTCGGTTTCTCGGTTTGTGTGGCACAAATTGTTCTCTCGCGCTCTTTCAAAAAACTTTTACCAATTTATATATAAAACTTAAACTTTTTGAAAGGGGTGCGGGGGGGGGCTTTTTTATAAAAAAGTTTCCCCCGCAAAATCCTTTCTACAACTTCTCGACGCTGTCTTTGGCGTTCGGGCAGTCAAACCTGTCGATCCGCGCGGCGGGGGCGGCCCAACGGGCGGCGTTGCACAGGATGCGTTTGACCTCGGTTTGAAAATAAACGGGGTACGTTTCGTGGCCGGGTTGGAAATAGAACATCCTGCCGCGCCCGCGCCGGTAGGCCGCGCCGCTCCGAAACACGTTACCGCCCTTGAACCAACCGATAAAAACCAACTCGTCCGGTTCGGGAATGTCGAAGGGCTCGCCGTACATTTCCTCATGCTCGATCGTAAAGTGCGGCGGCAGGTCCGCGGCGATCGGGTGCGCGGGATTGACCGCCCAAACGATTTCCTTTTCCGCGGCCTCGCGCCATTGCAACGTACAGCTCGTGCCCGTTAAAGCGAGGAACGGCTTGGCAAGGTGCGCCGAATGCAGGAAAATAACGCCCATGCCCCGCTGCACGTGCCCGACGACGCGCCGGACGGTTTCGTCGGACACCAAATGATGCTTGCCGTGACCCCACCAAAACAATACGTCGGTTTCTTTTAGGATTTCTTCCGGCAATCCGTCGTCCTTTTCTGACAGGTACGCGCACCGGACTTGGAATTTTTCCTCGCGCAAAAACGCGGCGAGCTGCTCCGCTATGCCGTTCGGATAAGCCTTACGCACGTCGGCGGCCTCCTCGTGAGGGAGATTTTCGTTCCATACGGTGATTTTCAGCATAGTCGATTCCTTTTGCTTTATATTTTTTGTATTTCTGCGAGAGAACATTTTGAATCTTCGATTTCAAACCATCGTCGCCTCGGTCCTGTACAAACTTCGTTTGTCCGCGACTCTCGGTTTCTCGGTTTGTGTGGCACAAATTGTTCTCTCGCGCTCTTTCAAAAAACTTTTACCAATTTATATATAAAGCCTAAATTTTTTGAAAGGGGTGCGGGGGAAGCTTTTTATAAACCTTCGCAAATCACGGCGCGTTCCTCAAACGACCGTTTCGCGGCCTCCATGATCTTTAACACGCGCAGAACCTCGGCGTTTTTGACCTCCGACTGTTCGCGCCTCGCGCAAGCGGCCGCGAAGTTATTGTAAAAGCGGTCGTAATCGGTTTCAACGTCGGGCAAATCGTAGCCGGCGACCGCCGCGTCGGGCAGGTCGGCCATCGTTTTGGTAAAGCCGTTGCCCGCCGCGATCCCCTTGATCTCGCCGTCGTATTCCCGTTTGACCGCGATACGGCCGCGACAGTCCCAATCGGTCACGGTCGCCGAACCCTTTTGCCCGTAAAGGAACCAACGCGGTTGGGGCAAATAGGAATCGGTCGTCACGGTGACATGCGCCGACAAACCGTTTTTAAACGTCATCTCCAACTCGAAGCCGTCCTCGCACTCGTGGCCCTGACGATAGGAATAATCGCAATACAACCGACCGATCGGGGAGGAGGTCAGGCGGCAAAGCTGATCGATCAGGTGTACGCCCCAATCCAGCATCATGCCGCCGCCGTGCTTTTTCAGCTTTCGCCAGCCGCCCGGAATGCCGTTGCCGCCCGTTACGCGGGATTCGACCCGCAGTGCTTTTCCGAGGATTCCGCTGTCCATGACCCTGCGGACGGTGATAAAATCCTTGTCCCAACGGCGGTTTTGGTGAACCGTGAGCACGGTCTTGTGCTTTTCGGCCGCCGCGATCATGCCTTCGAACTCCGCGGATGTGTTCGCCGCGGGCTTTTCGCAGACGATATTCTTTCCCGCCGCCGCGAAAATGCCGACGTAAAACGGGTGCAGGTCGTTGGGCGTGGCGATCAGTACGGCGTCGACCGTTTTGTCCGCGCAGACCTCTTCATAGGACGCGTAAGCCTTCAACCCGTTTTTACGCGCCGCTTCTCCGCGCGCGGGATCAATATCGTAAACGCCTTTTATCGTGTACAGAGAGTTGTTTTTGAGCCGTTCGGAGTGGTGACCGCCCATACCGCCGTACCCGACGATGACCAAACGAACCTTATCCGCCGTATCAACCATGGATATACGCGACCGCCTTTTTCAAATACTCCCGCCACGGAACCGCGATACCCTCAAATTCGATCACGACGTGGGGCAATTTCAATTTTTCGGCCAATTGGACGCAAGGCCTAATTTCGGATACGCCCTCGCCGAACGGGGGATTGGGCGCCTGTATGCCGTCTTTATTCAATTCCTTTAAATGGATCGTGAGTAAGCGCTTTTCATAGGGCTTTAAATAAGCCGTCGCGGATTTGCCCGCCGCCGCAAGCCAAAAGATATCCGGTTCGAATTGCAGGGCGGGCGCGGCCCGTAAAAGGTCGGCAATAGTATCCGCGCCGCCCTCGAATTCGTGGGCGTGGTTGTGGTAACCGACCGCGATCCCGTGTTGTGCGTAGAATTCCGCTTCGGCGTTCAGCGCGGCCGCGGTCTTTTGTAAGTCGTTTTTCAAAGTTTCGGACGACAGCCACGGCACGACGAGCTGCCGGAAGCCGAGAGTTCCGCTCCACGTCAGGGTATGATCGGCGAGGGAGGCCATGCCGATATGACAACCGAACGCGGTCAACCCGTGCTTGTCAAGCGCGGCCCGGTAAGCGGCGGGCGTCCAACCGTAAGCGTCCTCGACGGCCTCTACGCCGTCCGCGCCGGCGGCCCGTATGCCGGACAGGATCGCGTCTAAGCCTTCTTTTTGGATCTCTTCCCGCAGGGAATATAATTGCACCGATATTTTCATAGCATACAGTATACGCTATGAAAAGCCGAATGTGCGCCACGGTTTCATTTCTTTTAGACAAAAGTTGCGATTTTTAGTTGTGCAAACGGTTTATATGTGTTATTATTTATTCTACGGGCTTTTTTCTTTGAGCAAGAGGGTCAAGGTCAGCCTATAAGAAGAAAACCGCCCGTCTGAAAAAGAAAAAGCGGATAGAGTACAAAGACAAAAGCCCGTCCGTATAAAGTTAAAGTTTTTCTCGCAAAAAAGCAAAATAAAAAATGAAAAGATTCAGTGAAACCGCCCTCTATGAATTTAACCGCGAGATCAACCCCGCGCAGATCGCCTTTATGCGCGCCGAAGATCCGAGGCCGCATTTTCACCACCAAATGGAAATCCTGTACGTCGCGGAGGGAACCGTGACGGTCGCGGTCAACGGGGAGGAAGCCGTGCTCGGGCCGGGGGGTTTGTGCGTGTCGGACAGCTATGACGCGCACGCGTATGCGCACGGGGAGGGCGCTAAAAGCTATGTGATCATCGTACCCAAAAGCTACGTCGCCGAATACGGCGCGCTGACCAGAAATAAAATCCTCGCGGGGCATTTTTGTCAAAGCGCGGAGGCCGCCGCCGCATTGGAGCCGCTGTTCGCCTTGCTTTCGGAGTCCTTTGACGGGAGGGGCGGTCGGGGCGAGTTGTACCGCAAAGGCTTGGTCGCGGGGGTTTTGGGCGTCATTTTGGAGTACTTCCCCTATCAAAAGAGCGCGCAAGCCGATAAATTACAAGGGATCCGCGATATTTTGAGCTATATCCACGGGCATTTGGACGGGGAGATCGGGTTGAAGGCTTTAGCCAAACGGTTCGGCTACACGCCCACGCATTTTTCGCATCTGTTTAACGCCTCGACGGGCTTTCATCTGCGCGAGTTCGTCAACACCCTGCGCGCCCAACGCGCCGCCGCCCGTTTAAAAGCGGGCGACCCCGTTCTGTCGGTCGCCCTCGATTGCGGCTTTTCCAACGTCCGCACGTTTTACCGCGCGTTTACCGCCCTGTACGGCGTCACGCCCCGCAAATACAGCGTCGCCGCGCAGAATAAGGCATAGAGGTCTTTCGCATGGAGAGTTATGAATTCCAGGGTATTGTCGAATTGTTTCCGCAGGACAAGGGTTGGCATTTTGTCAGAGTTCCCGACGCGTTAAGCGAACCGTTCAAACGCTTGGAGGACAGAGGATTAATCGCTGTCACGGCGTTTGTCGGGAGCTCCGCTTGGAATACCTCTCAACTTCCGATGGGCGACGGTTCGCACTTTATCGCTTTACCCGCAACGGTCAGAAGCAAGGAGAAGATTCATCTCGGAGACACCGTTAAGGTCATGTTCAGGATCAGGGAGAGGCGTTGACTGATACGGACGGAAAAAAATGAATTGCCTCTTCGGGTTTTTTATGGTAAAATAACTCTCATGAAAGTCGCACGATTCAAGGAAAGATACGGGCCGTATGCGTTGATCGCCGGAGGCTCCGAGGGATTGGGCTTCGCTTTTGCCGAGGCGGCCGCGCGGCGGGGATTGAACTTGGTTTTATTGGCGCGCAAAAAAGAACGGTTGGAATCGGCGGCGGCCACGCTTCGGGAAACCTATAAAATCGACGTCGTTTCCATTGCGGCGGATCTGGCGGATTATGAAAATGTGAAAGAAACGGTGGCCGCTCTTCAAGTTTCAATCGGCTTGCTTGTTTACAACGCCGCGTTTGCTCCGATCGGTTTATTCGAAAATACAAGCGAGGAGCAGCTGGCTCTCGCCGCCGCCGTCAATGTAAAAACGCCGCTGTTATTGACAAAGCTTTTATCCGCGGCGATGATACGGCAAAAACGGGGAGGCATTGTGCTGATGTCGTCTCTTGCGGGCGCGCAGGGCGGCCCAAAGCTTGCGGCTTACGCGGCGACAAAGGCCTTTAACGCCATTTTAGCCGAAGGTCTGTGGGAAGAACTCAAACCGCACGGGATCGACGTGCTGGCCTGCTGCGCCGGCGCGATTCTCACTCCCGGCTATCGGCAAGCCGAAAAGACGAAACCGGCGCCCGGAACGTTGGACGCCCGCGAGGTCGCGGAACGAACGTTAAAGGCGTTGGGAAGAAAGCCGATGATCGTGCCGGGAGCCGTCAATAAGCTCGGCCGATTTATACTGACGCGGGTATTGAGCAGAAAAGCCGCGATTAACCTGATGTCGAAAAACACGAGAGGTTTATCATGAGAATATTTTTGGGGTTGATCACCCCGTTCGCCGTATATATCGTTATCACTCTTTTACATATCGTCATTCCCGTTAAAAGAATAAGAGGATACGTTAAAAATGAAAGAACGGGCGAAGTGATGAATTACAGAATCAACGGAAAATTTGTTCTTTTGGCCAGTATTCTCCTTTGGTTTCTGCTCGGATTTTTCAATATAGTACCCTACGTATGGTTGTATGAAACGCGATGGTTAGGCTTGATCGGCGCATGCGTTATCGGCTTGGCCTTTTCTTTTTACATTGTTTGCAAGCACCCGTCCGCCGGTAAATCGTTTCTTGCCGATTTGTGGTTCGGCAGAGTGAAAGACGCGCGGCTCAAAGACGGCCTGATCGACGCGAAGCTGTGGTTTTATTTAATCGGCGCCGTTATGCTTCAATTGAACGTTCTCTCCGCCGCGGCGTACCACATAACGAACGTCGAACCTATAAACTACGGTTTTATTCTCTGCTGCGCGATGCTGACATGGTTTTGCTTCGATTATTTGGCGTTTGAAAAAATCCATTTATGGACGTATGATTTTATTGCCGAGCGCGTCGGCTTCAAATTGGGCTTCGGCTGTCTTGCGTTTTACCCGTATTTCTACTGCGTGGCGCTTTGGTTTACCGCCCATCGCCCCGATCCCGGTTTTCCGACGTGGCTTACGATCCTCTTCGGCGCGCTCTTTCTCTGCGGCTGGGCGCTTACCCGCGGCGCGAATATGCAGAAATATTTCTTTAAAACCGCGCCCGATAAAAAATTCCTTTGGATAAAACCCGAAGTCATCGGCGACGGCACGCACAGTCTGCTGGTCAACGGTTATTGGGGTGCAAGCCGTCACATCAACTATCTCGGAGAGATTATACAGGCCTTGGCCATAGCCCTTGCCGTCGGCTTCCCCGGCGTTTGGCCGGTGTGGTTGTATCCGGCTTATTATATAGCTCTTTTGTTTACCCGTCAGGCCGACGACGATAAAATTTGCAAGGCAAAATACGGAGAGCTTTGGGATCAATACACGCAGAAAGTGAAGTACAGGATTATTCCTTTTATCTATTGAACGGGCAGGATAACAAGTAGGCGAAGCCGCATCCGCCATGAAAAGGCCCGACCCTACGGCGGCGCGGGTATAAATAAAAAGAGAACAAATATCGAAGGAAGGACGGAACGATTGAAAATAGTCGTGTTGGACGGATACACGCTCAATCCGGGCGATTTGAGCTGGGACGCGCTGAAAGCGCAGGGGACGGTGACGGTCTATGACCGCACGCCTTCGGAGAAAGCCGTCGAACGGGCGGCCGGTTGCGAAATCGTGATCACCAACAAGACGCCGATCACGAAAGAAGTCATCGACGCGTTGCCCGCCTTGCGGTATATCGGCGTGCTGGCGACGGGATACAATGTGGTCGATTACGAGTACGCCGGCCGCAAAAAGATACCCGTGACCAACATTCCGGCCTACGGTACCGCGTCGGTCGCGCAGCTTGTTTTTGCCTTGCTTTTGGAATTATGCCACCGCGCCGGCGAACACAGCCGCTCCGTGCTGTCGGGGCAATGGGGGAAAAGCGCGGATTTTTGTTATTGGAATTTCCCGCAGGTCGAGCTGGCCGGCAAGACGATGGGAATCGTGGGCTTGGGCAGGATCGGATCGCAGACCGCTGAAATCGCGCGAGCTTTCGGCATGAAGGTGATCGCCTGCGGGAAAAGCCCGAAGCCGCTTGCGCCGGACGCGAGGATCGGGCGGCGGACGATCGATGAGGTTTTTGCCGCCGCCGACGTCGTAAGCCTGCATTGTCCGCTGTTTCCCGACACGCAGGGCATCGTCAATTTGCAAAACTTAAAGCGAATGAAACCGACGGCCTTTTTGATCAACACGTCGCGGGGCGGACTGGTCGTCGAAGCCGATTTGGCATATGCGTTGAACACCGGTATGATCGCGGGCGCGGGGCTGGACGTGCTGTCCTCCGAGCCGCCGAAGCCGGACAATCCGCTTTTAACGGCCAAAAATTGCGTGATTACGCCGCATATCGCGTGGGCGACGCGCGAGGCGCGGACGCGCCTGATGGACATCGCCGTCGGCAACGTGAAGGCGTTTTTGGCCGGAAAGCCCGTCAACGTCGTTCAGGGAGTGGCCAAATAGCGCTGTTGTCCGTCTGAACAGCACTCTTTGGCCACTCCGATAAATAGTGCGGATTAGTTGCTTCCGTTGTTAAAAAGTATTGACAAATCTGTTGACAAATCCTCCATATATGATATAATGACGGTATATTTAATGTAATCGATTACATAAAATGTTGCGGAGGGAAAGGTAATGGAGCAAAAAAGAAAGCGGAGGATGGCCGCGGACGTATGCGTGATCGGCGGCGGAATGGCGGGCATAGCGGCGGCGGTCGCAGCGGCGCGGCACGGCGCGCGGGTCGCGCTGATTCACGACCGGCCCGTTTTGGGCGGCAACGCGTCCTCCGAAATCCGCATGTGGATTCGCGGCGCGAGCGTCAATTTTCCCGAATACCGCGAGGGCGGCATCATCGAGGAAATCGCCAACCGCAACCGGTTTTACAATCCGCGCCTGACGTACCCGCTTTGGGACGCCGTGTTGTACGGCATCGTCAAAGAGGAAAAGAACATCGCGCTGTTTTTGAATTGCGCCTGCATCGGCGCGAAGGAACGGGAAGGGCAGGTTACCGAAGTCCGTTGCAGGGGCCTTACGAATTATACGGATTATACGATCGGCGCGAAATTCTTTATCGACTGTTCGGGCGACTGCGTTTTGGCGGACTATACCGCCGCCGAAACGATGCGCGGGCGGGAAGCGCGGGACGAGTACGGGGAATCGCTCGCGCCCGCGGTGCGCGACGATAAAACGATGGGCAACTCTTGTCTGTTTCAGGCGCGGGAAACGCCGTTCGAGATCGGCTATACGCCGCCGCCTTTTGCGAAGAAATTTACGGACGGGGAATTTATTCACCGCATGAATATCGGAAACGCGCATTCATGGAAGGGCGATAATTTTTGGTGGTTGGAGATCGGCGGGACGCGGGATACGATCTCCGACGCGGAAGATATCAAAGACAGCCTCCTTGCCGCCGCCTACGGCGCGTGGGACTATATTAAAAACAGCGGCCGGTTCGACAGCGCGAACTGGGAATTGGACTTCGTGAGTTATATCGGCGCGAAGCGCGAAAACCGCCGCTACAAGGGGGATTACGTCCTCACGCAAAACGATATCGACGGCGCGGTAAAATTTGAGGACGAAATCGGTTACGGCGGTTGGACGATGGACGACCACGACCCGTTGGGCATGGAAACACGCAATCCTCCCAACATACATCACCCCGTTAAGGCGCCCTACGGCATTCCGTACCGCTGCCTGTATTCGCGCAATATCGGCAATCTGTTTTTCGCAGGCCGGAATATTTCCGCGACGCATTTCGGCCTGTCCAGCACGCGCGTCATGGCGACCTGCGCCCTGATGGGCCAGGCGGCGGGCACGGCGGCGGCCCTGTGCGTAAAAAAGAAGGCGCCGCCGCGCGATTTGTGCGCGCATATTGCCGAATTACAGCAAACGCTGTTATACGACGATTGTTTTTTACTGCACACCCGCCGCGCAAACGGCGGCTTGGAGCGAAAGATAGGCGATACGGACGAGGCGGCGGTACTCCGAATCGACGAGCCGTTTGACCGGACGTTTCCGGCGCGTCGCGTCGATACGGTGCGGATCGTTTTCGACGACGATATAGCCTGCTCGTATGTGTCGGATTACAACGAAAGAATGTATCCGAACCGATGCAACACGGCCCTGAACGCCGCGCCCGCGGGTATGCCGCCGCCCCTTGCGAAAGCGTTCGCAGTTTACGGAAAGGAGAACGGCGTTTGGAAGGAGTTGTTTGCGGCGGAAGGCAATTATAAACGGCTGGTTCGCGTCCCTTGCGGGCGCGTCCTCGAAGGGATCCAGCTCGTTGTCCGGGAAACGTTCGGCGCGGCGCCGCGCGTGTACGCTTTCGAAGCGGTTTAAAAGATGATAAAGATCAGGCAGGATTTCGACGGCGGAAATATCGAGGTCGTCGAAATCGACGGCGACCGCGTTACCCTGCGTCAGGAACTGCGCGACAATAGCTCGTGGTGGTTTTATTGGGCTTTCGCGGCGGAGGGATTGCCCAAAGAGCCCGTGACCTTTCGTTTCGATAACGGCGAAACGGTGAGCCCGTTCGGCCCTGCGGTCAGCTTGGACGGCGTGCGCTGGCGATGGCTGGGAGCGGAAAGCGCGCCGGATCGAAAAACCTTTACATATGCCAATACGCGGGGGCACGGGCGGGTTTATTTTTCTTTCTGTCTCAATTATCGGCCCGTCAACTTCGGGTTTTTCCTGCAAAAATACGGCTTGCAAGGCTCCCTGTTCCGGCTGGCCGTTTCGGAAAAGGGCGCGGATATCCCCTTGCTCGAAATCGGCAATCCCGACGCGGAGCGGCATATCCTACTGGCCGCGCGGCACCACGCCTGCGAATCGCCGGGCAGTTCGGTTTTAGAGGGCTTTTTGGAATACGTATTGGCGGGAACCGGCGCGCTTTCACGGGGATACCGCTTCCATGCGATCCCTTTCGCGGATTACGACGGCGTAATCGCGGGCGACCAGGGGAAGTTGCGCGCGCCGCACGACCATTACTGCGATTACGGAAACGGTTCGATCTATGCGTCGGTTCGCGCGGTCAAGGCGTTGGCGGAAAAATACAAAGGCGCGATCGTCGCCGCGCTCGATTTTCACGCCCCCAACCGGTGGGGCGGGGAAAACGACGAACCGTTTTTAGTCAAGGCCGAAAACGACGCCGACGGCGCGGCCCTGTTTTCGCGAATTCTGTGCGAGGAGTGCAGCGCGGGATACGAAGTCGGCGCTATTCCGTTTTCGGGCCGCCGCGATGTAGAGTATATGACAGAATGGAACACGTGGGGCGACTCGTCGTTCAGCGGATACATGCACGAGGTCGCGGGCGCGCCGCTGTCGGTCACGTTGGAAACGCCCTATTTCGGCGCGCCGGATACCTTTACCATGACGGAGGACGGCTTGCGCGGGCTGGGCCGCCGGTGCGCAGCCGCCGTAGAGCGGTATTTAATTCAACGGGCTTTTTTCTTTGAGCAAGTCGGTCAAAGGGTGTCCATCAAAAGAAAACCGCCCGACTGAAAAAGAAAGAAACGGATAGAGACATGAGGAAAAAGCCTGTCATGGGTTTAATTCCCCGCGGCTTGCCGCGTACATTTATGTAAATTATCCGCCGCGATACCCCACCGTTCTCGGCGGGGAGAATTCATTGTAAAAGAAAGAAACTGACAGCGTAGAGGAGTCAACGGAAATGACGATTAAGACCGTGGCGGAATATACGAAGCTTTCGGTGGCGACCGTGTCGCGCGTGCTGAACGACGACGGGTGCGTGGACGAAAGGACGCGCGAAAAGGTGAAAAATGCGATCAAGGAATTGGGGTATGTGCCCAACCTGCTGGGGCGGAACCTGCGCCGCGGCAATACGAAGCTGGTTTACGTCCTACTGTCCAGCGTGGTCAATCCGTTTTTTGCCGAGATTGTGCAGGGTATCGAGGATGCGGCGGGGGAAACGGGCTACCGTATCATGCTCGGAGAGACCTATGACAACCCCGCCCGCTATGTGATGCTGTCCGACGCGGTGCGCAACAATTTGGCCGACGGCATTATTCTGCTTTCGCCGGCGCGCGGCGCGATAGAGTACTTTTCCGACCTGCCCGTCGCGGTCTGTTGCGAGAGCCACCCGTCCTATACCTGTATGCAGTCCGATATTGACAACGAGAAGGCGGCGGCCGACGCCGTGAAATATTTGATCGGCTTGGGGAGAAAAACCGTCGCTTTTTTGGGCGCGAACCACGTTTCGGGCTTCGAACGCGAGCGCGGCTACCGGCGGGCCCTTTTAGAGGCGGGCTTGGACGTGAACGAGCGCGCCATGATGCCGGATTGCGTTTCCTATGAAAACGGCCGCGCGGCGACGCTCGAATTGATGGAGCGCGGCATCCGGCCCGACGCTCTGTTCACCTGTTCGGATATCATTGCGATGGGCGCGTTGCGAGCGTTTGAGGAGTCGGGGGTTCGAGTGCCGGAGGATGTCGCGGTGATGGGCTTTGACGATCTGATCTATTCCAAAATGCATTCGCCCGCGCTGTCCACGGTGCGCCAGCCCTGCCGCGAAATGGGCAGAACCGCGTTCGGCCTGTTGGACGGCGTGCTCAACGGCGGCGCGACGCCTAAACGGACCGTTTTGCGGCACGAGCTGATTATTCGGGAATCCACCGAATCCGGAGCGGGCAAATAGTGGCCCGAAAAGTGAATGTCAACCGAGGAATAAAAAGTTTAGGAGGCGGGAATTTATGTTAAAGAAGCGCAAGCTTGTCGTCGATACCGATTTGGGCGACGATATAGACGATATTTTTGCCCTGTCGCTCGCGCTCGCGTCGGGCGCGTTCGATATCCGGCTGATTTCGGTCGCGTGGGGCGATATTGATTATAAATTGAAAACGGCGGCGCGGTTGCTGGCCGAAACGGGCGCGGCGGTTCCTTTGGCGCGCGGGCGGCAGGTCGGGACAAGCAACATGCCGCACGACGTGTCGGCTTACGCCGTTCCGGTCTGCGGAGACGCCGCCGCGGAAATCGCGCGCGCGGTGCGGGAGGGCGCAGATACGGTCGTCGCTATCGGCCCGCTGACCAATATCCGGGATTTTGCACAACGATACCCCGAACTGAAAAGCGCGTGCCGGATCGTGTGGATGGGCGGCAGTCTCCGGCGGGGATATATCAATCAAACCGCCCCGACCGACGAGTTCAACGCCGCCGTCGATCCGACGTCCGCGGCGGCTGTGATCGGTTCGGGCTTCGATCTCACGCTGGTTCCGCTGGACGTATGCCGCGATTTTATCGTGGACGGCGCGCGCTTTGCCGGTATCCGAAGCGGGGGCAACGTTTACGCGCGGGTCGCGCTCCGGTTTTACGCTGAATGGCACCGCAACTATCACGGCGGCGCGATCAAACATCCCGAACAAACGTCCGGCGGCATTCTGTACGACGCCGTGCCCTTTCTCTATCTGCTACACGGGGAGTGGTTTCGGGAGGAAGCCGTCCGGATTGTGTGCGACGGGCGGGGGTTTACGCGTGAAGCGCCCGGCGGCAGTCCGGTTCGCGCCCTGACCGAATTCCCCGGCAAGGAAAGCGCGTTGGATTTAACGCTGAAAATATTCACCGGCCCTTAAATAAGGATTCCTAAAAAAGCTCTCAAAAAATTCCTACAAAAATTTTTTAAAAAAGGTATTGACAAATCCTAAATATGTGGTATAATAATAATATGCTCTAATGTAATCGATTACATTGAGGCGATGAAAGCATCGAAAAGAAAAGGAACGGTTGAAAAGGGAAGATGAACGAGTCCCCGCGCCCGTCTAAAAAACGGATCAACAATAAGGTGAAAAAAAACGGCAGGATCGTCCTGTGGGTTTTTTTTGTTTTATTCCTCCTGTATTCGCTGACCTTGCTGTTTCCGTTCCTTTGGCTCTTTTATAATTCCCTCAAAAGCAAACAGGAATTTCTCATGTCGGGCAGCCCGATGGCGTTGCCGAGACAGTGGCTGTTTTCCAATTATATCGATATCTTTAAGATGAAGGATTTCAACCTGCTCGACATGTTCTTCAACAGTATAACGCTGGCCGTCGGACAGGTTGTGATCGGATTGTTCGTGTGCGCGTGCACGGCGTACGTGGTGTCCAAGTATCAGTTCAAGGGGCGCAACGTTGTTTATTTCGTCGCGATCATTATCATGTTCATTCCGACGACCGGCAGTTTGGCGGTGTTCTATAAATTCATGTTCGACACGGGAATGCAGGACACCTATTGGGGTATGCTGATAACCGCGGCCGGGGGCTTCGGTTTTAACTTCCTCTTGCTGTACGGCTTTTTCAAGAATATATCGTGGAATTACGCGGAGGCGGCTTTCATCGACGGAGCGGGCAATTTCCGCGTGTTCTTTACGATCATGTTGCCGCAGGCGAGGGCGGCGTTGCTCGCCCTCGGCGTTTTGGGCGTGATCGGCGTTTGGAACGATTATATGAGCCAATACCTGTTCTATCCGTCGCACCCCACGGTTGCTGTCGGAATCAAAACCCTTTCGGATAACATCGTAAACTACGGGGCGGATTATCCGCGCTTTTTCGCCGCTACGATTATCACGACCCTGCCGGTCGTTATCGTGTACGCTGCGTTTCAAAAGACCATTATCACCAACACAATGGCGGGCGGTTTGAAGGGATAGAACACAAACGGGAAAGCACTGCAAACGGGGTACCCCGTTTGATTTTTCAAGCAAAAGCTTGAAAAAAAAGATATTGAAGGAGGACATGACAATGAAGGTATGGAAAAGACTCATGCTTGCGGTTGCGCTGCTTGCGCTCGCCGTTCCCGCGCTGACGGCTTGCGGGAACACCGAAAAGAACACCGGCAAGCCCGGCGAGATCAGTATCCTGTACTTTAAGGGCGGCTTCGGGGACAAATGGTTGAACGACGCTGCGGCGAAGTACCGTGAGGAGCACCCCGAAGTCACTTTTAAGCTGACCGAGGATCCTTCCCTGCGCGAAAATGCATCGCTACTTTTGGAATCGGGCAAAAACCTGCCCGATATCATGATGAGCCAAAACTTCAACTGGCAGGACAACGTGCAGTTCGGTCAACTGGCGTATTTGGACGATATTTACGATAAGGATATCAAAAAGCTGGACGGGTCGACCGTCAAGTTAAAGGACTATATTATCGGAGATTATAAGGCGTACCCGTGGACGCAGGCGATTCCCGGCGTCGGTGAAAAGTCGGCGTGGATCGTTCCGTGGTCGGCAAACACGACCTCGTTCGTCTACAACGACGATTATCTGAAACTGACGCAAAAGAGCGGCGGCGGGTATTGGACCGCGCCGCCCGTGAACGAAACCGAGCTGAAAGCGTTCGTGGCCGATATCAAGACGACCGCCGCGGCGGGCGGATATACGAGAGGCGCTTACGGACAAAAGGTTCAGCCTTTCGTTTGGCCCGGCACGGCCTTGAACTGGCTGACGTTTGTGCAGACCACGTGGTGGGCGCAGTACCAGGGCGTGGGAAGCGACCACCCGGCGAACGAGGGGAACTGGTATGATTTTTGGAATTTTGAAAGCTCGAACGTCTATAAGCAAAGCGGCCTTCGGGAATCCTACCGCTTGTTGCAGGATTTGTTTGTGGACAAGACGGGTACGACGCCGGTTTGGAAGGACGTTCCCACCGGCGCGGCGGCGATGAGCTCGTTGGACGCGGAGATCGCGTTCATCAAGGGCGCGGCGGTGATGATGCCCGTCGGCTCGTGGCTGGAACGCGAGATGGAGGATTATTTGGACGCGGCGGACGCCTATCCCGACATGCGCGCCAATTTAAAGATGATGGTGACGCCCTCGATCAACGGCGCGAAATCGACGGGTCTGAACAATGCACAACTCGGCGATTTCATGTGCATTCCCGAAAAGGCGGTCAATAAGGATTTGGCGAAGGACTTTCTCTTGTTTTTATGTCAGGAACGGCAGCTGTTGGACTTCACGCAAACGACCGGCATGATGCGCCCGTTTGAATACGATCCGATCAAGCTCGCGCCCTCTCACGCATGGTCGACGTTTCAGCGCAGTACGATCGGCCTGTATACCGAGCATACCAATTTTTACGAGTTTTCCAAGGCCGAAAATCCGATGTACGTGTTTAAGAAGCTGAATCCGTATATGCCGACCATTTCCACGGTCGTCGGAGACAACCTGACAAATGATCCGCAGGGCGTCGTGGACGCGGCGCACAAATACGTCGACGATAACTGGGCGCAGTGGTTGCGGGATTTAGGATTATAAAATGAAAAAAGCGGGAACGGCGGCGACATACCGCTTCTATCAAACGCAAAAATTTAAAAGGACGACGTTCATCGTCTTGATGCTCGCGTGGCCGATCGCGCACTTTTTGGTGTTTTGGTTGTATATCAACGGGCGCACGTTGCTGTTGACCTTTCAGCAGCTCGACCGCTACGGTACGATCACGGGCGAGCCGATGTCCTACTATTGGGTAGGCTTCGAGAACTTTGTCAAGACGTTCAAGAGCTTCTTTTTTCCGGTCGGGAACGGCGGCGACATCGTTTTGCGTCGGGCGTTTCTAAACAGTTTGACCGCGTTTCCCCTGAACGTGCTCGTCCTGTTGCCGATGGCGTACGTGGCGGCGTTCGTGTTCTTTAAAAAGATCAAGCTGGAAAATTATTTCCGCGTCATGTTCTACCTGCCCAGCATCATCTCGATCGTGATCCTGACGATGCTGTACAAATACATGTTCAACACGCAATTCGGGCCGATCGATATGCTGTGGAAAGCGCTTTTCGGCTCCTCGCCGGAGTGGTTCGACGTGACCGTAAAGTCCAATACGATTTGGCCTCTGATTTATTTGTTCTGCATGTGGGCGGGGCTGTCGGGCAACGTCCTCCTGATCAGCGGCGCGATGTCGCGCGTGCCCGCCGAGATTCTGGAGTCGGGGCAGATCGACGGCGTGGGCTTTTGGCGGGAGTGCTTTCAGCTTGTCCTGCCGCTCGTATGGCCGACGATTTCCACGCTGATCGTCATGGGCACGATGGGTATCTTCGGCTTTATGATGCAGCCCTACCTGTTGGCGGGCGAGGGCGGCGGGTACGCGGGGCAGACGATGACGATTTCGCTGTATATCTTCACCATCGTGCGCCTGAATTCGTCGAAGGGCGCGGCCGTTTCGGCGGCCACGACGGGCATGATGTTCTGCGTGTTGCTGACGCCCTTCGTGTTTCTGTTGAAGTGGCTGACCGAGAAGGTGGGAAAGGGCGTCGAGTTTTAATTTAAAAAAGAAAGAAGCGGATAGATTACAAAGCAAAGCAAAGAGAGAATCAAGTTTTGAAGAGGTAAAACGATGAAGAAAAGAATGAAAGTTTGGAAAATTACCCTGTTGCTGACGTTGTCGGCTGCATTGTTGTTGCCCGCCCGCGCCCTGTCGCGGCGTGCGGAAGCGGCGACGATCGATATGCCCGCCGCGGCGGAAACGTTCAGCGGGGACGCGCTGGGCGCCGGCTGGAAGTTAGACGGCGATGCCGCGATGAAAAGCGAGGGCAGCGCGTTGCGTTTCATCGGCCCGGTAGACGCGTGGCAGCCCACGATCAAGGCGCCCCGTTTCAAGGCGGATCCGACGTATCCCGTCGCGGGCTTTACGCTGGAATTGGACGTAAAGCGTACGACCGGCGGCGGTTGGATGGGGATCGCGCTGGGCGTCCCGTCGGCGGGCGGCCACTTTTACGAGGCGGGCCTCATGTTCATGATCCCGATGGATGGCAACGGAGCCGTTTGGGAAAGGAGCGGCGTGGGCGCGATCGCGCCGAAAACCGGCTACGGCATGACCGTGGCGGCCCTGACCGCAGGCGTGACATTCACCTATAAAATCGAAGCGGAAAAAGTGTCGGACAGCAGCTTGTACGACATTAAATTTTACACGGGGATCAAGGGCAGCTCGTTGACCTTAATGCAGTTTGCGAACAGTTCCGCGGTTATCCCGAACATGATTGCCGAGAGTCATTTCGGGCTTTGCGTGATGAGCGGGAATGTGGTATTGGATGTCACGCGCGTGAAATACCGCGTGTACGACGCGCAGGACAACGTTCTGACGATCGGGGGCCAGCGTCAGGAGATGGACGACGACTTTTCGACGAGCCGTTTGAGCTTGATCAACGAGGGGGCGGACACCGCGTGGACGCTGTCGGCGGTGAGCCCCGATCCCACGCACTACGCGCCGCGCGAGGGGTTCTTTATGGGCAATCTGAAATCGCTGTCCTTCGAAAACGCCCAAGCCGGCCGGTTGGTTTCAAGCGAGGCGTTCGCGCCCGACACGCGCGTTGGCTCGCCGTTGGAAGCGTCCTTTAAATGGAAGCCCGCGGCGATCGCGCCGGGCGCGTACTTCGGACTGGCTTTGGGCATGGAGAGCGCGTCGTCCGCAGTGGATTCGGCCAATTTGCTGTACGTTAAGTACGCCGGCGGCTTTAAGGCGGGCGTTCTGAAAAACGGCGTTGAATCGCAGGAATTCGCGTTGGGCGGCGTCGCCTACGGCGCGGAATCGGTTCTCAAATTCAAATTTACCTATAACGCGGGCGCATACGACGCCGAGCTGTACGTGGGCGCGGAAACCGCTCCTAAGCTGACGCTGACGGGCGTCCGCATCGACGGCTATATGGCTATCGCGGCCGTCGGGGCGGGGGGCGGTGGCGTGACCGCGCTTGTGACCGAGGTGTCGACGGCGGCGCAGGTTTACGCCGATCCGGCGGCGATCCCCGATATGGGCGGCAACGAGACGATCGACTTTAACGGCAGTATGGAACGCAAAACGCCCGCCGCCACCTATACGATGCAGTACTATAACACGGCAAAATGGTATATCGGCGGTGAAAAGAAGGAGCCCTCGCGCACGACCGAATGGAAGGAAAACGCTCCCGCCTGCGTGGAATTCACGGGCCGCGGCGGTTTGACGGACGACGCCACGCCGCTCAACCTGTTCGGGCCGACCCGAACCTACGGCGATTTCATCGTCCGCTTCCGCATAAACGTCACGGACGCGGATTCGGGCTATATCGGCGTCGCGATGGGGAGGCCGCAGGTCGATTCCGGCACGGAGGGCTACCCGACGGTTCGCTTTACGAAAAGCGGCGGCGGCACGGTCGTCGAACAGAAGAATATGACAGGCGCCGCCGTCACGGCAACGGAAACGCTGTTCGACCCCGCGAAGAGCTTCGATGTAATGATCGTCGTGTCCAACGGGACGGTGAGCGTCTATTATACGGACGCGACGGCGCAAAGCCCCTCGTACGTGCCGAAAGCGGTTTTTACCGGCGCGAAAAGCTACGGCTACACGGCGGTGACGGGCGCGGCGGGCGATCCGCAAAACGCGGGCGGCGCGAAATTTAAATTGCTGTCCTACTCGATCACGGACTTAAACGACAGCTTTTTGTTAAAGGATGAAACCGCGAAGGCCGCCAACGTGTCAGCGATCGAGTTGAGCGACTACGCGGCGATCGGCTTCTCTAATTCTTTTATCAACGACACGCGCTGGAAGATATCGGGCGCGGGTATCGGCGTCGCGAACGGCGCGCTGAAATTCACGGACACCAATAAAAATTCGACGTTCGCGACCGTCGGGCAGTTTAAAAACTTCCAAGTCAATTACGACGTGACGCCGAGCGGCTCGGATATTATTTTGGGCTTCGGGCGCACCGAGGCCGACCCCGCCGGATGCACGGTCACGTTCAAGGCGGGTACGGCGAACGTCGCCCTCGCGGGCCTCGAAAACGACGCGTCCAAGGCGAATTTCGCCCTGCCGGTCAATATTTTCGAGGCGGGCGGGACGGTCAACGTTAAATTAACCGTGATCGGCGGCGTCGTGAAATTGTACGTGAAAGCGGCCGGCGCGCCGATGACAATGTTTGAAACGCCCGTCGCGGCGATGATGTTCACGGGCGAATATACGGGCGGCTCGGTCTACTTCGCCGCGGGAGCGTCGGGCGCGCCGGGCGCGATGAGCATCGGCAATATCCGCGTCGTCAGTCTGAACTATGCGATCGATATCGTCACGGAAAACAACGGCGGTACCAACAAACCGCCGCTGACCGATTTGACAAAGGAAAGCCCGCAAGATCCGGGCGACGGAGATAAAAAGGTTTGGCTCATCGTCGGTGTCGTCGTCGGCGGTGTCGTCGTCGGGGCGGGGATCGCCGTGCTGGTTGTGTGGTTGGTGAAGAGGGGCGGAGCGAAGCGGGCAAAGTAGATCGTGCCCGCACTATCTATGGCGTTATCGAAATCAAAAACGAATAAAAGGAAGGAAACGGAATGAAAAAATTTCTTTGGATATTGCTGGCTTTGGTATTTTGTCTGCCTCTGCTGACGGCGTGCAACACCGACGGTGGCGGCGGCAAAACGGAACCGCCGCCCGAAACGAGGCCGGGCCGTATCATCGAGCGCGAGAAGTACTTTTACGGCCTCGGAGAGCCGGGCGGCATCGCGGTGGACGGGTCGGCAAACCTCGAACGGCTGACGACCCTCGCGGGCGAGGTCGGGATACAGTCCTACCGCATGTGGATGCACACCGGCGGCGATTTGGTCGCGATCACGTCTCAAAACGTCGTGTCGCTCGTACCGGCTAAGGTTCAGTACTATCACGGCTTTATCGCCGCGCTGAAAGCCAAGGGCATCACGAACATCATTGCGATGAGCCACTATTATCGGTTTCCGTCGGGCTTTCCGCAAAACGAGAACATGATGGGCGCGTATCCCGCGCCGGACTCGCCCTATTACGAGCGATTTATGAAGATCGTGGAGGATACCTACGCGTTGCTGACCGCCGAATTCCCCGAGGTGAAGTATTGGGAATGCGGCAACGAGATCAACGTCAACGCTTATTGTCATAAGGTCGGCGGCTATTGGAACAACACGAACGATACCTCGAAGCACTTTATGCTGACCGAAAGAGCGCAGATCGGCGCGGATTTGATGTATTCGGCTACCAAGGGCATGAAAGCGGGCAATCCGAACGCGGTGTCGGTTATGCCGGGCCTTGTGTTCAACAACGACAACAGCCTGTCGCAGTCCGCGCAGGGCATCCGCCCGTATTTGCGTACGCTGTACGGCCTGATCGAGTCGGGCGCGTGTCCGTCGGTGGGCGCGGAGTCCTCGACAAAGACCGACGATTATTTCGAGGTCTTAAATTGGCACCCCTATAATTTCAACGGCGTCAGCACGGCCGGCTCGGCATTCACGATGCTGAACGATTCGATTTACGAAATCGTTAAGGATCACGGCGACGACGGCAAAAAGGTGTTCTTTACCGAGTACGGTTATACGACCACCGAGGGCAACAATATCGATCCGACGGTGCGCGCGTCGCGGGAGCAGACGCAGGGCGGTTATATCGCGCAGGACATGAAAAACATTTGGGCGAATCTGCCCTATGTGGAAATCGTGGTGATCTTCCGCATGTACGACTGGGAGGCGGGGCAGAGCGAGCTTGGCCCCACGATCGAGATGGGCTTCGGCCTGTTCACCGACCCCGCGATGTCTACCGGTCCGCGCCCCAAAAAGATCGCGATAGAGCTGCAAAAAGCGATTAAGGGCGCGAACGTCGATTCGACGGGGTTGTATAAATACTATACGGCTCCCGAAACGGGCGGGGGCGATCAGACCGGCGGCGGCGGGGGAACGCTCGCGCCCATGGGCTTTTACGGATTGGGCGAGCCGGGCGGCGCGGCGGTGGACGGAACGGAGAATTTGACGCGTTTGGCCAACCTCGCGGGTGAGGTCGGCATACAGTCTTACCGCATGTGGATGCACACCGGCAACGATTTGGTTACGGTCGGCAGTACGAACGGCGTTTCGTTGGTGCCCGCCAAGGTGACCTATTACCATACCTTTATCGACGCGCTGAAAGCCAAGGGCGTTACGAATTTCATCGCGATGAGTCATTATTACCGGTTTCCCTACGGTTCGGGGCTGGAAAACGAGTGGACGTTCGGCATGTTTCCCGCGCCCGGCTCGACGTATTACGCGCCCTTTTTAAAGATCGTGGAGGACACCTAT
This sequence comes from Clostridia bacterium, assembly GCA_026001225.1. Taxonomy (GTDB): domain Bacteria; phylum Bacillota; class Clostridia; order Christensenellales; family DUVY01; genus BNZQ01. The sequence continues at coordinate 20,799 of BNZQ01000013.1, forward strand.
AAGTTGCTGACCGCCGAATTTCCCGACGTGAAATATTGGGAGTGCGGCAACGAAATCAACGATAATATGTATTGCCATAAGAGCGGCGGCTATTGGAACAATACGGGCGACAACTCGAAATACTACACGATAGACGAAAAGGCGCAAATCGGCGTAGATCTTATGTACGCGGCGACCAAGGGCATGAAAGCAGGCAACCCGAACGCCGTGTCCGTCATGCCGGGGCTTGTGTTCGACAACAGCATAAGCACGGCGTCGGCCTCGCGCGGCATTCGCCCGTTTCTGACAAAGCTGTACGGTAAAATCGAATCGGGCAACAGCCCGTCCGTAGGATCGGTGCGTTCGACGGATGCGGACGATTATTTCGAGGTTTTAAATTGGCACCCCTATAATTTTGGAGGGAACAGTTCGGCAAGCTCGTCGTTTACGCAGCTGAATTTGGCGGTCTATCAAATCGCCAAGGATCACGGCGACGACGGTAAAAAGGTATTCTTTACCGAATTCGGCTACACGACCACCGAAAACGGAATCCTGAATACCGACACCGCGGCGCGTGAAAACCGCGAGCAAATAGAGGGCGGATTCATCGCCGCCGACATGCTCAATATTCGGACGCACCTGACCTTTGTGGCGACGGTGATCATCTTCCGTATGTACGATTGGGAGGGCGCGGCGCAAGAATCGGTCGCTTCCAATATTGAAATCGGCTTCGGCCTGTTCACCGATCCGACGCTGTCCGTCGGCCCGCGCCCCAAAAAGATCGCGGTGGAGCTGCAAAAAGCAATCAAGGGCGCGGACATCGATCGGACGGAGCTGTTTCTGTATTTTACGGGAACCGTCCCGAATTGGCTTTGAGTCTGCGGACACAGGATAGGTTGAAAAAAAGAATATGAAAAAAATCGCATTGTGTCTTTTATCCTTGCTGTTGTTCCTGCCGCTTTTCACGGCGTGCGGAACAAAGGACGGCGGCGGGACGACGAATCCGCCGGAAGGGGACAAGGAGCCGGTATACGATATGCTGACATTAGAAAAAATCGAGGAAATGACGGTCGGCGGCGCGGGCGCGCCCGGCGTGTACGGCGCGGATACGTTCGACCGCTATTTGTCGCCGGTGTGGCACAGCCAACTGATTTACAATGAGAACGCGTTTGTTGTCCGCAACCAAGGCGGCACGGTTTCGCCGCTCGGATTGGCGTTCCCCGCCGCGAAGATTGTGCGCGTTGTTCGGGCGAACGCCCTCGGCGGCGCGGCCTTTACCGAAGGGACGGATTATACGCTCGGCGGCGGCAAGCTTACCGTGCCGGACGGCTCGAATTTACCGATCATGCCGTATAACGAGTATTTCCCGCCCGCCGGATCGCACTCCGACGCGTGGTACTATAAGCATCCGGACGGAACCGGAACCGAGGTGATCGGCACGAACGACGCGACCAAAAACTATATGCTGTCGGTCACCTATATCCGCACGGCGGCGTGGGACGGCGAAAAGCCGGTGAGCGGGCTGTCCAAGCTGACGACGTTGGAAGCCAAGCAAGAAGGGACGCTCAACGTCCTGTTTATCGGCGACAGCTTGATCGAGGGCGCGGGCCCCGTGCATGTGCCGCCCTACGCGCAAATCGTGGCGGAGGGACTGGCGCATTACACGGGCAGAACGGCCAAGCAAATCACGGCGGGAGCGCACCAAATTCAGGACGGCGCGGTCAATTGGTACAACGGCGGCGTAGGCGGTATCGCGACGGGGCAGTATAACTACATTTTGGACAACAAGCCCGACAGTATGCCGTCCGCGGGCGATTACACGAAAAACAAGGCGAAGCAGGTGACGGCGGCGGTGCTGTCGATGTTGAACGAGGCCGACCTCATAATCGTCGGCTTGGGAACCAACGACGGCGGGGGATGGGATAGCGGCACGGGCGCAAACCCGACGCAATACCGCCTGCGCATGGAATCCTTGCTGGACAAGATACGGGCGGTCAATCCCGACGCCTCGCTCCTGTTGGTTTCGCCGCCGCGCACGAACGATAACGTGTACACCGACGCGGAGATGAAGACGCCGCTGTTTGGGGCGAACGCCGCGCAATACGAAGCGCAGTTGAAAGCCTTGTTGCCGGATTATCCAAACGCCGCGCTCGCGCCGCTGTACGCGGTAGAGCAAACCGTGCTGAAAAACAAAACGATCGACCAGCTGATGGGCGACGGGCGCAATCACCCCGGCGATTTTATGACCCGCTTGTTCGCGCAGACGGTTTTGACGGCGGCATTAAAGCCGGGAACGCTGAAGGTCTACCCGCAAGACCTATAAAAAAACGCGGAAAAGATTTTGAAAAAAGGTTTTTCCGCTCAATATATAAAACAAAAACCAAATAACAAGCAAAACAAAAAAGGAGAGAATCTATGAGAAAATCCAAGCTCACGCTAATCCTCGCGGCTTTGCTCGCTCTGTTGATGGTATTCGCGACGGCATGCTCCAAGGACCCCGATACGGATCCCGGCGGCGAGACCGGCGGTAAAACGGTCGCGGACGCGACCATCACGGGCCGTCCGACGGACGACGCCCAACTGTTTACGGCGGGCGCGACGCTGCAGCTCGGCGTCAAGTTCTATGACGGGGACGGGACGGAATTGACCGGATCGGATAAACCCGATGCGGAATGGAGTTCCGGCACGGCTACCGTCGCGACGGTGGACGGTACGGGCAAGGTGACGCACGTCGCGTCCGGCTCGACCAAAATCACCGTCAAGGCGAAGGGCACGACGGTTACGGACAGCTTCACGTTGACGCTGACGGGCATACCGACCTCCCTCGAAGTGACCGGCAAGCCCGTCGAAACGACCGAATATCCCTTCGGGCGTACGTTTGACCTCGCGTGGCAAACGAACGTGGCGGGGGATTACGAGGTGGCGTGGACGTCCTCGGACGAGGAAGCCACGTTTGTCACTGCGGGATCGGGTAAAACCGCGACGTTGCATATCGGCATGAAGAAAGCGGAGGCGACGATCACCGCCACGTTGGCCGAGTACAATTTGGTTTCGACCTTTAAGGTCAAGGCGGCCGGCGAAACCGCCGAGCCGGTCGATTTGGCGCAGTTCGATTGGAGCGTTGCAAATGCGGCGAACCGCGACGGCTACGACAACGTGGGGCAGAACAGATCGACGGTTACCTTCGAGAACGGCAAGGTCAAGGTCGCTTCTCTGCCGCAATCTACGCAGGGTTATGCGGGCACTTTGGCGTATACCGGCTTTAAGATGAATTTCCCCGTCGGTTCCTTCCCCGCGGGCGCGCGATTCACCCTGTCGTTTAAAATCGACGTGGCGAAAAAACCGACCGAGAACGCGTTCATCGCCCGTCAGGATATCGGAGACAGCGGACAGGTCGTTTGCGATCCGAACCTGACACAAACGAACGGACAGGTCGTTTCCGGCACGTTTACGTCCAACGGCGGCAACGTTTTGTTCTTCTTTTGGGGCAACGCGCCGGCGTATCAGGAGCTTGAATATTCCGTTTACGACGTGACGGTCACCCGCAAGCTGGTCAGCGGTTTGGAAATCGCCGGTAAGGCGTCGTTCACAGACGTACAGTTGACCGCGGGAACGAAACAGATTCAAACCAACGCGGCGGGCTTTACGCTGCACTACGCGTCGTCCGATACGTCGGTCGCCGCGGTGGGCAACGACGGCCTGCTGACGCTCAAAAAGGTCGGCAGCGCGGTGATAACGGTCGCTTTGGACGGGACGGTCTATACCGATACGGTCACCCTCGCGATTGTCGATACGGTCGACGCCGTTCATATCGGCGGCAAGCCCGAGAGCAACGTGTATTTGGCGGACGGCACGGTTCAGCTTTCCGCAAGCGTAACGCCGGGCAATTTCCCGGCGGGCGCGAGTTACGAGTGGGATTCTTCCGTAAAGACGGTCGCCACGGTAAACAATTCGGGTCTTGTGACGCTGATCGGCGCGGGCGCGACCGATATCACCGTCAAGGTAAAGGCGGGGGGCGTCTATTTGCAATCCGGCGACGTTGATTTAATCGATACGTATACGTTGACCGTGCAAGCGGTGCAGTTGCATATCGCCCAACCGATAAGCAAGGTGATCGACGTGAAAGAGGGTTCCGTACCCGTGACGTTGACGATTGCCGAACCGAGCAACACGTACACCTCTGGATTGGTCGAATGGAAACTCGGAAGCGGCGTCGGAAGCGACGTGGCGTCCGTGGAAGCGGTGACGGGCGTCGTCACGTTCAGCAAAGCGGCCTATACCAAGATTGCGGTCGAACTGTGGTACGATAGCGAGAAGGTCGACGAAATGCTGTTCAGCGCGATCAATTCTTCGACGGAATTAGTGGGCACGTTCACCGGTACGGTTGCCGCGGCCACGGTTTCGACGGATACGCCGTTCGGCGCGGCAAGCGGCTATCAGGTGACGGAGAACGAGGGCACCGCAACATGGCATCACGGCATATTCGCGCGGCAGGACGGTCAAAACTTCGCGGCAAACACCACCTATTATATTCTGTTTGACGTAAGGGTACTGTCCAACGCGAGCACTACGGATCGTTGCGCGATAGACGGAACGGTGACGTCCAAAGAATGGCTCAAACTTCCGACGACACCGGGCGACTATACGTTGCATTTTAACGCGCGCAAGGCTGCCGCGGCCGCGACGATGGATTTCTTTGTCGCGAACGGCATCGCCAATTACTCGATCGTGGTCAGCAATATTCGTATTATCGAATTAGGTTCCGCGGCGGGTGCGACCGTGAACAACGCCTATACGTCGAACGTCGTTACGGGCATAACCGACAACGCGGGCGTATTGCCGGACGGCTCGATCGTATTTTCGTTCTACGGCGACGGCTATACCGGAACGCGCGGGTGGATCTTCAATCTGGCCGAAGGCGACTATACGATTTCGTTTGATTGCACTTTATACGATTTACGGCTTTCGGATTTTTGGTTCAACGGCTTCGGAAACGGTGTAAGCCCTGCCGGACCGCCGAGAATAACGGTTGACGGCACGCTTCCGACCTTCCAGTCCATGGGCTATTATGAATCGGGCGTGACGACATATGAGCATTTATCGTTCAATTTCAGCGTTACGGATTCGGGAACGATAACGTTTAATATGTATTTGGCAGCCGCTATGTCGGGCGTGATCGGCGTTCTTTCCAACATCGTGATCACCGCGAGAGCATAAACACATAAGACAAAAAGTCAAAGTTTTTGAAAGGGGCGCGGGGGAAACCTTTACCAAAAGGTTTCCCCTGCGAATACCCAAGGTCATTCCGCGGACGCGAAGCGTCCGCGGAATCTCAACCTTATGAAAAGGAAACCGTATGAAAGAACTCATCAAGCATAAACTGGGCAACCTGACCGCGCTGTACGCCGTCAAGGACGGAATCGCGTCCTTGGCGGTCGTGCCCGCGTCCACGGTGAAATATGTCGACGAAAAGAAGCTGTTTTTAGAGGGCGTGAAATGGAGCCGATTAGACCCGCTCGTGCAGGTGCACGTCGCGGGCGACGCGGTGAACCGTCAATACTCGGCGGGGCGCACGATGCGCAATTCGGAAAGCGGCTTCGCCCTGAAATACGCGGGTCAAGCCGTAAAGAAAAAGAACGGCGCGGCCGAAATTGTCACGAAATTTACGCGGGACGACGGCCAAACCGCCGAACACCGCCTGATTTATAAAAAGGGGCGGCGGTTTTTGGAATCCCGCACCGTTTACACGAACGAAAGCGGAAAAGAAATCACGTTGGAAATGCTGTCCTCGTTCTCGTTGGGCGGCCTGACCCCGTATACGTTGGATAATTCGGCGGGCAAGATCGAGCTGCACCGCCTTCGCAGCCAATGGAGCGCGGAGGCCGAGCCCGACAGCTTTCCCGCCGAAGCGATACAATGCGAACCCAGCTGGATGAACTACGGCGCGCGGGGCGAGAGATTCGGCGCCGTCGGTTCCACGCCCTGCCGGGGCTTCATGCCCCTGATCGGTCTGACCGACCGCGCGCGGGGCGTGACGTGGGCCGTCAGTTTGGCCTGCGCGTCCTCGTGGCAGATGGAATATTATTTGGCGCAAAACTCGGTCAATTTGTCGGGCGGATTGGCGGACTTCGAGTTCGGGCATTGGCGAAAGGTTTTGAAGTCCGGCGAAAGCCTGACCGCGCCGACGGCGTATTTGACGGCGGTTCGGGGCGATTTTGACGAAGCGGCGCAGATTTTGACCGAGGTTCAGCGGGAAAAACCGCTGTTGCCGTCCGAGGAGAGCCTGCCGATTCTGTTCAACGAATATTGCAAAACATGGAATAAACCGACGCGCGAGGCCCTGTTGCCTCTGATCGATACGGCGGCGGATTTGGGCGTCGGAACGTTTGTGATCGACGCGGGCTGGTTCGACGAATCCGACGGGTTGTATACCCCAAAGAAGGCGTTTTACCCGAACGGAATAGCCGAGGTCGTGCGGTATATCAAACACAAGGGCATGAGAGCGGGCATTTGGTTTGAATTTGAAAGCTTGGATTACGACGGGCAATACAGGCGCGGCGGGATCGGGGACGACCTTTTATTGCAAAGGGACGGACACGTGATCCGCAACCTGGAACGCTCTTTTATCGATTTACGCAAATCCGAGACCGAAAAGCTGTTGACCGAGCGCGTCATCGGCTTTCTGAGAGAAAACGGCTTCGATTATTTAAAGGTGGACTACAACGAAAATATCGGCGTCGGTTGCGACGGCGCGGAGTCCTTGGGCGAGGGCCTGCGGCAACAGGTTGCGGCCGTGCAGGACTTTTTCCGTAAAATCAAACGCGAACTGCCCGAGCTCTGCATCGAGATGTGCGCGTCGGGCGGTATGCGCACGGAGCCGTCCATGATCGCCTTGGCCGATCAGGTTTCCTATTCGGACTTGCACGAAACCGACGACGGCGCGATCGTGGCGGGCAATATGCACCGCGTTTTGCAGCCCGCGCGGAGCCAAGTTTGGGCGGTCTCACGCCCGTCCGATGACGAGAACCGTTGGGTCAATACGCTGTCCAAATGCTTTTTGGGGCGCATGTGCCTGTCGGGTGATCTCGATTTGATGAACGATATACAGCGGCGGACGGTCGAACGCGCGATCGCCCTGTACCGGAACTGCGCGGACGTTATCCGCGACGGGTTCAGCTTCTATTTGAGCAAAAGGAACCGGTCCTTGCGGCAGCCCGACGGCTTTACGGCGGTTTTACGGGCAGGGGCGGCGGGCGCGGTTTTGGTCGTCAACACGTTCGGCGAGCCACGCGGCGCGCTGACGTTGCGCCACAAGGCGTTGAAGGGCCTGAACGTACAAGGCATATTCGCGGCGGCGGGCGTCCGCGCCGGACTGAAAGACGGCGTACTGGAAATCACGGGCATGGGCGCGCGGAGCGGCTGCGTTATCCGCTTTTCGGAATAAAAAATAAGAAGGAAACCGACATGATTGATAAAAGTAACTTTTTCGGCATATGCGAGGTGTTCGAGGGCGCGACCGACGCGGGAACAAAGCCCGAACAAACTGTGGAATTAGCGGCGGCTTTGGGCTGTAAATCCATGCGCCTTTGGATGCACCACACCGATCTTATGCGGCTGAACGCCAAGGGCGAGCCTGTGTTTTTGCCGCAAAAACTGAAAATGTACAAGGACGCCGTCGCGCGGCTGACCGGCGCGGGGATCCGTCATTTGACGGGTATGAACCACAACTATTTGTATCCGCCCGCATTTACCGCCGAATACGGCAACGTTCCGTTCAACGTGATTCCTTTCCCGAACGGCGAGCATTACGCGCCGTTTTTGAGGCTTTTGGAAACCGCGTCCGAAATGCTGGCGCGTGAGTTTCCCGATGTAAAAAATTGGGAACCGGGCAACGAGGTAAACCTCGACCGCTTTATCGCTAAGCCGGGGTATCCCGAAAAGGATGCGCCGCCGGAGGGACGGGGAAGCGCGGCGATAACCTATACCGACGACGAGAAGGCGGGGATCGCCGTCGATTTGACGTTTTACGCGGCGCGGGGCATTCGGCGGGCGAATCCCGCGGCGCGGATCGCGTTGCCGTCGCCGGCGGGCGGGCCGGAGTGCACGGCCGGCTTTATCGATTTGGTCTACCGCAAGATCGAGAGCGGCGCGTTTCCCCGCCACGGCGCGCCCGAACGCTCCCCCCGCGCTTATTTCGACGTTTTGACCTATCACCCCTATAACTTCGACGGACAGTTTTGGCGGTTGGAAGAGGAATTTTATAACCGCGTTCAAAGCGTCGCGGCGGCTCATGGGAACGCCGATATTCCCGTTTTTATCACGGAATACGGGTATTACGACGATGATTTGGTGAAATTCGGTCTGAACCCGCGCGAATCCGATATCCGGCAGGCGGCTTATCTCGTCGGCGATTTCGACGCGCTGAAAAAATTGAAGTGCGTGGAAACCGTCCACTATTTCCGTCTCTACGACTGGCTGGAAGGGCCGGGCATGGAAAAGACCTTCGGTCTGTTCACGTCGCCGGCGCACGGCGCGGGGATTGTTCCCAAGGCCAAAGGTCTCGCGTTGTACAAGTATTTCAAAGGCGCGGACGCGGATATCCGTCCGTTGTACCGCTTCGCCCGAATCGACGTGCAGGGGGATCAAAAGTTTTTAAACGGAAAGTGAATCGGATTTTTCTTTAAGCTATCCGATATCGACGATATCGTACCCTAAATACGTTGTAAACGCTTCCGCGAGAATGTCCTGCACGCGGCCGCACCCCAAGGCGACGTGGTGGCGGAAGCTGTTGCGCCCCATCGCGATCAGCTTTTTGGACAGGTTCGGGATATGCGCGACGCCTTTTGCGCCGAAGAACGCCTTGTCCACGGGGTCGCCCGTTATTTCGCCCTCGCCCATGTAAAAGCTCAAGACGCCGTTCTCGGTTTTGCAGCCCGAAAAGGTCATCGTAAATTCGGCGATATCGCCCACATAACAGCCGATATTGCCGCCCGACAGCTGATTGGGCACCAGCGAACCGCCCGGCTTCATTAGGCTTTTGGGCACGGGGCCGCAGTGGAACAAAATACATTTATTTTCGTCCGCGCCGTAGTTGTTATTCCAGTCAAGGCACGCGGCGGGCTTTCCGGTTGCCAATTGCAGCGCGTACATGCCGACCGCCGTACACACATCCACCTCGCAGGAAGCCGCGAGCCCTTTTTCGTTCAGCATGGACATGACCGGACAAATTGACACGCCGTAGCGGTCGCCGAGCTCGCTCCAACAGCGGAACGCGATCGCGTTCAACCCGTATTCCCCGATATACCGATCCAAAATAACCGCGAATTTCGCCAGCGTTCGGATGCCCGCCGTCCGTGGGGCGCAAGCGACGTATGCTTTCAACTCGTCCGCTTTTTGAACGACCTCCGGCGCGTCGTCCGGTAGCGCGTCCACGCGGGCGAACACCTCGGACAGGTCGAAGGCTTCCACCGTGATCCCGTACTTTTCCAGCGTCGTTTCGTCGAAGCGCACCGTTTTGAATTTGGTCGTGCGCGCGCCGAACGCGCCTAACGTGAAGCGTTTCATGCCGTTCGCCACGCGGCAGACGGCCGCGAAATCCCGTAAATTGCGGGCGAACTCGGGGCCTAACGGGTGCGCGCAATGCGGGGGAAAGACCGTGAACGGTATCTTGTATTGATTGAAAACGTCCTGAATGCTGAACTTACCGCAGAACGAGTCGCGCCGGTGCGCCGTGTCCATCTTGTCCAACTTGTCGGGGTATGCCTGCACCAAAATTGGCACGCCCGCGTCGCGCAGGGCGACGGCCGCCCCTGTTTCATCCGAGAAGTTGGGCATACACAGAATGACGCCGTCGTAGCGGCCCCTGTTCGCCGCCAGCCAGTCCGCGTACAGCCGCGCCTCCTGTATCGTTTCGACCGCGCCGTAGCGCGTCATGCTCTCGTTCGCGATCAGGCAGGCGTGGCCCGCCTTTTCCACCGCTTCGGCCAGCTCCCGCCGCGCGTCCTTAATGAAAGCGGGAGAGAACACGAACCGATTGCCGAAGAACAGGGCGAAAGTGAGTTGTTTTTGTTCCATAATCGTTTGTTCCTTGTATAATAAATTTGGTCGGCTTTTTAAAATAATCGACTCTCGTCGATTAAACGGCGGGCCGTGAAGACCGCGCCGCCCGCTGCCGCCGCAAAGCCGTCGCTTTGCAGGATCGCGACGCGGGGCGGTTTGCCGCCGAAGACGTGATTTTTGATTTGCTTTTCGAGCTCGGCGCGGGCCAGCTCGAAGATTTGGCCGTAAGAACTGCAAATGAAGACTGTCGCCGGATTAAAGATATTGCAGATCGTGCTGATCGCGAGGCCCAAATACCGTCCGGCTTCGAGGGCCGCGCCCGTCGCGCCGTCGTCGCCGCGCCGCGCCGCCGCCAAAAAGCTCTCTAAGTCCGCACCGCGCTTGTATTCGTTCAAAATCCGCTCCGCATTCACGTATGCTTCTAAACACCCGCGGTTGCCGCAATAGCATTGAATCCCTTCGGGATCGACCGCCGTATGACCAATCTCCGCATTGATGCCGCGACTGCCGGTCAAAATGCGCCCGCCCGTCGCGACGGACATGCCGATGCCCTTTTCCACGCGCAGAAGGACGTAGTTCAGGTCGTCGGCGCGCGGCTCCGATAAGGACGCCATGACGCAGTCGGGGTCGTGGTAGATATACGCGGGGATGTCGAATTCCCGTTCTAATATGCCGCGCAGGTCTATATTCGTCCAGCCCGCGAAGTAAGGCAGGAACAGTGAAACGCCCGCTTCCGTGTCCACCTTGCCCTGTACCGCCACGCCCAAAGCGAGAAATTTTTTGCCGCGGTAACGGTCTAAAACGGAGGCGATCAGGGCTTTTAATTGTCCGATCACGCCGTTTCTTTCGGGATTTGCGACGCTTTCCCGAAAGCGTTCCGCGACTCGCGCTTTCAGGTCGCACACGACGGCCTTCAAGCCGCTCGCATTGATATCGAGGCCGACGACGTAATGATCCCCGGCGTTCACGTCCAAAACGGCGGTTTTCCGGCCGGCCGAGAAGCCTTCCTTGCCCGTTTCCACAATATAGCCCTTGCGTAAAAGCTCGTTGGCAAGGGCGGACACCGTGCCCCAGCTCAAACCCGTACGCTCTTGAAGCCCGCGTTTCGAGTCCGCGCCGTCGAGAACGGCGGAGAGCAGGCGCGCCATATTGTGCCGCCGCAAGTCCGGCGCGGCCTTGGGTATACCCGGATTTTTCATCTCAATGCAATACCCCCTCTTTGGCGCATATCGCCGCGCCGTACAGGTTTTGGTTGCCGTCTAAGGCCTGCGTCCGAATGGTCATTTTTTCATAACAGCGGGGGAGCTGCGCGGCGACGGTTTGCTCGACGGTTTCCCGCATCAGATCGTACATGCGGGACACGCCGCCGCCGATCACCAAAAGCTCGGGCTCCGCCACGATGAAGACCGTCGCGATCGCCCGTCCGAGATAGACCGCCGCGCCCGTCAAGGTCTCCGAAGCGGCCCCGTCGCCGCGCCGCGCTAAAAGTCCGATTTCTTTTGCGGTTCGTTTTTCACCCGTCTTTTCGCCGTAAACGCGCGCGATCGCCGTGCCGGAGGCGTACAATTCGAGGCACCCCCGCTTGCCGCAACCGCACGGCAGGCCGTTTTCCTCCGCCGTCAGGTGGCCGAACTCCCCCGCGTTACCGAAACGGCCGTCATGCAGCCTGCCGTCAAGGACGAGCGCGCCGCCGATCCCCGTGCTGACGGTCATATAGGCCATCGAGGGACAGCCCTTGCCCGCGCCGAATCGATATTCGCCCAATGCGGCGGCCTTGCAGTCGTTGATTAAAAACGTTTCCCGTCCCAAACGTTCCCGAAAAAGGCGCGTGATCGGAATGTTTTTCCAGCCCGTTGTCGCCACGTTCACGATCAGGCCCTTCGGGATATTCAAAGGGCCCGGACAAGCGATGCCCGCACGGCCGATCGATTCCCACGTCAAGCCGTTTGTTCGTAAAAGCGCGTCCGCCGCGCCGTAAACCTTGTCGACGAGCGCGCCGAAATCCGCGACCGTGTCGATTTTCGCGTCGGCAGACAGCCTGTCGTCACTCCCGACAAGCCCCAAAGCGGTCTTGGTGCCGCCGATATCGACGGCCAAAATCATGTCGTTCCTCGCCATATTTTTCCCGGCGTCCGCCGCAAGAATTCTTTGAAAGAATAAGTGCGCTACGCTTTTAATAAATTGCTCGTTAAACCGTAATTGTTGAAGCATGCGGCGTATCGGTCGATACTGTCTTTAATGCGTCGGACAACATAATCCCGCGCGTCGATCCCCAAAGCCGTTATGTTCTCCGTCAAAACTGCTATGGCCGCTTTGACATCGGGGTTTTCCAACGTATAATGGCCGCACATGGACAGGATCAAGCGTGCTTTTTGCGTGTCGGCGGCGACCTCGGCGGCGGGCGCGGTTCGGTCGGATCCGACCATCCATTTGCGCCACCGCTCGCCGGCGATCGCATGTTTCGTGAGGATGTCGGTTATACGGGAGCGTTTGGCTTTCTCGGTAAATTTTTCCTCGACCTGCTCTAATTCGACGTAAGCGGTCGTTTCCATAACGCCGAATTCGGGCGCGATGTTCATTGCGTCCAGCCCGATCGCGGTGTGTTCCAATAAAATATTGTTGGACAGGTAATCGCCGTTGTGTTCCTTTAATCCCAAACCGAATTCGTTCGCGATTTTTGTCAGTTTAACCGCTTCCTCCGTATTGTAATTCCCCACGTTTTGGGTCAGGCGCGTCAGCGTGCCGGTTTGTCCGACGATAAACAACGGGCGGGGAAGCCCCTTCGCGTTCAGTCGGTGCGTCAGCTTTTGCGTAAAATCGCGGAAGGCGGTCAGGGACGTGAGTCCTCCGCTGGTTTCCTCGGTGCCGACCTCGTAGGCGATCGCGGGCAGCCCGCGTTTTGTGCGTTCCGCTTCGACCGCGCCGATCAGGGCCTCCGTCCGGTCAAGCACGAGATCGAGGGGCACGATACCCTCAATATGCGGGTCTTTGGTCGGGTCTATATGCAAAAGGTCGAAACCCGCCTGCATGTCGCCGACATAGGATCGGACCGCGATCGCCATCGCCCGGTCGGCGGGGAGGCGGGCCGCCCGTTCCTCGTCGCGCTGCCACGGGCCGCCGTGATCGCGGCATAGGTAACAAAGGCCGTCGAAACCGTTTCGGGCGGCTATATCCGCGACGGCGCGCTTAAACCGCTTTTGGTCAAAGCCGCAAACATACCCGCCGCCGAACTCGTCGCCGTCCACTTGGTTGCGGCTGGCGATGAACAGGATCGGAAAATCCTTTTTCTGCGCCAATCGGATCGTCGCGTCGATACAGTTATACGACATAGGGCCGATGCCCATGAGCGTAAAATGCACGCCTCGGCTTTTGAGCTTGACCACCCTTTGGAACGCTTCCGCGATGGAGATTTTATTCATGGATTTCCCTCCGTAAAATTCAGAATCGATAAACGGGATTCTCAATGCGACTATTATATCAAGTATTGATATAATAGTCAACAGAATTTACGCCTCTCGAAAAACAAGGGCGGGGATAAACTGTTCAACTCAACAAGGGGGGAACGTTCCGAATGTCCCGGATCACGGTGATTTGATTTTTATATTGCCCGAACGCGGCGGATTTTACTTCTTCCGCACCCCGGCCCGTCAGCACGAGCACGGCGCGCGCGCCCACGCTCAAACCCGCTAAACCGTCGCTCGTGCGGTCGCCTACGGTCACGCAGCGCGTCAAGTCCAAACCGTATTTTTCCCGTGCCTGCAAGAGGAGCCCGTTTGCCGGCTTCCGGCAGGCGCAACGGTCGCCGCCGTCATGCGGGCAAATAAACCAATCGTCCGCGCCGTACGCTCGGAATTCGGCGGCGAAATCGTATCCGCCGTCCTTGCCGCGTGCGATACACGCTTGGTTGGTGAAGATAAAAACACGGACGCCTTTTGCCCGAATCGCCGCGAACACGTCGAATACAAACCCGAACGGAACGTGTTGGGTCGGGAACTCCAAACGCGCGTCGTCGCCGAGCGTCCCGTCTCTGTCAAAAAAAACCGCTTGTGTTTTCATGAAAAATACTCCGCAATCATTTCTTGCTTTTCTTTATGAGCGAGAGAGCGCTGTCGGCTCTCAACGGAACATGCGTTGTAAGGTTCGTTCCGCGGCGGCGAAGAAGGCGGCGTTCTTTTCCGCGGTTTGGCAGGCGGTCAGGTAAACCTTGAGCTGCGGCTCGGTACCGCTAGGGCGAATCACCGCCTTGTTGCCGTTCGCAAGGTCAAATTGCAGCACGTCGGATTTCGGCAGGTCGAATTCTTCTTGCGTCAGATAATCGACGGTTTTGGCAATTTGTATTCGTGCAAAACGCTCCGGCAAATCGCCGCGTAACGCCGATAAAAGCCGCCGCATCCTCGCGTTGCCCTTCGCGCCGCCGAACTCGAAGCCGAGCAGGCGATGCTCGTACAGGCCGAACCGCGCGTAGAGGCCGTCGACCTCTTCCTTTAAGGTTTTCCCTTGCTTTTTGTGGTGCGCCGCCATTTCGCAGATCAGCATACAGGCGACGACGGCGTCCTTGTCGCGCACATACGCGCCCTTTAAATAGCCGTAGCTTTCCTCGAAGCCGAACGCGAAGCGATCCGCCTGTCCGCACCGCTCTAACTTGCCGATCTTTTCGCCGATATATTTAAAGCCGGTCAGCACGTCGATCACCTCCGCGCCGCGCTCCTCCGCGACCTTGCGGCCCAAATCCGTCGTCACGATCGTTTTGATCACGACCGGCCTTTGGATTCCGGCGTTTTTCAAAATGTAGTCGCACAGGAGGACGCCGGTTTCGTTGCCGGACAGGAGGACGTACCCGCCGTTGTGCCGCACCGCGATGCCCACTCTGTCCGCGTCGGGATCGGTGGCAAGCAGAATATCCGCGCCGCGCTCCGCCGCATAGCGCAGGCCCAACGCCAACGCCTCCTTCTTTTCGGGATTGGGGGAAGGGCAGGTCAGGAAATTGCCGTCGGGCAAGGCTTGCTCCGGCACGGAGAAAACGGTCTGAACGCCGACCCGCTTCAGGATTTCGGGGACGAGCCGCCAGCCCGTGCCGTTCAGAGGGGTATAAACCGCCGAAAGCCCCGAGGCGTCATTGGTCACGCACTGACCGTGCACCGCGTCGAGGTACAGGCTTTCGACGGAATCGGGGACGTATTCGATCTTGTTTTCGGACAATAATATGTCGAACGTCGTCGGCTCCGCGCCGAAATACCCTTCCTCGGCGATGAAATCCGATATGATCCGCGCCGCGCCGTCGGTGACCTGACAGCCGTCGGAGCCGTACACCTTGTAGCCGTTGTAGCGCGCGGGATTGTGACTGGCGGTGATCATCACGCCCGCCGCCGCCCCGTAATGCCGCGTAATAAAGGACAAAAAGGGCGTAGGCGCGAGCTCCCTTGTCAGGTATACCTTGATCCCGCCTTGCGCCAAAATAGCGGCGGCGGTTTTGGCGAAAACGTCGCTCTTGATCCGGCTGTCATAGCAGACGCAGGCCGACGCGCCGCCCATCGATTTTATGTATGCGCCGAGGCCGCGCGTGATGCGCCCGACCGTATAGATATTGAGACGGTTCGTACCCGCGCCCAAAATCCCGCGCAAGCCGCCCGTGCCGAATTCCAATTCCTTAAAGAACGCGTCCGCGGCCGCGGTTCCGTCCGCCGCTAGCGCTTCCAATTCCCGTTGAAGATCTTCTTCCTTTACATTTTGCCGCCACTCGTCGAGCCGTTTTGTGTATTCCATGATTTTTCCCGCAACCTTTAAAAATTTCAGTATAATTTATGATATCATATTTATCGAAAATTGACAAGGATTGATCGGCAAAATAAAAAAATTCGATTTTTCGCGTTTTGTCTTTTTGCATTTTTCAACGGAATGTGGTACAATAAATAAATGAGGAAAAACAAAAGGAAGCTGAGAATAGAGAGAAACGGTGCCGAACTGGCGTTAGACCGACTGTTCACAAAGCTCGGCATGGGCCTGCGGTCTAAACTGATCACCATATTTTTAATCGTCAAGGTCATTCCGATTATTTTAATCGCGGTCATTGCGTGGCGGCAATTCAGCCTGCTGGGCTCCGCGCTGGCCGACCGCACCCACATTTTGGGAAACAACTTGAACGCCGCCTTAAGCGAGGTGGGCGACCACGCCGTGGCGGACTCCAAAACTGCCCTGATCGACAGCGCGCGCGAACAGGTGGATCGTTTGAGCACCGATACCGCGAGCAAAATCGCGTCTTTTCTGTATCGGCGCGACGACGATATTAAATTCTTGGCGACGCTCGATCCGACGGCGGGCTCTTATGCCGACGTAGCCGAAACCTATAAAAACTTCATCGTCAACCAAAGAAGCGCGTTGTTGCGTCCGGGTGATTGGGATTTGGGCTATGACGAGAAAAACGATCCGCAGCATAAAACCGAAATTTGGGTGCCGGTCAACCGAACCGATCCCGCGCCGGATACGGTCACGTCGAGCAATCCCAACAACGAGATCGACGCCGACGGCGAATTAGGGCATTCCGGCGAGTTTCACTACCGCGCGCCCGACGGCTTCCGTTACGAATCGCGCCCGCTGTACGACGAGATCGCGTTTATCGATACGAGCGGCGTCGAGCAAATCAAGCTCGTTTGGGGGGATACGTACAGGGCTATCGATGGGAATAATCAGCCTTTCTACAACAGCGATTTGTACGTCAACGGATCGAGAAACGTCGTTCTCGGTATGGGCACGACGAAAATCGGGGGAGACGTTTTTGGCCCGCAAATATGGAATAACCGCTTTAATCCGCAACTAACGGATCTTTCCGCTAAAAATCTCTACGGTAATTATCAAAACACCTATATGCAAGCCGAAAAAGAGTTTATGGACAGCTTGCCGAGCCTGAAAAACGGCGAGATCTTCGTTTCCGACGTGATCGGTGCGTATGTCGGCACCAACTATATCGGCATGTATACGCCGGGCGTTTTAAATTCGAGCGTCATCGACGCGCACCCCAACAAGGATATGCTGCGCGGCGAAGCGGCGGATTTGCAGAATTTTATGCAATACGCCCAAAACCAAGCCTATGCGGGCGCGGAAAATCCCTACGGTCAGCGGTTTCAGGGAATCGTGCGTTGGGCGACGCCGGTTTTCGACGCGGCGGGCACGACGTTAAAGGGCTATGTCACGTTTGCCCTCAACCACGACCATATCATGGAATTTACCGATCATATCACGCCCCTTGCGGAACGGTACGTCGAGCTGCCCAACGCCTACGCGGGTAACTACGCTTTTATTTGGGACTATCAATGCCGCAGTATCGCCCACCCGCGTCACCATTCGATCGTGGGGTACGACCGGAATACCGGCGACCCGCAGGTGCCGTGGTTAGAGGGCACGGCCGTGAACGGCGAGCTTGCGGCGGGCAGCCCTTATCAATTGTGGTATGACCACGGCGGCAAGGAATGGTTGGCGGATTTGCCCCCTTATACAAATGCCTCGGAGCCCGTTTGGAAGACGGCGATTATCCCGTCGCAGGGCGTGAGTTGGGGCGCGTATCCGAATGCCAATTCCTTGACGATCCCGCAATTCGACAATCAGTCCCGCCAAAAGACGGCTGCGCGCGAGCTGACGCGTTTGGGCTTCGTCGGCCTGGACGGGCGATATCTTAACCACGCGCCGCAATGTACGGGCTGGATGGATTTGACCGAGAAGGGAGGCTCCGGCTCGTTCTATATTTTATGGAGCGGCCTGTGGAAGCCGACCGCCGCGGCCGCGATTCCGTACTATACGGGGCATTACGCGCCGAGCGAACAAAACGGAAGCCGCAGGGGTTTCGGCATCGTGACGGTGTGCGCGGGCATGGACGATTTCAAAAAACCCGCCGAGGTCATGGCGGGCACGCTGAACGGCTTGATCGGCAACGCGTCCGAAGATCTTGCCGTCAACACCGATAACACGCAGGCGGCGATCCGCAAGAATCTGAATTCGACTACGTGGCAATTGTTCCTCATCGCGCTGTTTTTTGTGACGCTGGTGATTTTGGTGGCGGTGTGGCTGGCTTCGTATCTGTCCCGCAATATCCTGCAACTCAACCGCGGCATGGCGCGTTTCCGATCGGGCGAGCGGCAGTTCCGCTTTAACGCGCTCGTAAAGGACGAGTTCGGACAGCTTGCCGATTCCTTCGACGAAATGGCCGACAGTCTCGTGGACAGCGTTAAGCCGCCGCTGTCCATCCTCGATACAGAACACCGCATCGTCTATATGAACGAGGAGGGCCTGGCGTTCAGCGGCAAAACGTTGGACGAGATAGTCGGTAAGCCCTACCGCGATTACAGCGCGTATCCCCAAAATACCGTTTATGATCCGATTTTGGCGCTTGAAGAGAACCGCGAGGCCGAAATCTATCATATGGAGCGCAAGGACATTTACATCAAGGGCCAAGCGAGTTATTTTTACGATAAGGACGGCCGGAAATTGGGCTATATTGTCACCTCGGTCGACGTGACCGAAATGCGCAAAACGCAGACCGATCTCGAACGGGCCGTACTGTCCGCGAACCTTGCCAACGAGCATAAGGGCGAGTTTTTGGCGCGCATGAGCCACGAAATCCGCACGCCGATGAACGCGATCATGGGCATCACGAGCCTGCTCGACCGCAAATTGTCCGAAATGAGGGGCGGCAAGGCTTTGGGCGAAGCGAAAGAGTACGTGAAACAGATCGACAATTCTTCGTCGCATCTTTTGAACCTGCTCAACGATATTTTGGATTTGTCCAAAATCGACGCGGGCAAGATCGACATGGTAGAGGAAACGGTGGATCTTTCCGAACTGGCCGAAACGGTCAAGGATATCATCATGCCGCGTTGCACGGCGAAAGGGATTGTGTTCGATGCGAAATTCGATGCATTCGACACGGCGTTCCTGACCGATTCCCTGCGATTGCGTCAGGTGCTGATCAACCTGTTGGGCAACGCGGTGAAGTTCACGCCGGAGCTCGGACGCGTGGAATTCGTCATCGAAAAGAAAGGGCGCGAGGACGGCAAAACATTGGTGCGCTTCACGGTGCGCGACAACGGTATCGGCATGGAGGAAACGGTTTTAAGTAACCTCTTTAAACCGTTTGAGCAGGGCGATCGGAATATTTCCCGCAAATACGGCGGCACGGGCCTTGGCCTCGCGATCAGCGGCAGGATCGTCGAATTGTTGGGCGGCAAGATCGGCGTGGAAAGCGCGCCGGGACGGGGCAGCGAATTCGCCTTCGAGATTTGGTTGAAAGAGACAGCGCGCGCCGCAGGGGAAGGGACGCCGGCGGCCGCGGACGCCGAGGGCAAATTTGTCGGCAAGCGCGTGCTCTTGGTGGACGACGTGGATATCAACCGCATGATCGTGTCGTCCCTGCTCGAACCGACCGGCGTGTCGATCGACGAGGCGGCGGACGGCGCGGAGGCGCTTAAACGCTTTACCGAGTCCGCGCCCGGCACCTACGATATGATTTTAATGGATATCCAAATGCCGGTTATGGACGGTTATCAGGCGTCCGTGGCGATCCGCTCTCTGAAACGCCCCGACGCGGAGCGGATACCGATCGTCGCTTTGACGGCCAACGCGTTTAAGGACGATATCGACCGCGCGATCAAAGCGGGCATGGACGCCCATATCGCAAAACCCGTCGAGTATGATAAGTTAGTGGAAATGCTGTTTAGGTTTTTGAGGTAAGATAAAAAAATACCTTTTACCTTATAAAGGCGTCCGTCCATGTGCCGTTGAAAACGAATCCGACCGCGGCGAGAATGACGACGATATAAACGATGACGAGCGCAACCTGACAGATCACGCCGACCAGCGCGCCTTTGCCGCAGGATTTGGCCCGCAGAGGACGTTCGTCCTTCCAAATCAAGTACAAGATAAGTCCGATCAGCGGCCAAATGAAACCGAGGAGCGCGAAACCGAAACTCCTCGAATCATGGACGGCGGGTCGAACCGGCGGCGGGGCGTAGTTGTACGCGCCGTTGTTGGGCGGGTAATAGCCGTTTTGAGGCGGCGGGGGCGGCGCGCCGTTTGGATGTCCTTCGAACGGGTTCGGCGCGCTTGAATTGCCGCAACGGGTGCAGAATTGCGCCGCATCCTCCAATTCTTGTCCGCATTTTACACAATATTTCATGCTTCGATTTCCTTTTCGAATTCGTTTAATAATATATATGATAACGGACTCTGAAAATGTTGACGATAATCGCGAGGACGATGAATACGGCGGTGAGGATTACGCTGAGCAACGCGCCTTTGCCGCAGGACTTGGCCCGCAACGGCAAATCGTCCTTCCAAACGCAGAACAGAATCAGTCCGATCAGTGGCCACAGAAAGCCGAGCAGCGCGTACCCAAAGCTTCCGCCGTCCCGTTTGACGGGCTGCGGCGGCGCATAGTACGGGGACGGCGGGGGCGGCGCATACGGCGCGCCGTAGACGGGCGGGAACGGCGCGCCGTTCGGCGCGTAACCGTTTCCGTCATTTCGGGACGGTAAAACCGCAGAGCAAGCCGTGCCGCAACGGGTGCAGAACTTGGCTTCGCCTTCCAATTCTTGACCGCATTTCGCGCAATATTTATTCATGATTTGATTATAGTACAAAATATCCGCGTTGTCAAGATGCAAAGGGCAAAAATTATATTAGAATTTGATTAGAAATTTCTCAAAGAAAAAATGTGCTAAACGAAAAAGCGCGTCAGAATTTCCTCTAATCGGCCGTTTTCTCCTATCAGGTAGTAATATCCGATCAGGGCTTCCAACGCGGTCGCCTTTTTATAGGTTTCCAAATCGACGTTTTTCGCCTTGCTCGTATTGTGGGTATTGCGCGCGCGGCGGCAAAGGTCTTGCTCGAATTCGTTCAAGGAATCCCAAATTCGGTCGTAAACGGCGGCCTGCCCGTAGGCCGAGACGTATTTTTTCGCGGTTTCGTGCAGCGCGCCCGCTTTTTTGTCGGACGACGCGATCAGTCGCGTTCGCGCGTACAGCGCGCACACGCCGTCGCCCTCGAAAGCGAGGACGATCGGATGAAGCGCAAGGGCGCGCTCTTTCGTGAGGGGCGGAGCAAACATCATTATCAAGTAGAAGGTAAAAAGTAAAAAGTTCGGTCGAATTCACAAAACGGCTTTACGCTTTGGTGTCATTCTGAACGAAATAAAGAATCCCCAACTGAACCTTTTACTTCATTAAATAGTATACCGCCAAGCCGATTCCCACCGTTGCGACCAAGCCGATCGCCACCGCCAAGAGCACCTTGCCCGCGCTGATCGGCGTTTTGCCGCTGACCTTTCCGTTGACGCCGTTGATAAAGAAATTGTAGATCTTCTCCTTGAACGTAGCGCGGGAAACGTACACCGGCAGCAAGACGTGTTTAAACGTCGAATTGTTATAGCTCGTGCTGACGTTTAAGCTTTGAATCACATCGGCGTTGACCGAGCGTTTAATGTCGGCGCGGATGCGGTCCTCCATGATCTTCGCACCGTCCTTCCAACCGGCTTGCAGATTTTTATCGTAGTGGTCGGCCGAAAATCCCGACAGATACCGTTTATCGTAGGCGACCGCCTGGCTCATGGGAAACGGGGCGAGCCGTGTCATATCCTTATCGGTCAGGTGCGGGCTGGCCTCCACCATAATGTCGCGGAAGTTCTTTGCGATTGTGCCGCGGATCGGGAAATAACGGATACGCCGTTCGGTATGCCGGTTCTTGCCGCTGCCCACGGTGACGTAATAATACTTGCCCGCGATGCCGTTGTAGTGCGAAAAGGTGTCGGAATCGAACGTCCAACAGGGGCTGTACACGCCCTTGATATGGTCAAGCGTCGCGTCCTCCTTGATCTTGCGCGGGGCGAAGAAGCGTTTTTTCAGCCACGCCAGCCACGCCGCGCACGCGTCCGCGACGCTCAACGTAAAGGGCAGCACCGCGCCGGGCTTGATCCCTTCGAATTGCTCGATCTTCAAGACCTTTTTAGAGCCGCAGTAGGCGCATTCCGCGGCGAATTCATTTTGGTCGAAGGTCGTCGTCGCGCCGCAATTGTCGCATTTGAACGTCCGCGTTTCCGCGCCCCATTGGGTTTGCGTGTCCAACGAAAAGTCCACGGGCCGCTGTTCCACGTTACGGTCGGCCTCGATCGCCACGGAGGTGCCGCAATGCTCGCATACCATTCTGCCGCTTTTCGGATCGTACGACAAATCGTTGCCGCAATTTTGGCATTTGAAAACGTCCACGTTCTGTTGAACCTGCCCTTGCGTTTGGTCAAACGTATCGCTCATTTTTTCGTTCCTTGTACAATAGATTTTTGCGAGTTTTTTTGTATTTTTATTATACAGTATTGCGACGGATTTGTAAAGAAAAAGTTTTAGATAGTGCCGTCAGTAGATTTCAATCACATCAATGACTGAGAATTCGTCCGTAGTTAGGAGAAGTGCAACGCGCTTTAAAGGCGTCCCTCTGGAAAGGCGGGCCGACGCACGCTGTCGGCCCCTACGGCGTTCCTCTGGAAAGGCGGGCCGACGCACGCTGTCGGCCCCTACGGCGTTCCTCTGGAAAGGCGGGCCGACGCACGCTGCCCTGACCCTACGGCGTCCCTCTGAATAGACTTGTTGCGAAAAACATACACAAAAATCCCGAGCTTATAATTCGGCGTTTCATTTCGCAACAAGTCTAATGACATTCTTTATGTTATCTTATAAGATTATGCCCTTGCCGCATTGCAAACCGGCGATCGGATTGACAGGAATAAACTTTTATGGTATCCTTTTCTCCATGAGAATCGCAATTTACGGAGCGGGCAGTTTAGGAACGGCTCTCGGAGCGTATATCGCCAAAGCGGGGTATCCGATCGAGCTGATCAACCGCAACGCGGCGCACGTCGCCGCCCTCAAAGAGAAGGGCGCGCGCGTCACGGGCACGGTCGAAATGACGGTCAAAGTGAACGCTTTGACGCCGGACGAAATGAGCGGCGTCTACGACGTCGTTTTCTTGATGACCAAACAGTTGGACAATGTGAACGTCGTCCGCTTTTTGGCGGGGTATTTGGCGCCGGACGGGGTGATCTGCACGATGCAAAACGGCTTGCCCGAACCGTTAATCGCCGAAATCGTCGGCGAGGAGCGGACGTTCGGCTGCGCGATCGGCTGGGGTGCGACGATGAACGGGGCGGGCGCGACCGAGCTGACGAGCGAGCCGTCCGCGCTATGCTTCTCACTGGGCGGTTACAAGCTCTCCGGTGAAAAATTTGATATGATCGTCCGTTTATTGCAAACGATGGGGCCGGTGCAGATCGAAAGGAATTTTATCGGCGCGCGATGGTCGAAGCTGCTGATCAACAGCGCGTTCAGCGGGCTTTCCACGGTGCTGGGTTGCACGTTCGGCGAGATTTGCGACAATAAAAAGAGCCGCGCTTACGCGCAAGCCGTGATGAAGGAATGTATCGACGTTTGCGCCGCTTTGCGAATCCGGCCCGAACCGGTGCAGGGCAAGGATATCGTCAAACTGTTGGACTACCATGGGCCGGTCAAGAAATGGATATCGCGCATGATCATTCCGATCGCGATGAAGAAGCACCGCCGCATACGGGCAAGTATGCTGACCGATATCGAGAACGGCAAGAGGTGCGAGATCGAGGCGATCAACGGCGCGGTCGCGGCGGCGGGCTGCAAGGCCGGCGTACCCACGCCCCGCAACGACCGCATTATCGAATTGATCCGTAAAATCGAGGCGGGGGAATTAAAGCCCGGATTTGAAAATTTGAAACGGCTGAACGATCGGTAAGGAGTGGACAAGTAGCAATTCATATGATATAATAGAGAAATGGAAAAGATAATGACGGTATGTCCGAAGTGCGGGGCGACAAGAAAGCAGATATGGCACGGGAGCAACAGATCGGGTAGTCGAAAA
>BNZQ01000014.1 GCA_026001225.1 Clostridia bacterium
AAGAATACGACGGCGGCACCGCGCTCGGAACGACGGCGGCGGCGGGGCTGTTCACGGGCTGGGTCACCGGAGAGGGCGCGGGAATCACCCTCGGCGGGACGTACGCTTCGGCGAATGTGGGAACGGGAATCACGATTGCCTCGCCCGCCCTTTCGGGAACGGGAGCGGCGAACTACAGTCTGCCGGCGGCGGTGACGGGCGCGATTACCCCGAAAACCGTTACGGTGGTTTGGGGCGATCTGTCCTTTGAACATGACGGCGCGGCTCATATGCCGACCGCGACGGTCACCTTTAACGGAGAAGTGATTGTTCTCGTAACGGACGGCGCGGCGATCGACGTCGGAACGCATTCCTCGACCGCAAAATTTGAGCAGCCGAACGAAAACTTTATTCTTGCGAATGACACGGTGTCGTTTGAAATTACGCCGAAGGAGGGCGATTTGCCCGATTGGTCCTGGTTCCTCATCGGTTCGGGCATCGGCCTTGCGTCGTTCAGTGCGGTTTGGCTCATAGTCGTTCTCGCCAAGAGAAAGCGCAGCAAATAAAGAAAAACGGAGGAGGGAGGGCGATACAATGATTGCTTTATATATCGTTCTCGGCGTAGCGGCCGGGGTTGTGTTCATGGGCAACGTCTATGCGTTCACGTGTATTGTGGCACACCGCAAGCGGAAAGAGAACGCTCCCGGGCGGCCCGTCCCGCCCCAACCGGTTCTTGACCCCCCGTCCGTTCCTCCGGCCGATGCGAATCGGGAGCAGCGCTTCCTGCTCACGCGCAAGGAGATCGCGGACGAGATTCGCCGCACCGAGCCGGCCGTCGGGGTCGTAGAGCATCCCGACAATCCGATCCTGCCGATTTCCTTAAAAATCCGCAGCCGCACCTTTGCGATGCTGTACGCGGCGGATGACGGCGGCGTCAGCATGATCGTCCGCATTACCGATTCCTATGCGGACGGCCTTGCCCGCTCTCACCCCGGCATCCGCCGCGCCACATGGCCCAAAGGCCCGAATTGGTACTTTATTTCAATCGACGATACCTTTTCGGACGCCGACGACGTGTTCAATATATTGACTCTCGCCCGCAACCTGGTCGCCGGAAAACGGTGATATCGCAGAGGAGCATAGCAATTCCCCTCTTGTGAGCATAACTCACGGGCAAGGTCGCAGACCGCCAAAAGGCGGCGGGGTGGCTGTCGGTTGTTTCTTTCAATCGGCCGCCCCGCCGCCTTTGTGTTATTCCGAACGCAGTTGCAGAATCTCAGCCGATAATACGCCACCCCGTCCGCTCGTGTCTGACGGCACTTCGCGTCCACCCCTCCGACGGAGGGGAATTTTCCGGTTTGTATCTTGTACACTCCCGAATTGTTGCGCAATCCCGTCGAAATATGGTATACTATATCCATGAAGCAGCGAATCCTGATCGTAGAGGACGAAGCCAAGTATGCGCGCGTGCTGCAGCTCGAGCTGGAGAACGAGGGCTACGGCGCGGCGGTGCGGTACGACGGGGCGGAGGGCTTGCAAACCGCTTTGGCCGAGGACTTTGATTTGATTCTGTTAGACTTGATGCTGCCCCAAAAAAACGGTCTGGAAATTTTGCAGGAGGTCAAGCGGGCCAAAGCCGTCCCGGTCATCATTCTGACGGCGCGCGACCAGGTCATGGACAAGGTAAAGGGCCACGATACGGGCGCGGACTATTACTTGACCAAGCCTTGCGCGATCGAGGAGCTTCTGGCTTGTATCCGCAACCTTTTAAAGCGCAATTTGCCGCATGAAACCGCCGTTTTAAAGTGCGGCCCGTTGGAAATCAATCTCGGCGAGCATTCGGTGGTCTGCGCGGGTCAGTCGGTCGGCTTGACCAAAAAGGAATACGATTTATTGGTCTTTTTGGTGCGCAACAAGAACGCGGTGATCACCCGTGAAAAGATTTTGAGTTCGGTCTGGGAATACGACTTCTACGGCGACACCAACATTGTGGACGTCTACATACGGTATCTGCGCGGCAAATTGGACGATAAGCTCGGCGTCAAATTGATCGAAACTCTGCGCGGCGCGGGATATATTATCAGGGACAGCTGAATGGAAAGTGAAAGGTGAAAGAAGAAAGATAAGTGAAAAGTGAAAGACAACTGACAACTGAAAAGTGAAAACTGAAAACTGAAAATTTCGGCCGAATGTCTGTAAAGACGGCTTGTCGGCGGGTAAGGAGCTTATAGCATAATAAAAGCCACTTCTTCGACAGGTCAGTAACTTTCAGTTTTCAGTTTTCAATTTTCAGTTAAGATCGACAGATCCTTACTTTTCACTTATTGGATCAGTTCGGTAAAAATGAAACAAGAGCAACCGAAAACGCCACACAAACGCAACCCTTTCACGGCCGTGCCGCGCGCGGTCGCGCGTTCCGTGCGGAGCTTTGCCAAAAGGCATCGGCTGAGCGTCACCGCCAAGACAACGATCATGTACGCGGTAATTTTCGCGTTGGTGTTCACGGGATTGGGCGTACTGTTGGTGTTTTCCTACCGCACGTACCTGATCAACCGTGTCGGCGCCGAGGAAGCCCGCGACATGCTGACACCGCTTGCTTGGCTTGTGCTGATTCTGTTGCCGCTCGGCTTGGCGGTCACGCTGTCGCTTGGGGGATTGGTGATTCGGGGAATGCTGACGCCGGTCAAGAAGATGATCGCGACGGCAAAGGAGATCGATACCGCCTCGCTGTCCACGCGTATCGAGAGCGGCAACAGCGAGGACGAGCTTTCCGATTTGGCGGCGATCCTGAACGATATGTTGGACAGGCTGCAAACGGCGTTCGAGCGGCAGAACCGTTTCATCTCCGACGTGTCGCACGAGCTCCGCACGCCGATCGCGGTGGTGCAGGGCTATTCCGAATTGCTGACGCGTTGGGGCTTGTCAAAGCCGGAAGTTTTGCAGGAGGCGATCGAGGCGATCGGTTCGGAAGCGCGCAACATGAAGAACCTCGTGGAAAAACTGTTGTTTTTGGCGCGCGCCGATAAAAAGTCGCTGCAAACGCAGCCCGAAAGCTTCCATATCGACGAACTGATCAACGAGATCGTAAACGAGACGCGC
This sequence comes from Clostridia bacterium, assembly GCA_026001225.1. Taxonomy (GTDB): domain Bacteria; phylum Bacillota; class Clostridia; order Christensenellales; family DUVY01; genus BNZQ01. The sequence continues at coordinate 3,079 of BNZQ01000014.1, forward strand.
CTGATCTCCAACAAGGAGATTTTGGCGGGCCAAATCGAATCGAATACCCTGTACGCCGACCGCGCCTTGATCAAGCAGGCGATCCGCGTTTTCGTGGAGAACAGCTTAAAATACAGCGGGCCGGACGGCCGCGTGACGTTGAGCTGCTACGCGGACGAGGGGCGGTGCGCGGTGGTGGTGTCGGACAACGGGATCGGCATATCGGAAACCGACCTGCCGCATGTGTTCGAGCGGTTTTACAAGGCCGACGACGCGCGGCGGCGCGACGGAGGCAGCGCGGGCCTCGGCCTCGCGATCGCGAAATGGATAGCCGACGCTCACAAAGCCGATTTGGACATATCGAGCAAGCCCGGCATAGGGACGACCGTGAGGCTGTTGATTTAGGAGTTGAAAGATAACTGAAAGGCCTGAAAATTTCGGTCGAATACCCGTGAAAGAAGGTTTGTCGGCAGGTAAAGGAATGTAAAGCATAATAAATATAAATTCTTCGACAGGTCAACAATTTTCAATCTTCATCTTCCATCAAAAAAAGGAGTCGCATATAAAATGACAAATGCAATCGAAATTCACATGGTCACGGGAGCGGCGGGCCGGATCGGCTACCCGTTGTGTCTCGAACTCAAAAAACGCGGGCTTTATGTCCGCGCGTTGTGCCACAAGGAAAACCGCATATCCGAACGCTTGCAGGCGGTCGCCGACGAGGTGGTGTTCGGCGACTTGCGATTACAAAAGGACGTGGAATCGGCGGTGCGAGGCGCGGCATACGTCTATCATTTGGGAGGCGTCGTTTCGATCGCGTCCAAAATGACGTCCGACTTAAAGGCGGTCAACGTCGACGGCACGCGCAATATCGTCAACGCCTGCAACAAATACGGCGTAAAACGGCTCGTACACACGGGCAGTGTGCACGCGCTGCACTTTGAAAACAAGACGGATATTTTGACCGAGCCCGAATCCGACGGCCGCTATTATCCCGACAAGGTGCACGGCGCATACGCGGTGACCAAGGCCGAGGCGTGCAATCTCGTATTGGACGCGGTGCGGCAGGGCATGGTGAACGCGGTGATTGCTTTGCCGTCGGGAGTGACGGGCGCGTATGAATACAAGCTGTCCAATTTCGGTCAAATGATCCGCGACGTGGCCGCGCGGAAGCTGCCGGCCTATGTGTCGGGCGAGTACGATTTTGTGGACGCGGAGGATGTGGTGTGGGCGATGGCCGAACTCGCCGTGAAGGGCGTCAAGGGCGAGAGCTATCTTTTGAGCGGTCACAAGCTCGCGGTCAAGGAATTGGTGACGGCGACGGCGCGGATCGCGGGCGTCCGGCCTCCGAAATTCCGCGCGCCGACGTGGATCGTCAAAATGATCGCGCCGGGCGCGGAGCGGCGCGCCCTGAAACGGGGGAGGTTGCCGGTTTTCACGCCCTATTCGATAAAGGTTCTGCATGATAACTGCAATTTTTCGCACGGGAAATTGACCGCGCTGACGGGCTACGCCCCCAAACCGATCGAGGAATCGATCAAGGCGCAGGTTGCGTTTCAGCGGGAAATCGAGAAAGAAGAGAAAAAGTGAAAATTCAATAAGTGAAAACTGAAAGGCCTGAAAACTTCGGTCGAATAGCCGTAAAAGAAGATCTGTCGGCGGGTAAGGAGCGTATAGCATAATAAAAGCGACTTCTTCGACAGATCCATAGATCCATAATTTTCAGTTTTCGCTTTTCACTTTTCACTTATCAAGAAGGGATTTATATATGTCTTATTCCATTTATTACTTTTCCGGCACGGGCAACAGCCTGCACGCCGCCGAAACGTTGAAAGAGAAACTGCCGGACGCCGGGATTTATAATATCGCCGTCGAGTTTGCCGAACGGCGGTTTGACATTGCCGCCGAAGCCCTGATTTTCGTCTTTCCGGCTTACGCCTACGAAATGCCGCACATGGTGAGGCGGTTTATCAAGCGCGCCCAAATCCGGTGTACATACGCGGCCGCGTTGGTCACGTTCGGTTCGCATCCGGGCGGCGCGTTGGCGGAATGCAAACGCCTCTTAAAACGCAAGAGAATCGCGCTGAGCTACGCCGCGAAAATCCCGGCGGTGGAAAACTTCATCGCGATCTTCGGCTCCCCGACGGAAACGGAAAGAACCAAACGGCTGGCTATGCAGGAAGCCGCGTCCGAAAAAGCGGCCGCGGATATCCTGAACCGAAAGACCAACCGCGTACGCTCGTTCCGTCCGTTCTCCAAGGCGGTCAGTTGTTTTTTCCGCGCCGCCAAACCGTTGCTCGTCAAAATGTACGAGGTGACCGACGAATGTACGGGTTGCGGCCTATGCGTCCGCGTCTGTCCCGCGCACGCGATCGAGTCCGGCGAGGACGGCAAACCGATTTTTCATACCGGCTGCGAGGTCTGCCAAAGCTGCCTGAATTATTGTCCGAGCCATGCGATCAATTTTTTCCGCTTAAAAACGGGCGCGGCGCGTTACCGCCACCCCGAGATTCCCGCGATCCGCATGGTACTGCGGTCGAATCCGCGTTTTGCGGACGCGGCCGAAGCCGCCGAAGCCGCGCCGTGCGGGCTTGCCGACCCGTCGGCGGCGGAGGGACAGGAGGCCGCGGCGGAGGAAGTCCTGCCGATAAACGCTTGAACTTTCCCCTTGTTTGTAGTATACTGACAAAATAAGCCTGTCGGACAATCGAAAAATCATGACGAAAACCGATAAATTAAAAAAGTTTTTCAGGAACAACGTCTTTATTCTGTTGTTCTCTTTGGCCGTGCTGTTCGTGGCGGCGGTCGCGGCCCAAACGGTCGTCAGCATGAACGCGGCCACGAATTTTCTGATCCGAAACAACACGGCCCGTTTGCTTTCCGCCGCGCGCGCGGCGGCGCGCGCCGTGAGCTTCGACGAGTTAGAGACGTTTCAAACGGAAGAGGATATCGAGAAAAATGATTCTTTCTACGACCTGCTTAAAGAACGCTTAAAGGGCTTTGCCGAGGACTTCGATATCACCTACGTTTATTATTACCGCTTAAACGGCGATAAGCTTCTACCCGTTATCGACAACGATTTTACCGAGGAGTCCTACCGCGTGACGGACGACCCCGGCGAGTGGATAGGCATGGAAGACGCGCCCATGCGGGCTATCGAGGAAAGAACGGCGGTCACCACCGCGTTGGGACGGTACTCGGTGGGGTACGACGGCTTTATATCGGCGTTCGCACCGTTGCTCGGCGCGGAGGGGCAACCGATCTTGGTGGACGAAAACGGCGTGCCGACGCGCGGCGCGGACGGGCGCGTCGCTTATTTGGCGGGCGTGGACATCAAGGACGACCAAATCCTGCCGCTGCGCAACGACATTACGCGGCTCATCGTCGTGTTGGCGATCGCGTTGGTTCTTTTGGCGGTCGTGGGCGGTTTGAGCTTCTATTTCTACAGCAAGCGGACGGCCGCGCTGAACCGCCGCGTCCGTCAGCAGGAACTGATGACGCGTCTATCGCAGACTTTCGTGTCGGAAAAGAATGTCTACGTTCTGTTGGACGACGCGTTGCGCACGGTCGGAGAATTTATCGGCGCGTCGCGGCTGATCGTCGGCGACGTCGACGGCGGCCGAACGCGCCCGATCCACGTTTGGAACGGGCCGACCGCCGTTCCGATGAAGGCGGGCGGCGTGGCGGGGTTAAGCGCGCTGCTGACGGAGGCCTTTCCCTGCGGCGGGACGGCGAGCGCGCCCACGCCCACGGTCGCCTGCGACGACACGCGCGCGGACGCTCGTTATGCGGAATTGCACCGCGCGGGCGTCAAGGCCTTTATTTGGACGCTGCTGCACGGCGGCGGCCAAGCCCTGCGGACGTTGAGCGTGGAGGAGTGCGCCCGCCCGCGCGAGTGGACGGAAAACGAAAAACAGCTCGTCGGATTGGTCGGCAACATCGTGGCGGCGGCGGTCGCGCGCGACGCGGCGGACGGACGGCTGAAAGAGGCTTTGACGCAGGCCGAGCGCGCCAGCCGCGCCAAGGGCGACTTTTTGGCCAACATGAGCCACGAGATGCGCACGCCGCTGAACGCGGTGATCGGCATGACGGCGATCGCCAAGGGCGCGCCCGAATCGGAGCGCAAGGACTATTGCCTAAACAAGATCGAGGAAGCCTCCACGCACCTGTTGGGCGTGATCAACGACGTGTTGGATATGTCCAAGATCGAGGCCGACAAATTCGAGCTGTCCTATTCGGAATTCGACTTTGAGAAAATGCTGCAAAAGGTTTGCGACGTGATCGCGTTCAAGGTCGGGGAAAAGCGGCAAACGTTCAACGTGTCGATCGACGGCGATATACCGCGCATGCTGATCGGGGACGATCAGCGGACGGCGCAGGTCATCGCCAACTTCCTGTCCAACGCCGTCAAGTTCACGCCCGAGGGCGGCACGATCACGTTGACCGCCCGTTTGGAGGACGGCAAGGATGACGACGGCGCGGCGGTTGTGCGCGTCGAGGTGGCGGACACCGGTATCGGCATTTCGGCGGAGCAAAAGGCGCGCCTGTTTCATTCCTTTGAGCAGGCCGACAACACGATCACCAAAAAGTTCGGCGGCACGGGTCTCGGACTTGCGATCAGCAAAAAGATTGCCGAGATGATGGGCGGCAGGGTTTGGGTCGAATCCGAACAGGGTAATGGTTCTACTTTCGGCTTTTCGGTGCCCTTTAAACGCGGCATGAAAACCGCGCCCGCCGCTTTCGTGCCCTGCATGGACGTGAAAAAGCTGCGCGTATTGGTGACGGACGACGATCCGGCCGTGTTGGAATACTTTCAGGACGTGATGAAACGGTTCGGTATCCTGTGCGACGCGGCGGCGGACGGCGAAGCCGCGCTTGCCCTCCTCAAAAAGAAAGGGCGTTACGACGTGTGCTTTATCGATTACAAGATGCCCGTCATGGACGGGCTCGAACTGACGCGGCTGGTCAAGCGGGCGGTCGACAAGCCCGTGGTCATCATGATTTCGGCGGTGGAGTGGAGCGCGATCGAAAGCGACGCGAAAGCGGCGGGCGTGGACAAATTTTTGGCGAAGCCCTTGTTCCCGTCGGCGATCGCGGACGCGCTGAACGCTTGCGCGGGGACGGCCTCGGCGGCGGGCGCGGCAAAGGATATCGCGCCGGCCGATAATTTTTCGGGCCGCCGCATTCTGTTGGCCGAGGACGTGGAGATCAACCGCGAGATCGTGGTCACGCTGCTCGAACCGACCGGCGTCGCGGTGGACAGCGCGGAAAACGGCGCGATCGCTCTAAAAATGTTCGCCGAAAAGCCCGGCAAATACGACATGATATTCATGGACGTGCAGATGCCCGAGATGGACGGCTACGAGGCCACGCGCCGGATCCGCGCGCTGAATACGGAAAAAGCGAAAAAGATACCGATCATCGCGATGACGGCCAACGTATTCCGCGACGACATCGAAAAGTGTTTGGCGGCGGGCATGAACGCGCATATCGGGAAGCCGTTGGATTTCGACGAGGTTCTTAAACGTTTGAGAGAGTATTTAAAAAGTGAAAAGTGAAAAGTGAAAACTGAAAATTTCGGTCGAATACCCGTAAAAAAAAGTTTGTCGGCGGGTAAGGAACGCGCATATCGGGAAGCCGTTGGATTTCGACGAGGTTCTTAAACGTTTGAGAGAGTATTTGAAAAGTGAAAACTGAAAACTGAAAATTTCGGTCGAATACCCGTAAAAGAAAGTTTGTCGGCGGGTAAGGAACGCGCATATCGGAAAGCCGTTGGATTTCAACGAGGTTCTTAAACGTTTGAGAGAGTATTTAAAAAGTGAAAACTGAAAACTGAAAGCTGAAAATGATTGATCTGTCGAAGAAGTAACTTTTATTATGCTTTAAGCTTCTTACCCGCCGGCGGCGGGCCGACGCACGCTGTCGGCCCCTACGGTTGCAATCGACCGAAATTTTCAGTTTTCAGCTTTCACTTATTTAATTTCACTTATTTTTTGCTTCTATTCTGTCACCTTCCTCCTTTCCGGCGCATATATATATTTCGCGCGGAGGGCGTTTTATGAATCGGGAAGAGTTTATTCGGCAATCGTTGGAATTGGATTTATTTTGGACGCGGATCATGAAGGAGCACTGTATCTTCTTGGCGGCGGGTCTGCCGCCGCCGAAGCATCGGTACATACAGAATTTCGACCGTTTCAAGGTGCAATTTGAAATGTTATTGGCCGAAACCGCCGAGCTGTCGGGCGCGCTGCCGCCCTCGGCGGGGCCGTGCGGGGCGTTCGTCACCGAATACACCGAAACGATGGAAAACAGATCGGCGGAGCTGACCGGCATTTCGATCAATACGCGCGTGACCGCGACGGAGCGCGCGGCGCTGCAAACGCCGCGAACGATTCCGGCGGGGCGGTTGCCCGCGCTGTACGAGGCCGTCAAAACCCTCAACCATAAGGCGGCGGTAACGGCCCGCGCGCTGTTGGAGCTGCAGCATAAGCTGTTGGACGAGATTTTGAAGGGGGAGGCGTTCAGCGCGAACTATCCGGCGGTCTACATGCACATGAACGACGAGGCCGCCGAATTTATCAACAACCTCGATTTGCTGTCCTCCAACGAGGCGATCAACGTCCGTCCCTGCGTCTATGAGGAATTTTGGAACCGGAATTTGAAGCAACACGCGGCGACGGTGCGCGGACTGCTCGACCCGGGCGAGGACGCGCTGTTTGCCCGTTCGGATCAATTCGCCCGTGCGTTCGGGGATTTGAATACCGCTTTAAACGACGCCTGCCAAAAGGGAGAGGACTCCGCGCCCGAAACCGACCGCGCCCGCGCGATGAGCGCGGACATGAGAGCGTACAATCTCGATATTGTCAAGGAAATCATGCAGAACCGCCTGAAAAGCGTTATTTTGCCGTTGCTCGCGGATCATCTGCTGCGAGAGAGTAACTATTACATTATGCTTTTAAAATCGGAATAGCAAAATAAATCCGATATTCAATTTTCAAGATACGGCGGAATAGGCGCATGGTAGAGTTGCGAGCGTCCCTATACGTTGCCTTGACGACAGTCAAGCCCGATTTGTGCCCGTGCGAACAATGGAATACGGATGAGCTTGCGACGGCGGGCCGACGCACGCTGCCCTGACCCTACGGCGTTCCTCTGAATGCCTACGTTACGGCGGACCGTTTTTTGAATGACGGTTAGGCGCAAAAAGCAATTCCGCGAAATCGGGGTTTCCCTGATTTCGCGCCCTTAATGAAAACCGCGTATGAGCGCGACTGCGGCCCGCTTTGACGGGCGTGGGAGCGGATACCGTAATTAGATTCCGACCGATTAAAAGTCCGACCGATTTTTGTGGAAACAAAAATCGCGGTTGGTCGGAGCGCACAAAGTGAGCAAAGAGAGGTATACGAGGGGCACGAGCGAATCGACATCGAACTGCTGCCTTGATCGACCAAGGAGTGAGCGAAGTCCCCCCGCAAATCAGCGCGGAGCGAGCATAAGGCGAGGAATCCGACAGGATGCCGAGATAAGAGCCGAAGCGGAGCGCGCTAAACGACCTCTATTTTTAAGATATTCGTATTGCCGGACACGCCGACGGGCACGCCGGCGGTGATGACGACGATATCTCCCTTTTTGACCAAGCCGGTGGACAGGGCGCGGTCGGCGGCGTGACGGAACAGCGCGTCGGTGTCGGGCTGTAAATCGGCCAAAACGGGCGTGACGCCCCAATTGATCGACAGCTTGTGATAGGCCTTTAAATCGGTCACGGCTGCGACGATCGGGATGCCGGGGCGGAAGCGGCTGATCATGCGCGCGGTCTTGCCCGTGCGCGTGACGACGATGATCGCCGCCGCGTTCAGATCGTGCGCCGCGCTGCATGTCGCGTGGCTGACCGCGTCGGAAATGTTGGCGATCAGGGGATCGAGGGCCGTAAACCGTTTTTTATAATGAATGTTGTTCTCGGCCTCAACGTTGATCGCGGACATAGCGCGTACGGTCTGCACGGGGTATTTGCCCGCGGCGGTCTCGCCCGACAGCATGGTCGCGCTTGTGCCGTCGTACACCGCGTTGGCCACGTCCGAAATCTCGGCGCGGGTCGGGCGGGGGGAGTTGATCATCGATTCCAGCATCTGCGTGGCCGTAATGACCTTCTTGCCCGCGTAATAGCATTTTTTGATGATCTGTTTTTGAATCGGCGGCAGCTCGACGTAGGGGATTTCCACGCCCATATCGCCGCGCGCGACCATAATGCCGTCGGCTGCCTGAATGATCGAATCGATATTGTTCACGCCCTGCCGGTTCTCGATCTTGGCGATGATATCAATGTTATTCCCGCCGCTCCTTTCGATAAAGTCGCGGACGATATGTACGTCCTCCTCGCACCGCACGAACGAGCAGGCCAAATACTCCACATCGTTTTGAATGCCAAACAAGATATCCTGCTTGTCCGCCTCGGACAGGTAGGGCATTTCGATCTCGACCTCGGGAATGTTCATGCTCTTGCGGTCGGACAGCGGGCCGCCGTACACGACCTTGCAAACAACGTCGGATCGGGTCAGCGTTTCCACGCGCAGCTCGATCAGGCCGTCGTTGATCAGGATCGCGTTGCCGGGCTTTAAATAGGCCGGCAGGGTAGGGTGAGAGATCGATATAGCCTCTTTCGTCCCCTCGACCTCGCGCGTGGTCAGCGTGAAGGTATCGCCCTCGTTTAAAAATACGGGGCCGTCTCTGAACGTTTTGATGCGGATTTCCGGCCCTTTGGTGTCCAACAGGATCGCCAAAGGCACCTTGAGCTCCTCGCGCGCCCGTTTGATCGCCGTGATCCGTTTTAAATGGTCCCCGTGCGTGCCGTGCGAAAAGTTCAGCCGCGCCACGTTCATGCCCGCGCGAATCAGCTCGCGCAGGGTTTTCGGGTCGTCGGTCGCCGGCCCCAACGTACAAATGATTTTGGTTTTACGCATCATTATACCTTTTTATGCGAAAAAACTTTTAGTAAAAAGTTTTTTCGCGCTTTTTTCAAAAACTTTTAGTAAAATATAAATGAAAGTTTTTAAAAGGGGTGCGGGGGAAACTTTTTACAAAAGTTTCCCCCGCACAAACCGTTACAAACTAATCCTCGAAATAATCCGTATAATCGCCGGCTTTAGGCTTCGCCGCTTTGGATTTCGCGGCGGTTTTGACCGATTCGACCTTGACCGGATCGGTCAAGCCCCGCGCGGGTTCGACCGTATCGGCTTTCTCCGCAACCGGCCGTTCCGCCGCGTCGTCGGATTCCGCCTGCGCGTCCGCGCTCTCGGATTCCGCCGCCGCGGTTTCGATTTTTGCGGTTTCGGCTTCCGCTCCGGATTCCGAACCGACGGTTTCCGCCGCCGCTGCGGTTTCGGCTTCCGCCGCATCCGCCGCCGCGCTTTCCCCGGCCGGAATTTCCTCCTCGGCCGGCGGCTCCCCGTCGCCGTACACGTAATTCTTGGTTTCCTCTATGTCGATATAAGCCTCGTCGTCCGCATAGACGGTTTTGCGTTCCGGCTTGCTCTCGGCGTGCGGCCTGCGGGCATAGGAGGGGCCGCCGGCCGTAACGCGGGGCTTGCGGCGTCGTTTGATCGAGGGGATCAGATGACGGAACGCCGCCGACACCAACACCGCCACGAGTGCTAACGCGAACAGCAGGGAGGGCAACCAATACCAATCCCAAAACGATTTCGCCTTGGGGTCCTCGGTCGTATCTGCCGCGCCGGGGAAGGACAGGATCAGCTTATCCGCATTGCCCGTCGGATTGGTCTTGACATCCTTCGCGGCCTTGTCGTACGCGGTTTTGTCGATCGGCTTGACGTCGATCCGGTCGAAGAACGCCCAGCCCGTGGACCACGTATGCTCCTTGGCCGGATCGCCGAGACCGAGCTCGAAATTGAACGGCTTCGCGTCCGCGCCGGTCTGAATGTAGAACGTGTAGACGGTGTATTCGTCCTGACGGACGCCGCCGAAGTACGCGCCCTCGACGCCCTTTAAACCGATAACCGCGCCGTATTTGGTCTTAACGCCGTCGCGCGTGCCGTCCTCGGGAATGCCCGCCGTCCGCACGCCGACCGATACCGTGTACCATGAGGAGGCGTTCAGATCGTAGGACTTGTCGGAGACGAATTTAAAGCCGTTTTCGGCCGCGTTTTTAATCATCAGGACATAGGGGGAATCCTGCGCGGGTTTTAAATTCAGCGTTTGATTGCCCTTGTCCGCCGGCAACAGGCCCGCGTCGCCCGGTTTGTCCATATCCGAGGTGTCCAAAACGCCCGCGCGCGTGCGGCTGAACTGTTCGGCGCCGTTGACAATCGCCGCCTTGCCCGTGAAGGAATAGCTGACCTTTAAGGCCGAATCCTTGTTATAGCCGGATAAGCCGAAGTTGGATTTAAAATCGACCTTGCGGTTTTCGGCAGTGTCGGACGCATTTTTGTAGTCGTCCTCGGTCAGAGAAGCGTTCTCCGCGTTCGCGAAAAAGGCCGCGCCCGAAGCCGGTCTGTCGGTCGAGAACAGGGAATCGGCGGTTTTGGCTTCGACCGAGCCCTGCCCGTTCATCAAAAGCAGCTCGAGGGACAGCTCGCCGTCGCCCGCCGCGATCAAAAACGAGTAATGCCTCCACGCGTTGCCGGTCTTGATATTCAAAATCTCGGCGACGATTTTACCGTCGCGTTTTAAGGCGATCGCCGCGCCGTTGTCCGAATCGTTCGGGCCGGCGGGGTGAGAAACCAAAACACCGATCTTCGCATAGGAGGAGGACGGAACCGAGATCGCGGAGGAAGCATAGCCCGCCGCCGTCTTTTCCTTGTTATAAATCATTAGCGCGTTGGCCGGTTGCGTCGTAACGTCGCCGTTGCCGGGCAAGAGGCTTCCGTAGGTTTTCGCCGAATCGTCGGATTGCAGATCCCGATAGAAAGCGTTGTCGGTGGGCAAGATGCCGCGCGCGACCTTATCGCCGTCATAGGTGAAGGTGCGGCTCTGCACATTGGGAACGACCGCGCCGTCGTCGCCCGCAAAATACGTCCATCCCGTCGCGGACAAGGGGAATTTGTATTCGTCGTCCGCATAGTCGTAATCGCGGAAATTGCCGTTGGCGACGGTGGGGCTGTCGGACGTGTTCAGATCGACGACCGTTTTGCCCTCCGACCGGGCTTTATAGTCGGCGGGGCTTAAAAGCTCTAACTCTGCGCCGTAGAAATACGCCGCGCCCGCCGAATGTGAGGCTTCGTCGTTCTTTCCGCCGTACCCCAACCACAATTCCAAATTGACGGGGCGCGCCGCATTCCCGTCGGTTTGCACCGAGCTGCCCTTGATATAGAATTCGGCTTGGTTCCAATAGTCCATCGAGGGGAGGCCCGTTTCCTCGTCGGCGGTCAGGCCGGTCTGCTTTTCCCCGACGACCGCGCGCAGGTTGGCGTTGGCGGCGTCCTGTTCGGTCAAAGCGAACGTGACCTTGCCCCCTTCCGTCGTCCGATACCAAACCGACAGCCGATAAAAGCGGAAGCGTTCGATCGCGATATCGCGGGAGCGTACGCCGGTCGCGCCGGGCTTGTCCTCGGCGTGGCCGATGTGCAACAGGTTGACCGCCGCGCCGGAAGCGGGCGCGGGGTTGGCAACGGACGCTTGCGAATGAGCGGAAGTCGGCGTTACACGGGCGGTATCGAAAGGAACCGTTATGCCGGAAACGGCATATTGAAAACGTTTAGCGTCGTATACGGCCGCGACGGTTTCGGGGATCGTGCCCCATGCAACGTTGTCGGTCTTGCCGTCGGCGTCCTCGCCCATGCCGCCGTAGATTGTTTCCCAATTGCCGGTTCGCGGCAACAGGCCGTGACCGGAGCCGTTGCCCCAAACGGTGTCCGGCTCTCCGAAATAAGGGTCGAGCGTATGGAAAGCGTTGGGATTCGCGGCGTCGTAATCGGAAACGGCGGTCAAATCGACGCGGGTATCCTGCACATAAGCCGCTTTGCCGGGCAGGGAGGAGCCGGGCAGATAGGAATAGACCAACGTGTTTTGCGCGTCGGCGTCTTGAAGGGCTGACCGGTAATCCTGCGCGGTGAGGGACTGCGCCTCCGCGCCCTTAAAGAACGCCGCGCCGTTGGCGGGGCTGCCGTCCGTACCGGATTGCAGGCGCAATTTCAAATTGACCGCGTAATGAGAGGTTTCGATCAGGAACGTGTAAACTTTCCAACCGCTGCCCCGTTGCGCGGGGGCAGGCGTCAAATCCCGTCCTTTGGCCGTATCGATATCCGGAAAGAGCATCCGGTTTTGATCCTTCGGGGCGACCGCAGCCGACGCCTTCAGCTCGCCGACGGGCTTGCCCGTGTCTGCGTTCAGCAGGCTGACGCCCGCCGCGTTCCCGTTCTTATAGGAAAAGGTTTTGACGTTGACCGAAAATTTGACCCGACGGTAGGCGTCCACCTTGACCGATTGGGAATCGTAAGCGAACGCGCCCCGATTTTCCAATGTGTTGATCATCAGGACGTTCCAATTGCTGCCGTCCTCCGTCCAGTCGCGCGGATAGGTGTCCCACAAGTCCTCGGCCTCGGCGTTGTTCAGAATATCGGGCTTGTCGGCGGGCATATGGTAACTACTGTCGCGGTTGTTCTTTATGTCGGTTTCGTGCAGCGAGACGATGCCCTTATAGGCCGTTTTGTCCGAATCGGCCGAGATTTTCACCTCCTCCCAATCGTTGGGTTTTTTGGGAAAGGAGCCCGAACCGTCCTTAAAATCGCCGTTGGCAATCGTGATCGGCTCCAAAGCGGCCGCCGCTTCGACGCGGGAGGACAGGCCCTTCGGGGCGAAAAGCCCCGTAAAGCCTAAATGCGACAAGGCGAGAGCCAAAAACAGCCCCGCCAACAAACAAACAAACGGTTTTTTCAATCTCTTCAACATGCCCTTTTTCCTTCTATTCCGTGTGATTTTCCCGAACTTTAATTTTCCGATATGTATACGGGTATATATTTTACTCTATTTTAGGGAAAAAGGCAAACGAATTTCGGCGGATAAAGGAGGGATCGCTGAAAAGTAAAGGGTCATTCGGATATAAAATAGTTTCCGCAAAATGATTTTTATTTATACGGAATCGAGAAATTTGTGCTATAATTAAAAAATAACGAAAAAATGGATTGGTTAAATTATTTGGTTTTGGGCGCATTTGTCGCCGGAATGGCGGCGATTGCGTACTTTACGCGCAAACGGAGCAAAAGCACCGACGACTTTTTGCTGGGCAACCGCGGCGTCACCGCTTGGATGTCCGCGTTCGCCTACGGCACGACATACTTTTCCGCCGTCATCTTTATCGGCTACGCCGGTTCGGGCGGCAAGGAGTTCGGCCTCGCCGCCGTTTGGATCGGCGCCGGCAACGCCGTGATCGGCGCGCTGTGCGCCTGGCTCCTGTTCGCCAAACGCGCGCGGACGCAAAGCCACGCCCTCGGCGCGCGCACGATCCCCGAATTCTTTGAAAAAAAATTCGATTCCAAATACATCAAATTGGTCGCCGGATGCCTGATCTTCGTGTTTCTGATCCCATATTCGGCGTCGGTCTATAACGGGCTCGGATACTTGTTTGAGATCGTGTTCGGCATTCCGCTTTGGTGCGTTATTTTGCTGATGGCCGCCTTGACCGCCGCCTACGTCTTTTCGGGCGGCTATACCGCCACCGTCGTTTCGGATTTCGTGCAGGGGCTGGTCATGCTGGCCGGCGTCGCGGTCATGGCCGTCTTTGTCTTCCGCGCGCCGGAGATCGGCGGCTTTGCCGAGGCCGTCCGACGCTTGTCCGAGGCGGGAAAGAGTTTGATCCCGTCCGGCCCGGTCTTTTGGAATTTGTTCTTTATGATCATGCTGACATCGCTCGGCTCGTGGGGAATGCCCCAAATGGCGCATAAATTCTTCGCCGTCAAGAACGAACGGGGGACGGTTCTGCGGGCGGCGACGGTCTGCGCCGCGTTCGCCTTGATCGTCGGCGGCGGCGCGTACCTCGTCGGGACGGTCGTGGGCGTGGCGAATCCGCCCTTGGCGGAAACCGGCGACCGCATGATTCCCGAATTGCTGTCGCGGACGCTGCCCGCCGGCTTGATGGGGCTGATTGCCGTTTTGGTGCTGTCGGCAAGCATGAGCACGCTGTCCGGCCTTTCCCTGACGGGGAGCGGCGCGGTCGCGATCGACGTGTATAAGGGATATATCAAAAAACAGGCCGACGATAAAAAGATCAACTTTCTGACGCGGATGCTGACGCTGGTGTTTATCGCGGTGTCGGCGGCGCTGGCTTTGATCAACAGCTATACGGGCGTCACCACGATCGTCACGCTGATGAGTTTGAGCTGGGGCTTGCTGGGCGGCGCGCTGGTCGGCCCGTTTGCGCTCGGCCTTTGGTTTAAGGGGATCAACAAATACGGCGCGTATGCCTCGATCGTGTCCTCGTGTCTGATCACGCTGGTTTTGTTCATCATTATGAAAACTGTTCCCTCGGCCGCCGTCGTCAAGCCGCCCTTTATCGGCACGATGTGCCTGCTGGCTTCGTTCCCCGTGACGGCGGCCGCGTCGTGGATCGGCGGGAAGGTAAAGGGCAGTAAGGACAAGGGACAGGGGAAAGAGGATACGGCGGCGGAGGTTTTGTTGTAACAAAGTTTTGGAGCGGACAACGCATCGGATTGCGGCAAAAGGCATGTAATGTTTTTCCGATAAGGGTAAAGAATAACGCATGAGTCATATAAATAAAGCGTTTGAAGAATTGCAGGAGCGGGATCTGCTCGACGGGCGGGAATTTAATTATGTTGTCGCAGGAAGCGGAAATCCGTCGATGTTTCGGACGAAATATCCAACGATAATAGAAAGTTATATATTTAATTTTACGGAAAGGGGCGTAAACTTTTTTCCGATATCCCGCGGGACGGTGAACGGGAAGCGGTCTTTTATTGTACCGTGGCAAGATATGAAAGCGATTCGCATTCGTTCCTCGCTTTCTTTCCTTTTCGCGCAGTATCGGCTCCAATTTAAGGCATACGGTAAAAAATGGATTTTATATATCCGAAAATTTATACTTGGGAATCCCGTGCAGAAAGCAAATGCGAAAGCGATCAAAGATTGGATAAAACGGAAAGCGGTTTAAAAAAACCGCTTGAGGCGGCCGATTGTGCCGTTTCATTTTACGGGCTTTTTTCTTTGAGCGGCGGGTCAAGGTAAGCCTATAATGAGAAAACCGCCCGACTGAAAAAGAAATAAGCGGATAGAGTTTAAAATTTTACATTTTCCCTCTTGCAAATCTTACAAAATAGGTGTATAATTATATCGGGTAATCGTGTGCGTCCGAACGGAGGGGATTCTTCGCTCCGTTCGGAAGGACAAAAGTTACGGAAAGTTTTCGGAAAGTGCGCGGGGAAATCTTTTTTTCAGCAAAAAAGTTTCTCCGCGAACAATAAGGATAGACGATGGAAAAGAACGCGGACGGGCAATACTTGTTTCACGAGGGTACGAATTGCTATGCGTACAAGTACCTCGGCTGTCATTTTGAAAAACGCGGTAAAACGGCGGGCGCGGTCCTCCGCGTTTGGGCGCCGAACGCCGCCGCCGTGTCGGTTGTCGGGGACTTTAACGATTGGAAGGACGGCGCGAATCCGGCGGAGCGCGTCACCAAGGAAGGCGTGTGGGAGGCTTTCGTTCCCTCGATCTCGCAATATCAAAACTATAAATTCTGCGTGACGGGCAAGGACGGCAAGGCCCGTTACAAGGCCGATCCATACGCTTTCCATTCCGAGAGCGCGTATCCCTTCGCGAGCAAGGCCTACGGGCTGACCGAATATGCGTGGGGCGATAAGGCGTGGGCGGATTACAAGGCGGGCGCCGATCCCTATAACTGCCCGATGAATATCTATGAGGCGCATATCGGCAGCTGGCGGCGGTATCCCGACGGCAACCTGTTTTCATACCGCAAGTTTGCCGACGAAATCGTCCCCTATTTGAAGGAAACGGGCTATACGCATATCGAATTGATGGGGATTTCCGAATACCCGTACGACGGATCGTGGGGGTATCAGGTCACGGGATATTTTTCACCGACCTCGCGGTACGGCACGCCGGAGGATTTGAAATATTTGGTCGATACCTGCCACAGGGCGGGCGTGGGAGTCATTTTGGATTGGGTGCCGGGGCATTTTCCGAAGGACGCGCACGGCTTGTACATGTTCGACGGCGGGGCGGTCTATGAGAGCGCGGATTGGGACAAGGTCGAGCATAAGACGTGGGGCACGCACCGCTTCGATTATTCCAAGCCGGAGGTGCGCGCTTTCTTGATTTCGAGCGCGGTCTATTGGTTCGAGGAATTTCACGCCGACGGTCTGCGCGTGGACGCCGTAGCGAGTATGCTGTATTTGGATTACGACAAAAAGCACGGCGAATGGCGGCCCAACGCGGCGGGCGGCAACGAAAATTTGGACGCGATCGCGTTCATTCGGCAGCTCAATACCGCCGTGTTCGGGTTGTTCCCGCACGTTTTGATGGTCGCGGAGGAGTCCACCGCATGGCCGTTGGTCACAAAGCCCGTGTCCGACGGGGGCTTGGGCTTTAATTACAAATGGAACATGGGCTGGATGAACGACATGCTGCGCTATATGAGCGCGGACCCGTATTTCCGCAAGGATATCCACAACAACGTCACGTTTTCGTTCGTCTACGCGTTCAGCGAGAATTTCATTTTGCCGGTTTCTCACGACGAGGTCGTGCACGGGAAACGGTCGCTCATGGATAAAATGTACGGCAATTACGAGCAGAAATTTGCCTCCGACCGCGCGTTTACGGGTTATATGATCGCGCACCCCGGCAAAAAGCTGACCTTTATGGGCGGCGAGTTCGGGCAGTTCTCGGAATGGGATTTTGAAAAGGCCCTCGATTGGCAGCTTTTGGGGTACGACAGCCACGCTAAATTTAAAACGTACACGGCGGCTTTGAACGCTTTTTATTTGGAACGGCCGCAGCTGTGGGAGGCCGACAGCGGTTGGGAGGGCTTTCAATGGATCGTCTCCGACGATAGTTTGCAGAATATTATCGTTTTTAAGCGCATAGACAAGCATAAGAACGAATTGATCGCGGCCGTCAACTTCGCGCCCGTTTTGCGCGAAGGGTACGCGTTCGGCGTCGGGAAAGGGACGTACCGCGAGGTCTTTAATTCCGACCGTCCCGAATTCGGCGGCGGCGGCGCGGGCAATTCAGTGCCCTTGAAGGCCGTCAAAAAACCGATGCACGGGCAGGAATACAGTATAGCTGTGACGATTCCGCCGCTGTCGTGCGTGTTCTTTGAAAGGACGGGGCCGGTCGTACTTGCGTCGAAAACGACGAAAAAGACGGCGGCGGCGCGGCGCAAGAAAGATGAAAATTGAAAATTGAAAACTGAAAATTTCGGTCGAATACCCGTAAAAGAAGGTTTGTCGGCGGGTAAGGAGCTTATAGCATAATAAAGGTTGCTTCTTCGACAGATCCTTAATTTTCAGTTTTCAGATTTCCGTTTTTGCTTAATAATTCCGGGAGGAAAGGTTGTGAAGAACTACAAGTGTATCGCGATGTTGCTTGCGGGCGGTCAGGGCAGCCGGCTCTACGCCCTGACCAATCAGGTCGCTAAACCCGCCGTTTCGTTCGGCGGCAAGTATCGGATCATCGATTTTACGCTGTCCAACTGCACGAATTCCGCGATCGAGGCCGTGGGCGTGTTGACGCAGTATCAGCCGATGCGCCTTAACGAGTATATCGGCAACGGCGAGCCGTGGGATTTGGACCGCAACAACGGCGGCGTGCGCGTCCTGCCGCCGTACCTTGCCAAGGAGGGCGGCGAGTGGTACAAGGGCACCGCCAACGCGATCTTTCAAAATCGGAATTTCATCAAATGCTTCGATCCCGAACATGTTTTGATTTTGAGCGGCGATCATATCTATAAGATGGATTATTCCAAAATGTTGGAATACCACTGCGAAAAGGGCGCGGACTGCACGATCGCCGTCATCGGCGTGCCGATCGCGGAGGCTCCGCGCTTTGGGATCATGAGCTTCGATAAAACGGGGCGGATCACCGATTTCGAGGAAAAGCCCAAAGAGCCTAAAAGCAACAACGCCTCGATGGGCATCTATATATTTCGGGCTTCCGCGCTGGAAAAGGCTTTGGTCGAGGACGAGGCCGATCCCGCTTCCGCGAAGGATTTCGGCAAAAACGTCATTCCCAAAATGCTGGCCGAGGGCAAGAAAATGTACGCCTACGGCTTTTCGGGTTATTGGAAGGATGTCGGCACGGTCACAAGCCTGTGGGAAGCCAACATGGATTTGCTGGGCGACGCGCCGGTGTTTGACGTGGGCGGCGGCGGCAAGGTCTATTCGCGCAATCCCGCCCTGCCGCCTCAATACATCGGTCCCGGCGGAACGGTGAAAAACTCGCTGATCACGGAGGGCTGCGAGATTTACGGCGAGGTGTCCGATTCGGTCCTCGGCAGCGGCGTATACGTCGGCAAGGGCGCGGTCGTTAAACACAGCGTCATCATGGAAAACGCCGTCGTCAAGGAGGGCGCGCAGGTGAACTTCGGGATCGTGGACGGCGGCACAACGGTCGGCGCGGGCGCGCGCGTCGGGGACGCGGACGGCGACAAGAACAAAATCGCCCTGGTCGGACGGGATTTGACGATCGCGGACGGGGAGATTGTCAAGAGCGGAGAGATTCGGAGTTGAAAGGTAAGAATGAAAGAGGAAAGAATTGAATAAGTGAAAACTGAAAACTGAAAATTATTGACCTGTCGAAGAAATTGCTTTTATTATGCTATAAGTTCCTTATCCGCCGACAAACCTTACTTTTACGGGTATTCGACCGAAGTTTTCAGGCCTTTCAGTTTTCAGTTCATAAACGGCAACGTATGAGATAACGGTAAAACATTGAGATTGCCACGCCTCATTTCATTCGGCTCGCAATGACATTGTCGAAACCGTCGTTTATACCGCTTGAATCATACACTGCGCAATAAACGAATAAGGATTGACAGGAATAACGCACACTACGAAATAAACAAATTAAAGATTGACAGGAATAATGCAAAGCCGTCATAGATGCGGTGTCAGGCGGGTAGCAGGCGGACGCGTCGGCGGGGGAGTGTAGTAAGACCTACATGACCCCGCCGATCGGACGCACGCAAACCGCATCACACCGTAGAGATAACGGCGGGGAGTAGAAATGAAGATAGCGGGTATTATATTCTCGGACATACAGGACGGGGCGATCGCCTCGGAGCTGACGCACCACCGTTCGCAGGGGTCGGTGCCGTTCGGCGGCCGGTACCGGCTGGTGGATTTCGTGCTGTCCAATATGGTCAACAGCGGCGTCACCAAGGTCGGGATCATCACCAAAAACAAATACCAATCGCTGATGGATCATATCGGCAGCGGCAAGCATTGGGATTTGTCGCGCAAAAACGGCGGCGTCATTTTTTTGCCGCCCTATGGTGCGGAGGAAAACAGCCGCCTGTATAACACGCGTTTGGAGGCCTTGAAGGGCGCGACGAGCTTTTTGAAGCACTGCACCGAGGAATACATATTGATGAGCGACTGCGGCACGATCTGCGTGCCGGATTTCGCCGAGGTGGCGGCGCGGCATATCGCGCGCAACGCGGATATCACGGTCGTTTCGGCGCGCGCCGAGCTCTTTACCGAAAGCGCGGCCAACCGTATGACCTTCGAGATCGACGGCTCGTCGCGGGTACAGCGCGTGGACATTTCGCCCAAGCTCAAAGGAATGCGCAACCTGTATCTCAATATGATGTTTCTGTCGCGCACGTTTTTGATCCGGCTGTTAGAGGAAGCGTCGGTGTTCGGGTACAAAAGCTTTTCGGCGGATATTCTGCAAAACAACGCCAAAAACTATAAGATATACGCCTACGATTACACGGGCTATTACGCGCAGATCGAGAGCTTGGAATCTTATTACCGCGCCAACCTGGATTTGCTGGTCAAGGAAAAGCGCGATATGCTGTTCGCGCGCAAGGGCTTTCCGATCTATACCAAGGTGCGCGATTCCGCGCCGTCGCGGTTTTCGGAACAGGGCCGCGCGGGAAACAGCCTGATCGCGGACGGCTGCGTCATCGAGGGCGAGGTCGAAAACAGCGTCGTCTTCCGCGGCGTCAAGATCGGCGCGGGCGCGCGCGTCAGGAACAGCATTCTGATGCAGGACGCGGTCGTGTCGCGCGGCGCGGATTTAAGCTTCGTGATCGGGGATAAAAATGTCTTTATCAAAGAGAAGCGGGTGCTGGCGGGCTGTGAGAGCTTGCCGTATTATATCTCTAAAAACGCAATTCTTTGACTTTGAAAGCAAATTCATCGGCGGATGCGGGCTACGTGCGGTCGGTCGGCTCGGTTACGTAGGAGGGTCTACGCGCCCTCGCCGACACAACCGCCAGTTGCCCGCCTGCGCCGCGACTTTGCTTTCAAAGGGCCGCGTTGCAAGTCATAAGGATAAAAAACAAAGATCAAGCGATAGAATCAAGGAGGTCCGTCACTATGGCTAAAATCGGAATAAAAAGAGAACGCACGACAACCAAGGAGCGCAAACCCCGCGTCCCCAAAGCGCCCGGCCTGAAAACCAAAAAGGCCGCGCCCAAGCCAGACAAGGAACGCAAGGTCAAAATCCTGTACGCCGTATCCGAGGCCCAACCCTTCGCCGGAACGGGCGGTTTGGCCGAGGTGGCGGGATCGCTGCCCAAAGCGTTGAACGCATTGGGCAGGTTCGATGCGCGCGTCATGTTGCCCTATTACAAGGAAAACATTCCGCCGGAGCTCTCCGCGCGGTTTAAATTCCTTGGCGATATCGAGGTGCGCCTGTCGTGGCGGAAGCTGTATTGCGGCATCTTCGAATACGATTTCGAGGGCGTCAAATATTACTTCATCGATAACGAATACTATTTTAAACGCAAGGGCCTGTACGGCTTTTACGACGACGGCGAGCGATTCGCGTTCTTTTCGCTGGCGGTGTGCGAGACGCTGTACAAGATCGGCTTTATTCCCGATATCCTGCACGCCAACGATTGGCAGACCGCGCTGGCGCCTGTCTATTATAAGCTGTTCTATATGCACCGCCGCGAAGGCTACCGCAATATTAAAACCGTGTTCACCGTCCACAACGTCGAGTATCAGGGCAAGTTCGACAAGGCCGCCGTCGAGGACCTGTTCGGCATCTCGCGGCAGGAGCTGCACAGTTTGGAATTCGACGGCTGTATCAATCTGTTGAAATCCGCCGCCGATTACAGCGATGCGTTGACCACCGTCAGCCCGACCTATGCGAAGGAATTGACCGGCCCCGAACACGCGCACGGCCTGTCCGAAATCTTTAAATGGAATTCCGGCAAGCTGACGGGCATTTTGAACGGGATCGATTACGATTCCTACGATCCCGCCCGCGACCCCGCGCTGTTCGCCAAATTCTCGGCGGACGACCCGTCCGGCAAGGTCAAGAACAAGCTCGAGCTGCAAAAGCTGCTCGATTTAAAGGCGGACGCCGACGTGCCCGTGATCGCGCTGATTTCCCGCCTCGTCGCGCACAAGGGGATCGACCTCGTCAAGGCTTCGATTCAAAAGATTTTAGAGCGCGACGTGCAGGTCGTGCTTTTGGGCAAGGGAGACGCCGATTACGAGACCTATTTTCAATACGTCGAGCGCAACTATGAAAAACGCTTCAAGGCGATGATCGCTTTCAACAAGGATTTGTCGCGCAAGATTTACGCGGCGGCCGATATCTTTTTGATGCCGTCCAAATCCGAGCCTTGCGGCCTTGCGCAAATGATCGCTTCGCGATACGCCGCCGTGCCCGTCGTGCGCGAAACGGGCGGCCTCGGCGACAGTATCAAGGATTGCTTCGACGGAACGTCGGGCAACGGATACACGTTCGCGGGGTACGGCACGGCGGAGCTTTTGAACGCCTTGGATCGCGCGTTGGGCTTGTATAAGGATTACCGCGGGATTTGGGACGGGCTCGTGCGGCGCGTCGCCCGTCAGGATTTCTCGTGGAGCAATTCGGCCAAGGCATACGCGGAATTTTATCAGAATTTGGTGAGGTGAGGAGAGGATAACGAGTTTAATTTGCGGGAGGAACTTTTTTACCAAAAAGTTTCCCCCGCGCCCCTTTCAAAAAACTTTTACCTATTTTAGATTTTAAAATAGACGTTAAGGATTCAGAATAATCATCTCTTTATTTCGGTGTTTCGCATAAGTGACGGTAGTCATCGTGCCTTCAAAGAGTCCGACGTTGAGGCTTATCTATCAAACGGCGAGAGGATTGGGAATTACGCCGTTTGAATTTTTGGATTGTGATCTGTTCAGAAGCGAAGAAATTGAAATAGAACAACTTTTATAAAGTGTTGAAATAAATCCGTGATTAACAAAGAGGGGAATTTTTTAAAGGTTGGGATTGTTACGCGTCGGCAACGGCCTCCGCTCGCAATGACATACAAAGACGGCGCGGGCCGGCGCACGCTGCCGGCCCCTACGGCGTCCCTCTGCATGACATACAAAGACGGCGGGGCGCGCGGTTGAGATTCTTCACTACGTTCAGAATGACACACAAAACGAATACTCATGAGGATATTTTTGATCAATAGTAAAGTTTTTGGAAAGGGGTACGGGGGAAATTTTTTTGGGAAAAAGTTTCCCCCGTAGATATTCCGAGAAGTCCCCCATCAAACAGCGCAGAGCTCATATTGCCAAAATTCAAAAAATATGGTATAATACCTCTCATCATGGAAATGACAGTCAAACAGGTGCGGGATACGATTGCCGGAAAGCTGTCGCGCTATTACGGTGCGAGCGTGAAGAACGCCGAGACGGAGCAGGTCTATAAAGCGGTGGCGATGTCCGTGCGCGATATCCTGATGGAGCGGAAAGCCAAATTCAACGCCGTTTTGCGCAAAGCGGGCGGCAAGCGCGTTTATTATCTGTGCATGGAATTTTTAATCGGACGGAACCTGCGGAACAATTTATCCAATTTAGGTTTGGAGGACGTGTTTCAAAAGGCTCTCGCCGCCGACGGGTTCGACCTGTCCGCGCTGTACGAAACGGAGGCCGATCCGGGATTGGGCAACGGGGGCTTGGGGCGGTTGGCGGCGTGCTTTATGGATTCGCTGGCCGCGCTGAACTATCCCGCGATGGGCTTTACCCTGCGGTACGAGTACGGGCTGTTCAAGCAAAGGATTGTGGACGGCCGTCAGGTCGAGCTGCCCGACGAATGGATGGACACCGGCGAGGCATGGATGGCGCCGCGCAACGACCGCACGTTCAAGGTGCATTTGGGCGGCGAGGTCGCGGAAACGCGAACCGAAGACGGCCGGCTGCAATTTGAATATACCGGCGGCACCGAGTTGGAAGCGTTCCCGTATGACCTGATGCTGTCGGGCGAGGGCGGCGACGCGGTGAGCGTGCTGCGCCTGTGGGGCGTGCGCGCGGCTTCGAACGCTTTCGATATGATGCGGTTTACCCACGGCGATTACGCCGCCGCATTGCTGCGGGACACCGAGGCCCAACTTTTGACCAAGGTGCTGTATCCCTCCGACGATCACGACGTGGGCAGAACCCTGCGTTTGAGTCAGCAATACGTATTGGTTTCGGCCTCGTTACAGAATATCTTAAAGGAACACGTGTTGTATTTCGGCTCGATCGAGAGCCTGCCCGATAAAACGGCGATCCATATCAACGACACGCACCCCGCGTTAGCCGTGCCGGAGCTGATGCGCCTGCTGTTGGACGAACACGGGTTTTCGTGGGAAAAGGCGTGGGATTTCACGACGCGCATTTTGAACTACACCAACCATACCGTCATGGCGGAGGCGTTAGAGAAGTGGAGCGAGGAGCTGATCAAGACGCGCTTGCCCCGTGTTCATATGATCCTGCGCGAGATCAACAACCGCTTTTTGCGCGAGGAATGGGAACGGTTTCCGAACGATTTGGCGCGGCAGGAGCGCATGTCGATTTTCGGTCAGGGGCAGGTGCGCATGGCCAACCTGTCGGTGATCGGCAGCCGCCGCGTCAACGGCGTGTCCGCGCTGCACTCCGATATTATTAAAAACAGCGTTTTCCGCGATTTCTACGAGATGACGCCCGATAAATTCCTGAACGTCACCAACGGCATCGCCCACCGACGGTGGCTGTGCCAAGCCAACCCGCGCCTCAACGGGCTGATCACGGATTTGATCGGCGACGGCTTTCGGCGCGACGCTTCGGAACTGAAAAAGCTGGCAAAATTTCAAAACGATAAAAACGTTTTAAAGGAGCTTGCCGGGATCAAGGCCCGCAATAAAATCGATTTTGCCGATTTTGTCAAACACGAGCAGGGCTTTACCCTGAATCCCGACGCGCGCTTTGACACGCAGATCAAGCGCCTGCACGAGTATAAACGGCAGCTTTTAAACGTGTTGAAGATCATATCCTTATACCTCGATCTGCGGGATAAGCCCGACGCCGACGTGCGGCCGCAGGCGTTTATCTTCGGCGCGAAGGCCGCCGCGAGCTATTCGCACGCGAAACGGATCATCGCTCTCGTCAACGCTTTGAGCGCGCAGATCGGGCAGAGCCGCAAAATCAAGGAAAAATTAGACGTGGTGTTTTTGGAAAATTACAACGTCACCCGCGCCGAGCGCCTGATCCCCGCCAGCGAGGTCAGCCAGCAGATTTCCCTCGCGGGCAAGGAGGCGAGCGGCACGTCCAACATGAAGTTCATGCTGAACGGCGCGCTGACCTTGGGCACGTTGGACGGCGCGAACGTCGAAATGTGCGAGGCCGTCGGCAGGGACAATATTTTCATCTTCGGCTTGACGGCGGGCGAGGTGGAGGAGCAATGGCGGAAGGGGTACTTCGCCACCGCGCACTATACGGGCGACGGGCGGATCCGCCGTGTGATCGACGCGCTGAAAATCGGTTTTTCGGGCGAGAGCTTCGCCGATATCGCCAATTACCTCGTCGCAAACAAGATTTTTTCCGATCCTTATATGTGCCTTGCCGATTTCGATTCCTATATGGCCGCGCACGCCGCGCTCGACGCGCTATACGGGGACGCGGCGGCGTGGAACAAGAAAGCCCTGATCAATATTTCCGAGGCGGGCCGCTTCGCCGCCGACAGAAGTATCGGGGAATACGCGAACAAGGTATGGGGCTTGAAGCCGATACAAATTAAGTGAAAAGTGAAAGCTTAAACAAGTGAAAACTGAAAACTGAAAACTGAAAATTTCGGTCGAATACCCGTAAAAGAAGGTTTGTCGGCGGGGAAGAAACTTATAGCATAATAAAAGCAATTTCTTCGACAGGTCAATAGTTTTCAGTTTTCAGTTTTTAATTATGATATTTTTTGATCCTCTCAATCCCTCATATAAATCGCCGGCGGGCGCGTTGACCTTGGGACGGCCGCTGCGCCTGAAAATCGGATTGCCGCGAAATTTTGCCGCCCGCGAGGTTTTCGTCCTGCTGCAAAAGGACGGCGAGGAGCGCATGTGGTATCCCATGCGGTGGACGGGCATACGGAACGGCGCGGACGAGTTTCAATCGGAGATCGGGATCACGACGTCGGGCTTGTATTTTTACCGTTTTTTCGCCAAAGGCCGGTGGGAGTGGGATATCGGCGCGGGCGCGCTTGCGGGCGGGGGCGGAGGCGGGGATTTTGTGCAGCTCGTATCCGAACCGGCGCGGCCCCCCGAGGGCTGGGCGGGCGGCGTCATGTACCAGATCTTTTGCGACCGGTTCGCCGTCGGTTCGGGCGGCCCGATCCGAACGAAAGCCGATTGCTCTTACCGCGACGATTGGGGCGGAACGCCGAAATTCCTGCCCGACGCGGCCGGAGAGGTGCGCAACGACGATTTCTTCGGCGGTAACCTGGACGGAATAACCGAAAAACTGGACTTTTTAAAGGACATGAGCGTGACCTCGATTTACTTGAATCCGATCTTCGAGGCGGCCAGCAACCATAAATACGATACGGGGGACTATTTCCGAATCGACCCCTTGTTCGGGGACTCGGCCGCTTTTCGGCGGTTGTGCGCGGCGGCGCGGCGCAAGGGAATCAAAATCGTTTTGGACGGCGTATTCAACCATACGGGCAGCGACAGCCGCTATTTCAATAAAAACGGGCGGTACGGCGGCGCGGGCGCGTACCGGTCGCCGGACTCGCCCTATTTCCCGTGGTTTACGTTCAAGAGCTATCCCGATACCTATGAATCGTGGTGGGACTTTAAGACCCTGCCCGCCGTCAAAAAGGACTCGCCCGCGTTCAGCGAATTTATCAACGGCGCGGACGGCGTGGCGGCGTATTGGCTGCAAAGCGGCGCGGGCGGTTGGCGGTTGGACGTGGCCGACGAATTGTCCGATTCCTTTTTGGAGGCGTTGCGGGTAAGGGTGAAAGCGGTCGATCCCGACGCGCTGATCGTCGGCGAGGTGTGGGAGAACGCCGCGCTGAAATTCGCTTACGGGGCGCGGCGCAAATACTTTTTGGGCAAGCAGTTGGACGCGGTGATGAACTATCCGTTTCGGACGGCGATCATCGAGTTCGCGCGGGACGGCAATTCCGCGAGCCTGTCCGCCGCCGTGCGGGAGATTTTGGATTGCTATCCCGCCGGCGCGGTCGCAAACCTGATGAACAGTTTAAGCACGCACGACACGCCGCGCGCGCTGACGGTGTTCGAGGGGGACGTCTCCAAAATGCGGCTGGCCGCCGTATTGCAATATACCCTGCCGGGCTTTCCCTGCGTCTTTTACGGCGACGAGGCGGGCTTGTCGGGCGGCAAAGACCCTTTTTGCCGGGGCTGTTATCCGTGGGGTTTGGAAAATGCGGGTCTCATGGAGCATTACAAATTTTTGGGGCGTTTGCGCGCGGAAAACCGAGCCTTTGCGGGCGGGGAATTCCGGTTGCTTCATGAGGGCGGCGGCGTGTTCATCTTCGAACGGCGTCTTTCGCATTCGGTTTCGGACGGCGCCGCGGTGATGATCGCCTTGAACGCGTCGGAGCGGGAGTTCGAATTGGAAACCGGCCGCCCTTTGACGGATTTACGGACGGGCAAAAAGGTCGACGGAGAAATTGCGATCCCGGCGCGGGATTTCGGAATATATAAAATCTAACGGGGACGGACGCGCCCCATAGACGGTGCAGGGTTTGCGCATCAAAATTTTACTCTCTTTATCCGCGGGTTTCCCTCGGATAAAGCCAACTAACAGCTTTTTACGGTGAGTAAAAAGCGTAGAAAAAGGGTGAATGGACGGCTGTAAGCCGGACAGAGGGGAAAAACCGTAGCATACTTACATAGGTTTTTCCCCTAACTCAGGGCTTACGCATTTTCATGCGTAAGCCCCGTAGGCGGTGCGGACACGAGAGGGCGGCGAAAAGGAGAACCGACGGAATGGTTAAGGACGAAGCTCAAGCACAAGAAAGTACAAACCTTTTTTCCAACATACAACACGCACAATAACGATAAAACGGCGCGAAACTGCGCTGGATATAGCGCATAAGCCTTCGGGGGAAACTAAGGCGGAGGCGATATTGCAATTTTGCCAAACGCCGAGGTCGAGCGGAGAGATTGCCGAGCTGCTTGGATTAAAAACAGCGTACTTCGTTTATGAGCATTATTTGAAGCCGCTAATTGAAAGAGGGGAACTGAAAAAGACCTTGCCGACTTTGCAGCACAGTTCCCGTCAACGCTATGTTGCGGCGGAAGTAGATGTGGCGACATTCTCGGCAAACAGCGTTCTCGAATACTGTAATATACCGCGCAGCAAGGCGGAAATGTTAGCGCACTTCGGCGTATATTTTGCACAACTAAACAAATTGCTCATGCCGCTACTATCCGAAAGAAAGCTCATAGAGGTAAAATCGCGGGAGACAGTTGGGAAAGGGTGGCAAAGATATTTAGCTGCTACGACCGATGCCGCAACTATTAACGAGCAGGTGCTTGCGTTCTGCCGTACTCCAAAATACCTGCACGAGATAGGCGGGCATTTTGGAATAAGCAGAAAATGCGACGGCATAAAGCAGTTTATCTCGCCGCTTGTCGAGAGCGGACAGTTGAAAAGTTATTATAATGCGGATACCTGCGGTACGCATTTGAAATACTATACTGTCGATAAAGATAACACGGTATTGACGAACGAAGCCTTACTTGAATATTGCGCCGTGCCGAGAGGCAAGAAGGAAATCTGCGAGCATTTCGGCGCGAAAATCTGGACGGTTAAGAGAATGCTCAATCAGCTTGCGGACAACGGCAAGCTAAAGTATTTGATACCCGCCGAGCCGACAAGCAAAAATCAGAAATATATGGTTTCCGAATGCGCCGCGCCCATCTTAACGGACAACGCTGTATTAGCCCTCTGCGAAACGCCTAAAACGAAGGCGGAGGTTGCGGAGTATTTCGGATTACCGAAAACCCACATACACTATGTGCTGGGTCGGCTGATAAAGGAAGGGCGGCTGTCGTACACGCACACGGACAAGCTCGCATATAGGTTTCAGGGCTATGCGGCGGTGAGATAAGTTTAACGAGCAACGATCTTGACACTATCGGCAGTATTTCAAGGTGGCGGGCGTTTGCCTGCCGTTTTGCGTTAAAGCGGAATTGGCATTTAGGAACTTCTTTGCTTGGCTATGGCGGTTTGATGCCGTATTTCGCATGCCGGAGAGGTCATATTCCGAGCATTTTGAAAATTTTTGAGTAAC
This sequence comes from Clostridia bacterium, assembly GCA_026001225.1. GTDB lineage: Bacteria > Bacillota > Clostridia > Christensenellales > DUVY01 > BNZQ01. The sequence continues at coordinate 31,756 of BNZQ01000014.1, forward strand.
TACGAGTTGGAGTTCACACTAAAATGCGGCTTGTGCGAGATAGAGCGGTTGTGATAGAATTATATGGGAGGGAAAGTTTATAGCTACTGGGTAATAAGACAAAATACGAACACCGCCACGGCGAGAGTAATCCGCCGTAACAGTGATTTTTGCGTTATAGGGTCTTTGCTTTGTGCAATATGCCTAAAAATCGACCGTTGATACCGTTTTATGCTTGTGCAAAAGGGAGAAAATTGTTGTAGCGTGTCGAAATCACTTGTGTTTTTGCGTTAAATAGACTATAATTGTATGGCAATATGGTGTATTGTAACTTCTTGACCGATAATGGTTAAGAGAAGTGGGAGATATTTTGCTCGAATGACGAACGGCAATAGCGACAACGGAATAGAAAGTCTGCCCCTCCGGGGGGGGGGGGAGCCTCACGGCTTTCTCTGCGTGTCGCCGAGGCTAAAACCGATAACGACGCGCTGAATTCTCTTATATCTGATTATCTGCCTTTTATAAAATCACTCGTCCGCACATATATCATAAACGCAAACAAATATGATTTTGACAGCCTCGTCAGCATTGCTACCGAGGCTTTTTGGCTTGCCGTCAAAGCGTTTACGCCGGACAAGGGTACATTTATTTGCTTTGCCGCTGTCGTCATAAAAAGGCGGCTGCTTAATGAAATCGCCGCACAGAATGTAAAAAAGGGCAGAGAAGTCAATTTTTCCACACTTACGACAACTGATAACGACGGCAACGAAACGCTGTTTGATGTTCCCGACGGCAGAACGCCGTGGGATAACCCTCTTAAATGGGAAATAGAGGCGATAAAGACGGAAAGTTTCGCCTATGGTGTAGATTTTTTCAAGCTCAAGGATTACTCTCCAAAAGCAGAAAAAACAAAGTTAGCCTGCTTTGCCGCCGTGAAAAGCCTGATACACAACGACGGCTTACTGCAAGCCTTCCGGCGGAAAAGCACCTTGCCGCTCAAAGAGTTGTGCGAACTGACGGGTGTAGAGCGCAAAACGCTTGAGCGGCACCGGCAGTACATATTGACGGTAACGCTTATCTGCACGGACGACTATCCGTATTTACAGGAATGGTTGGCCCTGCGCAAATACGGCGTGTTGCCGTAACAGATTTTGAAATTAAAACGCACTACCCCGAAGAATACGAGCCTCGGCTTGTATTCTTCAACGGGGCTATCTAAACCCGAGAGGCAAAGGATATGCAAGGTATTATTTTTGAGGTGAATAAAAACAAGGCGGTAGCCCTCGATAGCGAGGGACGTTTTGTCAACCTCAAAAACCGCGGATATGTCGTCGGCGAGAAATTGGAGATAGACAAGGCTCAACGCCCCGCGCGTTCTGTGTTCATGCGGCTGGCGACGGCGTTTGTTTTGGTGCTGACGCTGGCCGCCACGGGGATTTTCGGCGGGCTGTTTTACGCGGATAATTTTGCCGCAAGCTATACCGTGCAAATGGACATTAACCCATCGGTTACATTATATGTCAACGCAAAGGACATTGTAATAAAAGCCGTGGGAAATAACGACGACGGTAAAGGTCTTAACCCGAACGTCCTCAGGGGCAACAAGATAGATGACTATATCGTAAGCTATCTTGATTTATGTGCGGAAAAAGGCTTTATAAGCGCGGAAAAGGACAACGCCGTTACAATTTCGGTAGACGGGAAAAAGGCGGATACTAACACCTCCGCGCTATCGGCACGGATTGAAAACGCGGTGCGGCGGGAATTTAATAAGTTAGATATACCTGTCACTACGGAAACGGAAAACGGAATAACCGCACCGGGACCAGGCGATCCCGACGGCGGCGGCAGACAAACGGCAAACGTGTCGTTTGTTTCGCACATAACCGACGACGGCAGGACCGTTGTTTATTATAGATCCGTAAACCAACCGTTGGGCGAACGCCCCGAATATCCTAAGGATAATCCTGTTCGGGAGGGTTATGACTTTTTAGGGTGGAGCAAATCCGCGGATATTTCCTATACCTCGTTTGAGGGCACTAATACAGAACACCATACGCTTAGCGGGGATATGACGCTTTATGCCGTCTGGAAGCCCACAAAGTGAGGAAAGAAACAAAAAACAACAAAAATAAAAACAATAAAAGGAGAACATGACAATGAAAAACAAGTATTCAAGGGTATTCGGACTACTCACAGTCTGCCTTCTCGCAGTCGTTATGACGGCGGGTCTTACCGCTTGCGGTCTTTTCGGCGGCGGTACGGGCGGCGACGGCGGCAACAGTGGCAACAGCCAGGCGACCGTAAAAATCAAAATTGAGGTCGAAAGCTTAGATGCGGACGAAGCCGGATATTACAGTTATAGCGAATATAGCGGAACTTCCGGAGGCTATGTCGCAGGTGGCAAGAGCTTGAAGTTTGACGACGGCGCAGAGGTTAGGGCGACGACGGAAAGCGTGCAAACCTTGCTGAACGCAATAAAAGCCGAATTAGGGAGCTATGAATTGGAAAACGGCGGCACATTTGTTCATGCCGACAAAACCGAGGTGCGCATACTCACCTACAAACTAAGACCCCGCACGCAAGCAATTACCGTGAAAAATTACTCGCCTAATTTTGCCGATGTAAAGATTTCAACCGCCTATGACACGGACAAGAATATGAATGCCGCCGGAACGATGATTCCCGCCGCGAGCGTAAGAGAGGATGGCTGGCTTACTGTCAAAATCACCCGAAAGGGCAATTTCGGAACGCAGCCCAAAGGCGTTTGGATTATACCCGCAAGCTACGACCCGACGGTTGAATTTGTCACTACCGGTAACTTACTAACCCCCTACAATACTACTTGCGTTATCAAAGAGGATTCCGCTTTATGGGGCGGCGATCCGACAGATGAGGACGGTTGGATTTTTCTTGATTTGATGGCAGGATTATCTGGCGACATGGTAAGCGAGGACGGTCTTACCACGACATTTGATACAAGCGGCTGGAATTGCGATATTATTATTGTCGTATTTTGCGGAGCAGAATAATGTCGATTGATAATCATTAAATTCTTTTAACAACGGGGTAGGCAAAAAACTTTTTTGACTACCCCGTTTTCCATAAATAGCTTTCTGTATAGTACAGTGCAAGTTAAAACTTAAACTCACGGAGGTATTATCAATGAAAAAGAAACTTTTACTATCTGTAATCCTGGTTTGCATTATGGCAATGTCAATGGGATTACTCGCCGCCTGCGGAACAGACGGAGCAAAAGGTGACAACGGTGCCAATGGCACGAACGGCAAAAGTGCATATGAAATTGCCGTAGAGAACGGTTTTGAAGGAAACGAAGCCGATTGGTTAACAAGTTTGGCTGGCGGTCCACAAGGTCCGCAAGGCCCGCAAGGCCCGCAAGGCCCGCAAGGCGGACCGGGACAACCCGGCACGAATGGCACGAATGGTGAAGATGGACAGCCCGGCACGAATGGCACAAACGGCGTAAGCATTGTTAATGTTCGTCCTGCCGAGCAAGAAGAGATTGATGAATACGAAGGCGGATTAAGCGAAAACGCTACATTATTTGTAATTGAATACAGCAACGGTGCCACGACATATTTCGTTGTCGAAGACGGCACGAATGGCACGAATGGCACGAATGGCACGAATGGTGAAGATGGACAGCCCGGCACGAATGGCACAAACGGCGTAAGCATTGTTAATGTTCGTCCTGCCGAGCAAGAAGAGATTGATGAATACGAGGGCGGATTAAGCGAAAACGCTACATTATTTGCAATTGAATACAGTGACGAAACAATAACATATTTCGTTGTTACAAATGGCACGAATGGCACAAATGGCACGAATGGCACAAATGGCACAAATGGTGAAGATGGACAGCCCGGCACGAATGGCACGAATGGTTTAAGTGCTTTCGACCTTTTCATGTTGCAGTATCCCAATTATCCGTTCAATCAATCACAATGGGTAAACGATTTGATTAGCGGAGACCTTTTGCCGGGTGCGTTTTGGAATCCGATTAACGCTTATGACGTAAATTACGTTATTCCGGCGCGTCCAAGAAGTGCGGCAACATTGTATACACTTGATTTTCATTACTACTATGGACAAACAATCATCGGGATTAACGATTCCGCATATACGGTAAAACTTTATTTAACTGCGACAAGTTACACACCAACAACGGAATCGGCATTTGAACATGATGCAACCCTTGTTCAAACTTTTAGCAGCGGATATCATGTTGTAAATTTGGACATCTCACATAAGTTTTGGCTGGTTGTTACGGCAAATACCCCTTACCCTCCGTTTGCAGATTTGACTGCAATGCCTCTTAACGCTAACGCGCCGTATTATCAATTCGGAACAGCCATTGGGGGCGGAGAGCCAATTAACTCAATTATTACTGCAGATAAATTGACCTTGGAAGCGACACAAATTATGAACCAGTTACAAGGCTCCGGCGTTGACCAAAATACACCTGGCGTGACCTATAAAATAGCCGCGTTTGCAAACACGAATGTCATATTGTATTCAGGTGATTATGCGGGATTAAATACCGCAATTAACAATTCAACATTTGCATTTACACATCAACTTTATGTAGTCAGCGTTACATACGATGACGGTGCGGCAACTACAACGAACAATATCAGTTTCTATGTGGAAGTAACACAATAAATTCTCTTAACAACGGGGTAGGCAAAAAACTTTTTTGACTACCCCGTTTTTCATAAATAGCTTTCTGTATAGTACAGTGTAAGTTAAAACTTAAAATCATGGAGGTATTATCAATGAAAAAGAAACTTTTACTATCTGTAATCCTGGTTTGCATTATGGCAATGTCAATGGGATTACTCGCCGCTTGCGGCGAAGGGACAACGGGAAAAATTGAGGACACTCAGTTTACCGTTACTTACGACCTTGACGGCGGAACTGGCGAGTTCCCCGCGTTAAAGGTAAAATACGGTGACGATTTGACGTTGCCGGCGACCGAGCCGACAAAAGCGGGCTATGTTTTTGACGGTTGGGAAATTGCGGCGGACGGCAAGCTGACCACCGACGTCAAGGTTGTTGCAAAATGGCTGACCGAAGCGCAATACGACTTAAAACTCATAGCCGATAGCATTGCACAAGATGATAAGCCGAATACGCCGCGTTTTCAGACCCAAGAGTTCACCGTTTTCTTTGATTTTAACGGCGGTGACGGCACGGGCTTAGCCCACACTCACGCAAATACGGTTATCAATGTTAACCATTCGGAAGCCCATGAGTTTGAAACAAAGCAAGTTACCGCGACGAGCTATGCGACAATTTTACCGCCGACGCAGCCAGGCTCAACGAGTTTTACAATAGTGCAAGGTCCGTGGCAACTCGACATTTCCGAGGACGCAACTATTGCAACCGACGGCATTTGCATCCCGACCCGCCCCGGCTATAACTTTACGGGCTGGGCTTTCGGAGCCCATACGGGCACACCGGTTTTAATAACGGGAGCCGACATATATCAAATGACAATCCCCTACGGCTTGATAGAGCCTGCCGGTTTCAATCCCGGAGCAATCAACGACACCTCGTCCTACAGCGGTAAGATCCCCGTGTACGGGAACGGGAACGGGATTTTGCCTATTTCGCCTATTTTCTATGCACAATGGGAAGAAATCCCAAATCCCGACGAAGTTACCGTTACGATTATCCGCGACTACCCCGTTCTTAACGGCGGCCCTGACACCCGTTACGATGTACCCGGCTACACCTATGTCGATAACTATATTTTGAGCCGTTTCACCCTTAATGCGGGCGACTTAATCCCGATGCCCGGCTACAACAATCTTCCCGGCGGATTTTTGGTCACAGGATACTCTGTAAACCGTATTGACGAGCAAGGTTATGTCAATTGGGACTTCAACACGCCGATAACGCAGGATACAACGCTATATCTTGTGTATAAGCCGGGCGGAGAGGCGTATATTGCCGACTTTTATGCCCACGACACGGCAACCGAGGACAACGGCATTTGCGACCACGACGCAGACCCGCTGCTTCAACCGTGGAACATTCTCAATACGAACCCGGTATACGGCGAGCATAACATCGAAAATCCGACCGTAAACTACAATTTATTGGTCGTTCCGAAAGGCACATCCGTAGCGCAAGAATATATGTACGTCACGGGTTCCACGACAACCCCCATAACGCCCGCCGGCACAACTATATGGAAAGAATATGACGGTGCGGCTACTCCGACCCATACGTCTTACGCTATTTTCGGTTTAATTGCGGGCAATGTCGAGTTGCACGCGGGCAACAGAATCGTTACGCCGGATTCCGACAAAAAGCAAATCCGTTGGATAGAGGACTCACTTGACTTCTCGACCGCAAGCAGTGATTTCTTCACGATTTCCCCCAATGGAAGCTTCGGCACGAGCGCGCAAGGCATCTTCTATCAAAATTACTATCTGCCGACCGATTGGATTGATAAATATGAGCCGACTACCTACTCCGTGCCCTTTAGCGGAACGTATGCCGGTACCGTTTACGGCTTCGACTATTGGACGACAGACCCGAATGTTCCGACTCCCGTAGACTTCTTTGACCCTATGAATCCGCGTCTTGTTTCCGATTTGTTGACGGCAGGCGGAATACTCTATGCGGTTTATAAACCGCGTGTAATTTCGGAGCCGGAAGTCACCAAAATAGAATGGATTGAGGATTACCTTCAATACAATACGGGTGACGGAACATATTGGACAAAGCATCCGAACGGGATTTTCGGAGCGCAACCGGACGGCTTGTTCTATGTGGGAACTTATCTTTCTACCGATACTATATCTATAACAGACCCCGGTCCTAATGTTGTCACCCCGTGGGGAGGAAGCTTTTCCGGTCAAAGCTACACGTTCCTTTTTTGGACGCTTAACCCGGCAGCTTCAAGCCCCGTTGACTTCTTCTACCCGCTAACAACGCGCCCCGTTACCGACGTTATCGGAGGAAAGCTATACGCAGTGTATAAGGTAGAAGTTCCTGTCCCCGCCAGGGTTCTTGTGACATATTATCAGGATAACCTAACCGATTGGAATTGCGCAAACGGCTTCAATCCGACGGCGTGGGCGACAATTTTCGTAGTCTACGGCGGTCACGTCGCAGAGGCGAATCCCCCCGCCGGAGAGTTTATTTATTGGTCACTAAACCAAAACGCTACCATAGCTTCGCAAGCTACCGACGAATACAAGTTCGCCGGGAGCGTAAGCGTACTGCCCGTGACCTCTAACATCAGCCTTTATGCCGTTTACAAGCCCAACTCCGCCGAGGGCGAAAAATGGTGCGTATCCTTCATTGAGGATTCCGAGGACTATAATACCGCCGACGGTGATTATTACTCGCTGTCACAGTATACGCAGGACAACTTGCTGCTTGCAACCAATGGTCTGTTCTTTAAGGATGCGGTCCCTGCGGGCGTGGCGGTTGTTAATCCCGGCAACCCTGCGGTCGGTAACGGTTATACCTTTGCGTTCTGGGCATTAGACCCGAGCGTACCGATAGCCTACGACTTTGCGTCGCCCGTTACTTCGCACATTGCGCTTTATGCGGTGTACGCCACGGAGCTACCTCCGGAATTAAAAAAAATACCCTATATGGAACTGGACGGAAAGGGAAATCTTGTAGCGACGGTTGATGCAAACGGCAGCCAAGACTTCACTTATTACAACGGCTACTCAAGATTATTCACGGTTGAAACAAGCGGCACTTATACCCTGACACTTAGCCGCACCTCGCTTACCGACGTACTCGCAAAGGTATATAATATTGAGGACACAAGCGTTGTAATAGATGAGCTTACCGACGGCGATATGGACTATTACAGCAACGCCGCGCAAGGCATACTCACATTGAGCCTGACCGCCGGTGAGATTTATATGGTCACCCTGCCTCTAAACACCACCGTAGGCTGGCCGTATCCGACCAACGCGGGCGATGTCGTTACGATAACCGTTGCACTTGCCGAATAAGCATACACGCCGAACTAAACGGTGAGATTTCATATGAACTCGACGAAACAATCAGCTCAGTCAAAAAATAGGAGTACATCGCTATAAAGGCTGAGTTATCAAAACAACAAAAATGCCGTCCTTCGGGGCGGCATTTTCCGTTTTATGAGTGCCTTTGTGCAACCTGCATAAAAAGTGATAGCTTGGAGGTCGAAAATTCTCTAACACAAATTGAAAATATCGTTCGCAAACAGTTGACAGGTGTATTTCATTGATGTATACTATTAGCGGACAGCAGGATTAAGGACTAAATACGCTGTGCAAAGAGAGGTAAACGGGTCAATGTTAGATAAAAGCAAGCCCTTTGGGCAGCTTGTTCAGGAGCGGCGCACGGAGCTTAGTATATCGATGCGCAAGTTCGCCGAGAAAATCGGTATCGGGGTCGCGTATCAAAGCGACATCGAGTACGGTACCCGCAATGTGCCGGAGAACGACGTTCTGGACAAAATCATCGCGGCTCTCCGGCTTACGCAAGATGAGGAGCGGGATTTATACGATGTAGCGGCGGCGGGGCGGGGCGAGCGCACCATTCCGCAGGATATACCGAACTATATCCGTGCCAATCCGCACGTTGTTGTCGCACTGCGTACCGCCAAGGACGCGGGCGCGGAGGAGAAGGACTGGCAGAGGTTCATCGAGGAGATGAACAGGAAGAAGTCCGAAAAAGCGGAAGGTGATAGTTAGGAGGAGGAGCTATTTCCAATGATAAAGCTGTCAGTTTTTGAGGAGCTGCATAAATTCATTGAGGGCGGCGAGCTACACGTAAGTATCCATACGATACGCAAGGCGGTGCGCCGCCTGCTCAATGAGTTTGATACAACCATTTTGACACAGCCGAAAAGGGTCGAGGTCGAGGAGCTTGTCGAGCAGCTGGGGTTTCATCTGCGTTATGAGAGCTTGTCGCGCGGAATAGAGATACTTGGCGTGACCTGCTTCGGGACTATGAACATTCCCGTGGTTAGTTCCGACACGGGGAGCAAAGAGCCGAGGCTGATTTCCGCAAATACGGTCGTCATAAACAGTCTGCTGCTCGATGAAAAATACAAGGGTCGTTACGCTTATACCGTCGCGCATGAAATCGGGCATATCGTATTTGATAATCTAAAAATGCGTGAGGCAAAGCAGGCAAGCCGCCAAGAGATGTTGGAGCAGCTTGCCGACGGTGACGGGCTTTCGGTTTCGGCGTTTTTGGCGAAACATAAAAAAGAGGACGACGAACGCCTAAGGCAGGAGGAAAAGCGTGTCGAGCGCGTTTGTGACAACTTCGCCGCCTGCCTCTTGCTCCCCGACGAAACGGTTGAGATGCTTATTCGGGAGGAAATATGCAAATACCGCCCTGCGAATGCAAGTAACTGCCTTTACATTCACGGCGGCGAGGACGACGTAAAATTTGTGAAGGGACTGATAGATAAAATCTCGGAGCTTTACGGCGCGTCGCGTGAGACGACCGTATACAAGGTGCGCGATACGCGGCTTATCCGTGGCGCGGGCGACATATTGGAGGTACTTATGAAGAATAACTACGGCTTTACATAAGCCTGCACGGGTATTTTTTTACCCTGTCCGTCAACAATATGCAAACAGCGAAATGCGTCAAATAACTTGGTATATTAAAGAGGTAATATGGAGAAAGAAAAGCGCATGGAGCGAAACCTCGGGGCGGTGAGCCTCAGGATAACCGAAATCCCGTCATATAACGAATATCACACAATTGAATGCCCGAGGTGTCAAACGACCCTGACCGTCCGTATCGGCGACGGGGTAGTTTGCGAGGACTTAGTAACCGTCTGCAAGAGGTGTAAGCGGACGTTAAAAATCAGCGCAAAAAAAGACGCGCCGTAAGATAACCGTACAACTGAATATTTGAAAGGCTTGAGTGCCCGTGTCCGAGTGACCAGTGCCGCGTTTCTACCGAAAGACGTTTAAGTAATTAAACGGCGAAGGGAGAGGTGCGGCTTTTTTTGTTCCTCGGACAACGCGCCTTAAGCATAAAGCCCGACGGAGTCGAAAAAGCATGATACCGTCGGGCTTTTCTTTTGTCATTAGAGGACTCAAAAAAGTTTTCAAATAGCAAAAGACTTTTCGCAAAGTAGACATTAGGTGTCCAGTTTGCTCTCTAAAATAGCAATTACAAAATCCGCAGAAAGGAGGTGAAGACAATGACAAGCGCAATCGAGCGTCGCGAGCAGCTGGTAGAGATACTGCGGCTGCGGCATAGCGATAGGGTCTGCAATTTAGCGGTTGAACTCGGCGTAAGCGAAAAAACGATATATCGCGATGTTCTCGCGCTGTCATTGTCTTATCCGATAGAAGCGATTTCCGGAATGCGAGGCGGCGTGGTCTGGACGGGCAAGCAGGCGACCGCGCCCGTCGTGACCGACCGTGAAATCGAAGCCCTAAATAACGCGCTTGCGTTTGCCTCGCCGGAGGATAAAGCGGTAATCGCGCGACTCATAAAAACGCTGCGCCCGGAGGAACCGTTTTCGGCGGAGTGGCTGTTCAAAATTCTTGAAGCCTCGGGGCTTACGCAACGGCGGCTGGCGGACAGGCTCGGAATAACGGAGTTCGCGTTTAGCAACTATCTGAGCGGAAAGCGCAAGCCGACGGCGATAGTCGAAAGGAAAATCAGAGAAATGTATCGGGAGGTCAAGCATGAAGGCTGAGCAATGGAGCGATAACGAAATCCGCATTACGGATTGTTACCTATACCGCGAGAGTATTAAAGAAATCGCGGGCAGGCGGTATGAGCCGGAAAGCAAGGCGTGGTTTGTGCCGCTTACGGTGGCGAATGTCGAGCTTTTGAAAATGCTCGG
>BNZQ01000015.1 GCA_026001225.1 Clostridia bacterium
GTCGCACTAAAAACGGCGAAAGCATTTTGCTTTTCGACCTGCGTGACGTTTGTATTCCCGCTAATGGCACAAGTGCGCTTCCTGAAAAACTCGCCGCCGATTATGGTAACCGCTATTATGAAAACCTCGCCGCCTGCGAACTCCACCGTATCGATATTCAAGGCTTGTGGCAGGTTCTCGCTGAAAGTAAACCGACCCGTGCCTATGCGGGGCAAATTTTAGAAATAACCGAATTTTGCGAGGCAAGTATGAAACCGTTCGGTCTTGGAGGAAACGCTGATGAACAATGAACCCGAAAATATAAAACCCTTTAATGAATACGACCTGAAAGAAGTCGAGGTCGACTCTTTCGTATATGACGGCTTTACTGTCGCCCGTAGCGAGTTTTTTGCTAAAACAAAAGCCCCCGCCGTAACGATTACTTATGGCGAGGTTTACTTTAACCACGCCGCGATTTCGCGTTGGGCTGACGTGACCTATATCCAAATTCTTATAAACAAGGACGACCGTAAAATGGCGATTCGCCCCTGTCAAGAAGACGACAAGGACGCTATTCAATGGTGCCGTACCGATAAAAACGGCAAGCGCGTTGTGAAACATATCGGTGCCCGCTTCTTTGCCGCTAAGTTGTATGACGACTTCAAATGGAATACGAATTGTCAAATCAAAATGATTGCTACCCTCGTCAAGGCAAAGGACGAACAACTCTATCTCTTTGACCTCACCGCTATCGGTATTTACGTTATGCAGGTTGTGGAAGGCTTACATAGCCCGCGCCGCATTCGCGTTCCTTACTTCCCGCAATCGTGGCAGGGCGACTACGGCGACCCCGTCGAGGAACATGCCAAAACTCTGACCCGTATTGAAAATCTGCCCGACGGATTTGTCGTGCTGAAGCAAACGCCGCCGAAATCCAAGCGGGCGGCAAACGCGCCGCCCGAGGAAAATATAACTGAGGAGGTAGTTAAAAATGGTGAAAGCGATTGAACCCAAAGTTATTAGTATTGACGGCAGTCGCGCAACGCTCTATTTGTCGTGGCGCGTCTATCGCATATCTTTGACCCGTGCCTGTATCATTTTGCTTGGTCGCCCCGAACGCGTAAAACTGCTTTTGAGTAGCGATTATAAATCTATCGCTATACAGGCGGCGACCGAAGTCGACCGAGATAGTTTTCCCGTGCCGCAATACGTCTACCGCCGGAGCGGACGCTTCCGCCTGTCGAGTATGGTTCTCGTAACCTCTATTTGGCAAGCTATGGCGTGGGACTACGCTGAAAATTATCTTGTAAACGGAACTTATGACGAGGTAAAAAATATCGTTAAGTTTGACCTTACGTCCGCTACAAACGAACGCCTTTAATTTAAGCCCGCAGGTTTGCCCGTGGGCGCGAGCTTTACTTTTTGCGCCGGTTTCCTCGTCTTTGCCAACAAAAGCCGCACACGCCTCAAACGGTGCCGTTTGGGTGCGCTTGGGCTCTTTCCTCTCGTCCGTCGCGAAATCAAAAGGTCATATACCCTACTTTTCGCCTTTTTGTCGCGAAATCAAAACCTCATTAACCTACTTTTCGGGCGTATAAGACCGTCCGACTTTTAGTTTCCTAATGCCATCACTGCACACAGTTTAGTAATATGCCGTGTGCGGAAGAAGTCGCCTTTCGGGGCGATTTTTTCTTCTCTGACAACTTTTTATGGGGTTTTTGGCTGTCTTTTCGCCTTTTTCCGATTGTTCGCGCTAATGCCGCCGGTTTCGGTTTAATCGTGTTTATTACCCCGATTTCAAGGCTTTTCCGTTCCATATAGCATTTTAGGAACTATCCGTACAGAGGGATTTGAACATAAGGCTTTTTGCCCTTGTTTTAGGGGCGGATGCCGGTGTTTGAATCCCTTATTCTATGTCCGCAAATAAAGGAGTTTAATTTTGACAGAAACAAAAATCAAGCAAATCCGCAGGCTTTTTAAGGAGGAACATCTCGCCGCAGAGCAGATTGCCTCCCGTCTCGGCTACGGCATTTCGACTATCTACAAATATCTGCAGACGGAAAACGATGCGGTAACCGCCGCGCCCAAGGAGAAAAAGCCGTGCCTCATCGACCCGTTTATCCCCGTTATCCGCGAGTGGCTCATTGAGGATAAATCCGTTTACTTTAAGCAACGGCACACCGCCAAACGCGTTTACGAAAGGCTTTGCGCGGAGAATCAAGATTTCCCCGCGTCCTACGATTCGGTGAAACGGTGCTTTCGGAACATCATAGAGGAAATTTATCGGGGCGGCGAAAAACTCAACTTTGAAAACCGCCGCGCCGTTGGCGTTGCCGAAATCACCTGCTCCCCCGTTAAAGCCGTTTTGGGCGGCCGCACGGTTAAAGCTTCTGTTATGATAATCTGCTTCCCTTTCAGCGCGGTCGGCTACATTCAGGTTCTCGGCGCATTGAACACCGAGTGCTTGCTCTCGGCAATGAAAGCCGTTTTTTCGCATATCGGCGGTATTCCGTCTAAGCAACGCTTTACGCCCGGCACGGGCTTATTCTATTGCAACGAACACGAAATAAATGAGCCGGACAACGAGTTGTTTATGCGCTTTCTGCTTTACCATAATTTTGCGGACGAATACGTCATGCCGTACCACGAGAACTATAAAACGACTTCGGCGGCGTTGCTTTCCTATTACAGACGGAAACTGAAAGTGACCGAGGGCATTCACATTAAGGATTTAACGGCATATAACGCAAAACTGCTCTCCTTATGCGACGAGCTGAAAAGCCGCAAGCCGAACCATTGCCGCAATAAAACCTGCGGCGAATTGTTCACGGCCGACCGCGCCAAATTGTTGCCGCTGCCGGAAAAAGAATTTGAGGTCGCACTTTGGGCAAGGCGCAAGGTAAACAGCCTTTGCGAGCTTCCTATCGACCGCCAAATTTATGTGTTGCCGCAAGGAATGAAAAACCGCACCGTGTTTCTGAAACAAACCGCCGATAAATTAGAGCTTTTCAACCTTGACTACTCCCCGCTTTTCACCTTTGAGCGCGTTTATTCCGAGGACGTAATCACGACCTCCGACCCGATTCAGCTTCTTTCCATACTCCGCCGCAAGCCTAACGCCGTGCTTAATTCGGATTTTAAGAAGTGCCTGTCCGAGCCTCTACGCGCTTTCTTCTCAACCGCCGTTACAAAGAATAAGGTGCTCTTGCTCCGCGCTATGCACACCGTCGCCGTTGCCGAGGGCTTAGAAAAAGCGTTGCTTATTGCCGAAGCCGCCGTTGCCGGCTCTGTGAGCGATTACGATGCCATTATCAAGCTTGCCGGGGTGACTGCGTGAAAAAACGGCTTGAACGGGCGCACCGCGCAAGACGGATGCGTACCGACGGAAACTTGCAGCCGCTTGCGATTGCCAAGGTTTTGCATTGTTCGCGGGCAAGCGTTTACGTCTATTGCAAAAGCGACCCGACTGCGTATGCGGTCAAACCGCCCTATACCGTACCCTCTATGATGAAGATTGCGCCGTACCGTGAGGAAATCGACGGTTGGGTGAACGGTCAATGCAAGATACGAAAGAATAAGCGCATCAAAATGACCGTCTATTATTCGGAAATGTGCTTGAAATACGACGGCTTTCCCGTGTCATACGCTATGTTCTGCAAATACATAAAAAGAGCGAAAATGCTGTGTGAGGAAAATCACTTCCCGCACTTGCGGTTACTGCACGAGCCGAACGAGTGCCAAGCGGATTTTATGTATTTCAGCTACTATGACAAGAGCGGCAATCTTCTGATAGGCGAATGTCTGACCGTTTCGTTCCCCCGGAGCGGCATGTCGTACATTCAAGCGTTTCCGAATAAGAGCCTTGAATCATTGCTGTTCGGCTTGCAAAGCGTGTTCACGCATGTCGGAAGCGTACCGTCCGAGGTTTGGCTCGATAACGACAGCACAGCCGTTAGAATCGTCAGAAAGGGCAAGAAAATGGAGCGACATATCATTTCAAGATTTGCCGACTTTATCGGTCGGTACGGCATTAAGCCCGTATTTATGCAACCGTACTGCGGAAACGAAAAAGGCGCAGTGGAAGCCGCCGTGGGCTTTCTGCGCCGCCGCCTGCTCGTTCCCGTGCCTGCTATTCCCGATTTTGCCGAATTTAATAAAACGCTGTTTATCCGCGCCGAGGAATTAAACGACCGACCGCATTACCGCTACGGCTTTAATATTTTAGAACAGATGCGCACGGACAGCCTTACCTTTCACGCTCTGCCCTCTCCGTATGACTGCAACGCTTACCTTACCGCCAAGGTGGATTCCGTAGGGCGCGTCCGTCTGCACGGCAAGGCATATTTCGTTGACCCCGCTCTCCATAAGCAAACGCTCAACGCCGTTCTCTCGCACGACCGTGTGCGGTTCAGTCGCGCCGACGGTGCTGTCGTTTTGGACTGCCCGCGCCTATCCGGCGGCATAATTCAAGACAACATCGACTGGTCAAAAACCCTGCCGGCATTCCTCAAATACCCGGCAACGCTGTTCTTCACCCCGATAGTCCGCAGATTCCCGCCCGCTCTGCGCAACCACATAGCAACCTGCCAACCGCCCGACGGATTGAAAACCTTGATTGCGGAGTTGTCCGCGCTGTGTAGAACTATGGATATTCATGCGGCGGCGGAGGTTATTTCCAATAAAGTTAGATAATTTTATTCATTCTATCGCAACGCCAATCTTTGATAACAAGCTTTTGAATGCATCCACAGTTTGCTTTTCCAACTGTGACGGGGACGCTATTCTTGATGCATTTTTAGCTGTGGCTTTCGATTGTGTCAACAAACGTTTATCTTTTCCAAAAAAAAGTCCTTCAAGGGCTTTTTCTTGTGTATCTTCTCCAACGAAAAAAACCTTAGCGTTAGACGAATTCAACTTTTGCAATTTATAAGTCATATTTGATGCTTGCTTCTGGTCAGAATCAAGCAATATCATATAGTCTAATCGCATAACCTTTGCGACGTTAAAATAGTGTTCGGCGTGCGTTGCTCCATCAATATTAACCAATTCATACTTGCTTTTGTTGACCGCAAACCAATCAATAAATTTTCTTAACCACGCCTCATCATCTTGACCCTCGACAAATAAATATGTTTTATCAGTGTCCAGTTTCATCCCGCTCAAGATAACATTATTAAAGTCAAGAATCCCCAATTCATCTCGCGCACCTTTGAAATCTACAATTGAGTTCTTCGCAATAATACTTCCTTTGTCAGCAATGGAAACACTATAATACGAGTTAATCCTTTCACTAATCATATACGGACTATGCGTTGCAATAATTAAATTTCTATTTGCTAACGTTAGCTGCTCAATATCGCCGAGCAATTCCTTTTGTGCCTGCGGATGAAGAAACGCGGCAGGCTCATCAAGTAAAAAGTAATCGCCATCTTTCATACTGTTTTTGATAAACCAATATGTAAAAAACCACCTACGCCCAAGACTCGTTGCGTTTATGTCTACCTTTTCTCCGCTATTTTCTATAATACTTAAAGTAAAGCCCTTGCCGCCCTCTGCAAGGTCAATTGCTAATTTTTTATATTGATTTTTATCATGTGCCGGACGAGAATCATTTACGAACTTTTCAAATTTGGCACGATAATCTTCTCTTTCATCGTCGGTTATCCCGTTTAACCCTTTCTTTATCACATCAGAATCGAGCAATTTATGTTCAAGACAATAATTATAAAACGCATTTTCAATCGGATTGCGTAAATTCAAAAACTGATTCTCATAGCTTCGTTGTTCGTAAGGACCGCGTACCCCAAACATCAAACTGCGCTCATTATCCAAAAAGTAGCACTTTTGATATAGCGCATCGTGAATACGCCCCAAAAAACTTTTATATTCTTTTTCTTCTGTATCACGCCGTTCCCAATAGATATCATCTTGTGTTGTTATCTTACTTACAATAGATTTATAGCATTCGACAAATTCACGAACTATTTCAGTTAGCCGCTCGGAATGCTCTTTTATCCGCTTGTTCAATTCTCCGATATCTTTTTGCAATGCGTTTATGTTTATATGTTTCTTTTCTAATGGGCTAAGCTCTTTGCTCGTAAATCGAATAGAAAAGTCATAGCGATGTAAGTCATCAACCCAACCTGCAAAATGTGGAGATTGATGGGGATATTGATAACCATCCCAGTTAATTACTCCATTAACTAAAAATTTAGAACAATACTCATTTACACGCGCAATCTCCTCATTCATGCGCCGCTCAACATTATCCGATGAGAAATCCGAAGATTGAAAAACGGGCTTCGTTTCAAGTTCGGTATAATCCTTACCATTGCTTCTCCCGCTTACGAGTTTTCGCTCCGTTCTCTTTACGGCAATAATGTATTCTTGTGCGGCTTGCTTAAATAACTCCAGCAACTCCAACATGCGAGCGCGCTCTTTTTCTATCGAAATGCTAACCGGCTTATATGTAATAGTTCTGGCAGTCGGTTTCCCATAAGAAAACTCTACTTTCAAAAATTTATCTTCCTTATCGTGTGCAATTACCGATTCTAAACTATCAATCTCATCTTCCGACAACTCAAACATTGCCACATATTCAGCCTCTACCTTTTGACCGCCATAAACATTATTATTACGAGTATCGGCATTGAAAAAGTGATATATTGCTTCAAGCAAGTTACTTTTACCACTACCATTAAGCCCAATAAGCGTAATAGGGCGAGCATCATCATCGAACTCAATTAGTTGCGATTCCTTGATGGATTTATATTTTGCTATTTGAAGTTTTCTAAGTTTCAAGTTTTTTTACCTTTATCTTATTGTTTTTTATTGTATTACTTGCCTATTTCCTCTCGTATCTGCACAAGCGTTTTGCCGTTATAAGTAAAATAGAACGGCCCTTGAACGCTGTGCTTGTAACCGAGCAATTGCTTGCCCAATGCGCTCAGCGACATTGTTTGCCCGTCATACGAAACGTGGGAGTCATCGACCACCTCGCAAGTTATTGCGCTGTCTTTAATAAAGCCGAGTTTTGCGCCGACGGGAATGCCTAATGCCGAGAACGGTACTTTGCTCTTTTTCTTTAACTCCTCCGCGGCTTTTTCGTCAGCCTTTTCTTTTGGGGAGGGTGTCCGCTTATGTAACCTATCCTCCAAGCCGTGCATAACGGCAATGGCTTCTAAAATTTTATAAGCGTCCTCGGCTTCCAACGCAAAAAACTCTCTCTTTCTCTGCTTGCCGTCAATGTCGTCGATAGAGCGCAAATCGGGGTTTAGCGTATCGAGAATGCTGTGGAGCTTCTTGTCGGACAGCTTTGTGTCGACATCGTATGTTGCGTAAACGCGAAAAGCGAACGGCACGGACGCGCTGTTGTTGAGAACGCTTACTCTTTGTTCCACATCGTCGGCATAACCGATTTTGACATACTCCGGAAATGACGGATTTGTCAGTATGTAAATTGAGCCGACATGCTTTTCGTTATTTGCCATTTTGTTGTACCTCACACCTTGTGCGTTGAGTAATGTTTAGGCTTTCAGAAAACCATATACATCCTCACGATACATTTTAACAAAATACGCGAAAAAAAGCAAGTAATATCGCGTAAAACCGCATAAGCCCGATGTAAAATTTTTGTGAACAAACCCCGCAAACGCAAAAAAGGCGGCAAGCAACACCGTTTTAGATGCCGCCTACCGCCTTTTTAGTCCGCCGTAAGTTCTAAACCGCAACCGAATTTGAATGTCAGCGTTCCACCAGTTAGCATTACGCTGTCCACTATCTCCCTGAAGATGAGCGGGTCAAACCGCTCGGTCAGGCTTCCGTTTGTCAGCAGTTCCCCTATCTGCCCGGTGCGGTGTTTGACCAAGTTTACGCGCTCGGACTTTAAGACGAGTTCGCTTTGCTCCGCTCTCGCGCCGCCGATTTTCTCCTCCAAGGCGTTTACCTCGGCTTCGTAGTAGACCGATGAGATTGTGCCTTGGCGGTTTTGACGGGTCAGTTCCATCACCCTTGCTTGAATCTGCTCGATTTCCGCATCTATCCGCTCTATGCGGTCGTGATAGGTGTCGGAAAGTTCCGCCGTGAGATTCTCTTGCAGCGTTTTTATGAAGGTGTCGGCATTTGCCGTGAGCCGCTTCATCAGTTTCATAAAGGCTTGCTCAACCGTTTCTTCCTTTATCGAGTGTTGAGGGCAAGTGGCTTTGCCGTTATCAATATGGTTTGCACAGCCCCAGAACGGCAACCGCTCCTTTTTGCCGCATAAGTGTATTTGCCTACGGAGCGGTGCGCCGCAAATACCGCAGAACGCTTTACTGCTGAATGTGTGCTTTGCGGAATTTTTACCCTTGCCGGTCTTGCCGTAGCCGCGCAAGCCTTGCCGCCTTTTATACTCCGATTGCGCGTTTTCAAACAGTTCCTTGCCGATAATCGCGGGGTGCGAATCGGGAATGTAATACTGTTGCCGCTGTCCGAGGTTCTTTAAGCGTTTATCGCTCAGGACATCTACCTTGTAGGTTTTCCCCGTCAGGGTGTCGCCCGTGTAGGATATGTTTGTAAGGATACTGATTATCGTGCTGTATGTCCATTTGTCTTTGCCGCCGGGTGTCGGTATCCCGTCAGCCATCAGCCGGTTTCCTATTTCGTGGCAAGCGTAGCCCATAATAAACTCTTTGTAGATGCGCCTTACGATTACCGCTTGGTTCGGCTCTATTACCACCTTGCCCTCTTTATCCCGTGTGTAGCCGAGAAAGTTTTTGGTGGCTATGTGAACCTCGCCTTTTTGCAACTTCTTTTCGTTCGCCCACAGGATATTGTGGCTTATGTTTCGGCTTTCTTGCTCCGCCATACCCGCAAGGATTGTTATCAGTACCTCGCCGCCGGGCGTAAGCGTGTCGATTTTTTCGTTCTCGAAATATACCGCGATACCGAGTTCTTTCAGCTCCCGAATGTATGTGAGCGCATCGACGGTGTTCCGCGCAAACCTCGCTATCGACTTGACTAATATTCTATCGATATTACCCTTGCGGCATTCCTCTATCATTTTCAAGAAGCCCGGTCGCTTTTTTGCACGGGTACCCGAAATTCCGGGGTCGCTGAAAATTCCTACGAAGTTGTATGCGGGGTTCGACTTTATGAACTGGGTGTAATATTCGACCTGCCGCTCGAACGAGGATTCTTGTTCCTCCTCTTTTGTCGAGACTCTGGCATAAGCCCCCGTGTTTTCTTTTTTCTCTAAAACGATTTTACCGAACGGCTTTAATGTCGGGGGGATAACCCGAATTTTCTTTTCCGCTACTTCCGCCGTATTCATTTCTTGGTTACCTCCTTGTTTAGTTTCTCTTTCCAACCCTTTCGGTTGCCCGACTGACCGTTTGAATACGGCAGCGTTATTTTATAGCCGTTGATGAACTCGAACGTCACCGTACCATCCGTGACCGCGGCGCGGTCTAAGTATTCGCGCACTTTATCGCCGTCGAACTCCGTTATCGGTTTTGCCGCCTTGCCGTGGGTATCGTGGAGAGCGGACTTTTTCAGTATTCCGTCAACCTCCTCTATGCGTTTAAGTATTGCGGCCATTTCGATATTAAAATCGCTTTCCGCTATCAGCCCTCTGACCTTTAACGCCCGCAGATTGCGTTCCTCTTGAAGCAAGGCTTGCTTGGTTTCGATTATGTTCTCGCCGCCGTCCGAGTAGCCTTTGTTATTAACGAATTCGTTATATGCCGTTACGAACAGCGGCTCTATTGCCTCATTAAAGATGTTTTTGTTATCGCATCCTTTCTTGCCTCGGCTGTGGGCGGTATTGCATCTCCAAATCGGTTTTGCGTACTTGGTGTTCGGGGAATTGATGCGGTGTCCGAACGGCGCGTTGCATTTTCCGCAGAAGATTTTTGAGCGGAAAGCGTAATCGGGATATTCGCTCGGATACTTTGCGTTAGGGTTTATTTTCTCCGCAATCATCGCTTTCGCCTTTTCGAATATTTCCGCGCTGATTATTGCGGGGTGGCTATTCTCCACATAGTACATAGCCCGTTGCCCTTTATTTCTGACGACCTTGCCGTTTATTTTCACCGTTTTTTGCAGCAAGCTATTGCCTATATACCTCTCGTTTTGCAGTATGCTCGATATCGTTCTCGACGACCATACGGTTTGACCGGTTCGGGTCTGCACGCCCATATCGGTCAACTTGTTGGCTATCGCCTGCCGTCCGCTCCCCTCAAGGTACATATTAAAAATGAGGCGGACAATCGCCGCCTCACTTTCTTCTACCTCAAGTGTTTTGTTTTTGAACCTGTAACAAGTTATTTGTTGACGGTGTAATAAAAACCATGTTTTGTACAAGCACTCTAATCGAGGGCGTAAATCTACCCGCAGATAATTTATTTGTAACAAGCTATATGAACGGGCCACGCAACATGACAGCCGTGGATTTTAAGAATCTAATCGGGCGCGTTGGAAGAATCAACTATAATCTTTACGGACATGTGCATCTAATAACACAGTCGGATGCAAGCGCGAAACGAGTTTCCGATAAAGCCCAGAAGTATGAGGAGCTTCTTAAAAGCCCAGCCGAAGTGCAGCAACTTTCGCTTGTATCGGAACTTGCTCTAAATCAAAAGCAATCTATCGTTGCAACACTTCTTCAAGGCAAGACCGATTTCCCCGAATGTCCCCCACTTAAAGAAAAAACACAAACGCATGACAATTATAACCTTATGCGCAAGTTCGGATTGATACTCGTCAGAGATATCGTTAAAAATCGCGGCAGTTTGGTTCGGCGTGCTTTTGATGAATGTCTTACTCCCGAGCAAGAGGCTCAAATAAAAATATTGTTTGAAAAAACTGCATCCGACCCCGACAACGATGATATCAACCTCTCTTACGACCAAACGGAGCGGCTTGCCGCTGCTATTGCAAACGGGTTGAGGTATCCTACCCTTGATGCAACCGGGTATATTGACCACGAAGATTTATATTCTTTTCTCATAAAATTGTGCGGCATTTTTAACTGGGAAAAATATGAACGCGACACACTCGGACATATCGGCAAAAATTGGTATCTTGGCAAGATTAATCTCCGCACCGGCAAGCCTCAGCCCCAATACGGCCGACTTAGTTGGTATTCCGTTATCCTCTCGCAATGGCTTCAAGGGCATAAACTTGGTGTCATAACTCAGCAGGCAATCAGACACAAAGAGAGATTCCCCGAAAGCGGTATCGAGCTTCCAAGCCGACAAGTTGTCCGCTATGAGGAAACATCACTTTACCACAAAAACCTTGTTATTTCTGGCGTTTTGAGCATAATCGACAAAATTATCTTATTCAGTATTGCTAACTACTTTTTGCGCTTCTCAAACGAGTATAAAAAATTTCATAAGGTAGATTCGTTTGATAACGACTGGTACGAGTATGTCGAATATGGCACAACTAATCCTGAATCTATTCAAATTCAACGCTACGGTTTCTCTCGCGAAGTCACAGACTTTATAAAAACACACAAACAAAAATATGTCATAATCCAATCAAATGGCGAAATCAGGCTTCGTCGTTGCCTCGAAACATGTGGCGATATCAATGTTCAAGACGAAGTAAAAGATATGCTCAATAATTCGCCCGAATTGTTTGTCGACTAAACAAAAAAGCCCCGCCTTGCTATTGCTTGGCGAGGAATTCGTCTACATTGTCGCTCAATTTGTAATTGTCGACAATGTCTGTCAACGCATAAAATTAACAATCACATCTTGAACTTGTCGTAAAACAATGTTATAATATATATGCTCATGTCGGAGCTATCTATAAGTTAAGCCTACTTTCCGTACCTTTGATTTTCTTCGTTTTGTTTCGCATTTCAAACCTTTTTCCAACAAATCAATTTTTCGTCTCAATTTACTTGTCTCGAAATCGAATCTGTGTTATACTCTTACATGAGGTATGCTATGTCTGACTTTTTTCAAAAGGTACTCAATGGAATAGACACTATTGTCGACAAGTCATCGTTGGATGCCTTTATCAGCAAACTGTCTACCGAATATGAATTACAATTAGACCCGTCGTTCCAACGCGAAAACGGGTGCTATTACACGCACATGACTTTAGCGAGGGATATTGTTCGGAAGGTCATCACCGAGAACGGACTCGCGCCAATTACGCTTCCTCGCATGCGCTTTTTTGAGCCTTGTGTCGGCATCGGAAACTTTGTGTTTGCGTACCTCGACTTCATCGCCTCTTTGAACTTGTCCGAGACAGAAAACCTAATGACCTTGTCCAATGTCTATGTTGCCGACAACGATAATGATGCCCTACAAGTGTTCAAGATGTTGTTCACTTGTTACGCAAAGGTTGTTTTTAATGTTGCCCTGCCCTTTGACTTCTTCGTGGGCAGAATCGGTCATGGTCTTTTATTTGATTTATCTATTGAATCTCCGAAGTACATCTCATTAGAGTCCGCTTTCCCTGCAGTAGATGGAAAGTTCGATATCATCATCACAAACCCGCCTTATAAAAACCTTAAAGCCGAGAATAAGGAGGCTACCGATTCAGGCAGGCACTCTCTTAATAAGGATATTTATGCTCAAATTAAAGACTTATCTCAAACAACCTCTCCGTTAAGCAGTTATGGCGTTTTGAATATCTATAAGTTGTTCGTCGAAGAAATCATCACAAAGTATGCTAACAACCGCGCCGCTATCGGATTGCTGATTCCATCCTCTTTCTTGACGGACAAGACTTGTTCTAATCTGAGAAAGCATGTGCTTTCTTCTCACTCATTAAAACTGGTTGATGTTCTGCCCGAAAACAATCCTTATCTCAATGCCCAACAAGCAGTTTGCTCCGTGGTTTTAAGAAACAACGAGCAAGGCGGAACGGTAAAAATATGCAATGACTATAAAGCGGCAGAAAGCGAATATATTATCGTAGAGAACTCTACCTTGCTCAACGATGCTACCGATAACGCCATATTCGCTCTATCTGAAAACGAATATAAAATCTTCGCTCAGTTGCTATCTTTCCCAAAAGTTAAGGAGTTGCCGTTTATTCAAAATTTGCGCGGTGAATTAGATTTGACGGCGAACAAAGGCTGTATCCAATCCGCGCCCTCCGAATTCCGATTAGTGCGAGGACGCGACATCGGTTGGTACTCTTTCCATGCGGAAGCCTTGGTTGATTATGTCAATCCCTCATTTGTGCAGAGCAGTCCGAAAGCAAAGTATATTTGCTCTCCGCGCATTGTTTGTCAGCAAATATCAAACATACAAAAAGACCGCCGAGTTGCTTTCACGCAAGTACCTACTAATACTGTTCTCGGCAACTCATGCAACTTTATGGCGGTAGCCGAAAATCAACATGAAATCACCTTGGAGTTTCTCTTAGGTTTGCTAAACTCCAATATAATAAACTGGTACTTCAAATTACTAAGTACCAATAACCATGTAAACAATTATGAAATTGATTCGTTTCCCATCCCGCTTAATTCACCTTATAAGAAACAAATCGCCACGCTTGCGAAGGAGTGCAATATGAATAATGATGAAATAAAACTATCTGAAATCAACAGACTTGTAAATATGTCTTTCGGGATTGATGCCGCTGAAACAGCAAAAGAAGAAACCCAAAACGGGCTTTTCGGGGTATTCTTAGCCGACATCAGAAAATTCGTTGCCGATATTTCTTCCGATGATGCTCAGTGCTTATTAGACAGCACAGGGATTGTAGAGTTCGTCTTAGCAAAATATAAAACTGGCAACCGCGACAGATTTACATATAAGTGTATAAGCAGCTTGCTCGAAAAATATAGGAAGCTGCTGAAAGAAGAAGTTCTTAATCATACAACATTTAAGTTGAGCGACTTGGATATGGAAATGGTTCGTTCCGTTCCGCAAGGCGGCAGTTGGAAAGACATTCCGCAAAGTACCGTTTCAAAATCGAAACGACTTATCCGCATAAATGAAACCGGCGGTCGCACCACACTGTATGGCCGTATCGATTACTCAAAACCAAGTTATACAATAACCACTTATTTTAACCGACCCGGTAACGGCTCGTATATTCACCCGATTCACGACCGTGTCATAAGTGTGCGCGAAGCTGCGCGCTTGCAGAGCTTCCCTGATGACTTCTATTTCACGGGAAACAAAACCGAATTGTTAAAGCAAGTCGGCAACGCCGTGCCTCCGCTCCTCGCTTACAGCATCGGTCAAAATATAAAATCAAAGTTGTCGCTAACAAGGAGCATTGATTTGTTCTCCGGTGCAGGCGGTTTAAGCCTTGGTATGAAATTTGCAGGCATTGATGCTACTCTCGCTATTGATTTTGACGAAGCGGCTTGCATGACCTATAAAACTAATATGCCCGAAACTGAGGTTCTTTGCGCGGACATCACTCTTGAAGAAACGAAACGGCGGATAATCGATAACGCAAAAAAGAACAATGTAGAGGTTCTTTTTGGCGGACCTCCATGCCAAGGATTCTCGCTTGCCGGGAAACGCTTTATTGATGACCCCCGCAACCAACTATTCAAACATTACATTGATATTGCCGCCGAAATTAAGCCAAAAGTCATCATGTTTGAGAATGTCGAAGGGTTGCTGACATTTCAAAACGGTGAAATATATCGTGAGATACTCAATGTATTTTCTTCTCTCGGATACAATGCCGAAGGGAGAACGCTCATGGCAAACGAATACGGTGTGCCGCAAAAAAGAAAGCGCGTCATAATCCTATGTACGCGCAATGATTTGTCTGTTACTCCCGCCGACTTATTCCCCGTCAGCGATAATGTAATTAGTTTTACTGCTTACGATGCGATTGCCGACCTTGAGGAAGTGGCTTGTGCAGAAATCGCTTGTTATCGTGACACGAAAAAATCCAAATATATTCGGATTCTCGATGCTTTATCTAACAGCTCCAAGCAAATGCTTTTGTTGAGCAACTAATATTTCCTCGAAAGTTTGGTAGGCTGTCGGTGCGGAGTTCAGTATATCCTTCGACAGCTTTTTCATTAAGTCATCCGTCTTGCCGTCAATTGCTGTCTTTATGTGACGGTTGTCTTTCGCATGATAGTCCTCTAACGACTCAAAAGAAACACGAATAATCCTATCCCATTCTTTCCTCGTTGCATCGGTAATATGCCGTGCCGTTTTTGAGCATTGCTCTCCATCATCATCAAAAGTGTAATCAAAAGCAAAATCGGCAAACTTTGGTTTGAGAATATTGTCTATCAAAAAGGTGACACCTTTCCCATCCGGCAATTGTGCTATATGCCACAAAATATTCAGGTAGTTATTTGTGCTTTGCAAAAGCAACTGCCGACAATTTTCAAGATTCTCTGTGGAATACTCTCGTTTGACATAATCCCAAATTAAGGTCGACTGCCGTGATATCGCTGAATATTCGACACGCTCTTTTTCTATCATAATCAAGCGTGTGATATCTGACAGCGGAATCCTGTTATTCTTAGCCGAATTGTCGCCGTTTGACATACGAACCAAAAGAAAAGACTCATGCTTAAAGCCCAAAGAAACAGGCCCGATATGGTCGGCACTCCACCCCTTGAAATATGTGCTATGCATAAACGCATTTGCGGCTTTTATGTTGCCGTCACTCCACAACTCATACGCTCGGCGGTCTTTGTTGTAGGTGTTCATGTTGTCACGATGACGCCCCTTGTCCTCTGTTTCACGGCAGCATCGGTTATAAGAATGAAAGCCGTCAAGCCTATCAGGGTAATTCGACATCGCACCGGGACTTAACTTACCCTGCCCATTTATGCGGCATTCATTTTCGCATAAATCCACTATTTCGTGAATCGGGGTACTGTCTGAAACCGTCAATTTGAATTCGTGTATTAGAAACTTAGCAATCTCTGTGACTTCCGTTTGGTATTCAATCAACGTGTCAACGATGTCGTGCAATGAATCGATGTATGTATAATCGCCGTTGAACTTCTCGTTTATCTTCTCGGCAAACTTCTTTGTCGGATAGACATAGAAAAGCGACAATGCCTTACCACAGACATGGCAAGGTTTCGTCTTTGTCGGATGAACTTCCAACATTACTTTGGAATAATACGGTCCGTCTGTAGGAATCCCTAATTCAGCCGCCTTGTCCGCCACCCACTTAAGTCGTCCTTTTCCGGTAACACCTGTCTTTGGTGCGACCCAAGAAATAGAGCCGTCTTTCTTACGATTGTACGGCAACCCTTTGTATATCGGATTAGATACTATCTCCTCCATATAATTGATAAAGTTCGGATGCATAGGTTTACTGTCGTGTGGCATTGTTGATTCTCCTCTACTATAGTCTAACATATTACTACTATACCGCCCAAGGCATAATGCGCCTATCCTTGAGCAGCGCATATACATAGGACGGTCCCCAAACAAGGTTGTTTATCATGCCAGGGCCGTCAATCGGCATAGCATTCAGCACCTTTGCAAAATCACTTTTTGTGACTTTGTATGTCGTATCTTTAATACTATTTTCCACTCGTATTAAAATGGTTTCAGTATCAAATAGTGTGTAAGTAAAAACACTCCTCCGCTTTGTAGAGAAAGGCTCGCCGACAAGGGCAACAATGTTTTTCCATATAGGCTCTAACATCCATTCGTTAGAATGCGAAATTAAGTTCATTACTGCTCCCATCGGATTATAATCTTTGGGGTCGCTATTTGCCACATATCGCGCCAAGGCACCAATCATTGTCGTGGGAGGAAACTGCGTAGCGTTTTTACCTTGAATAATTCTTCTTGCTGCAACAAGTCCGCTCGCAATTGCCGGTGCGTAACCATCTAATCCCGATATCTGACCTATTAAATATACGTCCTGCTTCTGTTTAACGCGAAAGAAGTTATCCAATTTGTGAGGTGTTTTGAAAAAAGTATTTTTGTGCATTCTCCCGAAACGGATGAAAGTATCTGCAGTAATTTTTTCAAAGCCCGGCAATGCTGAAAATGCTCTTACTTGACTGCCATTTTTAAGTTGCGTTGTGCATCCGACTAAAATAAAAGCATTAGTTAACGTAGCCGCTCTCCTTAATGCAATAACCAAATTATTATCGGAAACCGCAAATCTAACTGCGCGAAGCTGACTAATATCCTCTCGCGCAAGTTTTTCAATAGGATGCGTGTTCGCATCCGGCACAAAGTCAATTGAGTTATGCTCTCCTGCAATTTCCCCATCCTTTAATCTGTCGGTAAATTCGACAAACCTCTGAGGGTTTAATTTCAAATAATAAAGGTCATTGCTTATTTTCTCAATTGCAGAATTACTTAGGTCTATGTCATCAATATTAATAATCGGAGAACTTGCATCTGAAAAGGCATAGTCCTTCAATTTGAATGTACGAGATATATCATCAGCAAGCCGCTTGTGCGTTAGCGGACCCGATGCAATGATAATATTTTCCATAGCGGGAAGTTTGACAACTTCTTCGTCTATAAGCGTTATATTCGGATGTTTCTTTATTTCTTCAGTGATAAGTGCAGAGAATTTTTTTATGTCAATCGCAAAATAGCGGTCATCTTGCAGTTTACATTTTTCTGCAATATCAATTAAAAAACTACGATTTAACTTTAGTTCACGCAAAAGCATGCCGAGCGGTTTATTCTCATCAACATGCCCTAATGAGTTATTACAAACCAATTCCGCATAGCCGTTAAGCGTATATGCACCGTCCACTTTTGAGGGTTTACGGTCATATAACTTAACCCTTATTCCGCTTGAAGCTAATTGCAAGGCGGCTTCACTCCCTGCCAATCCTCCGCCTATTATCAATATTTCTCTCATAAACTTTTACGAGTTAGTTCGACTATGTTTTTGGGGTTACCGCCGCACCCGCCAAACACATACGAAATGTTAAGATATCCATCAATGACTGCTTTGTTGTCGACAAAACTTTTTGACCGATACGCAATGACCTTGTCGTATAGCCTTTTCACCGACTCAGTCCTAATATTGCCTATAATTTTCACATCAGGCTCTGTCAACAAGAACCACTTGCAGTTTAATCCGGTAATTCTGTCAACAAGACACTGCCCAATGTGGTCAATATGGAAGCCAGTCAGAATTGACGGACATATCGGTCGCATATAACACAACGGACTGGCATAGGCATTGGCTCTCATTTTGAGTTGGTCAATTTGTCCTGACTGCAAACCGAGTTCCAAAAGCGTATTGCCTTTCATCACCTCGCCGGCTTGTTCCAACTCGCCAATCGATGCAAAAATTCTATTCTTTTCACAAAAGTCAATCACCTCGGGAATTCCATCAATTGCAAGCGATGTCGGAACGATAGAAAATGCCAAGTCACTACCTTTTTTGTCACGAGCGTACCCCGCTTCCAGTAGCAAATCTCGTGCGGCATATATCTTTTTTGCTCTACCCTTTACTCCATCTTTTGCTCCGAGAATAATATCAAACTTATCCTCATCAAAGGTGTCCATTTTTAGGATAATACAAACACCCGCCTCTTTTAGCCTTTTCGCAGTAGCAAGGTCTTTAATAAATATGCCATTGGAAAACATCGAAAGCCTAATATTGTTGGCTTTCAAAAACTCAACCATGCGCCAAAAATTACCGTCCTCAAGAGGCTCTCCAAGACCACAGGTATAGACCCATTCGAGCCCTTGTTCTTTGCACTGCGTTAGAAGTGAATGCAACAACTCCCAAGTTAATTCGTCACAATGAGCCTTACCGACTGTGGGTTTTGAGTCACAGTAGATACAACAAGCCCCCGTGCATTGAGCAGTCAATTCCAAATCAAGGGCGGGCAACTTGCCCTCCCTTTGTCTGGATATACATCGATTTAGGACATCCTCGCCCCAAGGTATATAATGAACCATCAATTAACTCCTCTCACTCAAAGGCACGTTATTACAACAAAGTTTTTCTACTCCATCAATCAGATTCGTTTTCTCTCTACCTTCTTCTGACGGAATTTTAAATGCATAATAGTTATCATCAGTAATTGTTGGCAACTTGATAATCACTTCCCAAATATCTGAAGGGGCTTTTGCTTGCTGATACATAATAACTGTAACAAGCGAATGTTCTGAGCCAATCAGGTATTCCTTAACATGCTTGGCAAAATATGCCCACGCCTGTTTAATTATATCACCTTTTTCTTCCTCGGTTTTAGCTTTTTTTGCATCCGCCCACAGTTTTTCGTATGCTTGGCAATAAATACAGTCTTTATTCTCTTTCTTAGTATTGAAAAGACTTTCCTTGAATTTTTCCCACCAACCATCTATTACTTGACAAAAATCTCTGTGGTCAGTGCCTTTGATGCATTCTTTCGAATCCCACTCACCCGGCACTAAATATTCATATACAACACCCTTGCGAATATTGTCTAAAATTATGCCAAGCAATTTGCCCTTATCAAGATTGAACTTTGAGGTCATTACAACAATTCTGGCCCCGTCAATTACACTTTCTTCCAATCGAGTAATCGCTCCCTCGTTAAGTATGTATTGAGAAAGTGCTACTTTTACAACCTCAGCACTTAACTTGCCAACTTGTGCTTCTAACTTACCAATACCTGAAACGAATTCACTAATACCAAGGCTTGCATTACTAAAAACATCTGATGCTACAACACATTTTTCGCAATTTGAATTCAAAGTTGAAACATTTTCGATGAGTTTATTGCTGTTGAGTTTTAGTCGAATAAGTGCTAATGCCGAAGAAATTGCAAGAATACCAACACCTAACAAGGCAATCCCCACAAAAATAACGAGTGTTATGACTGGTGGAGAAGTAAGTGCTGGCACTTCCGCACTTGCTTTATTAGCTATCGTCACAAGTGTAACGATGATACCTATTATACTTGCACCTGTTAATGCGATGGCGATGCTAAATGCCCACTTAAGTGGGGTGGTTAACACTTTCCATACATCTTTCCAAGATAATTCATGTTCAGCCATTGCTCTGCTCCTTTGTTGTGAAGAATTTGATATTTTTAGGGTTAATTATGCTCCCCAAGTCATCGTTTGCAAATGCTCCGCAAGAAACTGCGTAATCCCATAAATCGTTTTCGTCTAATGGCATGGTAGCAGCAACCCAAGCGGTAGCTTTGTTTCTCTTTTGAATCTCGAAATCAAATGAAAGTTTATACTCTTTTAACAAACAATACAGCTTGACCATGTTGTCATAGTTGTGATTCTCCAAAAAGCGTCGCTCAATAACTTCTTGTGTATCATCGTCGTGCTTGTCCGCAGGGTTAAGGACATTGCGTTGCACTCCCCAATTGTTAGCAACAACACAAAAACGATACTCAAATAATTTGGATATAGTTTCTACTTGAATAATCCCCTGTTCTACAAGGACAAAAAGCGGCTCAAAAAAATCAAAATATTTATATGTAAGAGAAATGATTTCAGGCAACTTCTTCTTATCGGCGGCAGACATCTTGTTGAACTTCTGCTCTGTATGGTATTTATCCCAAAAATCGTAGACAGCATAAAAATCCGGCTGTTTTACATAACCCATATTTACATCAACGGTGAATTGAGCCTCGCTCAAATCTTGGTCGCGTTGCAATGATATGATTATCCCTACCGCACCTAATAACGCAGTAATTGCCGACACGATATCAAATGCAATCGGGGCTGACGGATTGTCACCCCAGTTGAATCCAAAATTAAACGCTAACGTAATAATGATGGCAACAGCAGGAATGCACAACAAAATAACCATCTTCACTCGTCGAGAGGTTTTATGGTTTTTTAGCACAGCACGTCGTTGGGTTCGTGCTGGCTTTACCTTGTTTTTGGTTTTAGCAAGTTTATTCCTCATTGTAAGTTTTTCTAAAGCCGATAACATCATCGGCATATCCTCGTTTTTTATAGAATGAATGAGCATCGGTGCGGTGGGCAGAAGAAACAAAAAAGGAACACTCGGCATTTACGCTATTTGCTATCTCGTCAATTTTAGCAAGTAGTTTTGTTCCTATCCCGCGATTCCTGTATTGTTTCTCTACAATTAGATACTCGGCCGTAATGAAAGGTCGACAGTTAAATGCTATCCCTTTACAGACGGAAAGTTGAATTGTGCCAATAACCTTGCACTCTGATTCTGCGACATAGATGGTGTCGGCACTTACTTCGAGAGAATCAAAGTCATTAAGGGCGTTAGATAAGTCGGTATGTTCATGTAACAACTCCTCGTATAGCTCAAGAATTGCAGGAACATCTGCCCGTACCGCCTTTCTGATTATTACATCGTTCTCCACAATACTCTCCATTATTTAAGCAATATGCCGCCGTTAACATTAAGGTTTTCGCCAGTAATGTAATCAGCAGCCTTGCTACACAAAAACAGAACAGCATTTGCTGTATCTTCATGCGTTCCAAGTCGACCTGACGGGTTATTTTTTCCAACAGCCACCGCTTGTTCGTCCGAATAAAACTCGTAGTATGAGCCGGTTTTCTCTGTTAATGAGGGACTAACACAGTTGACTCCAATGCGTTTTTTTGCATTTTCTTCTCCAAAGCTCGCCCATTCTAAAGCAAGACATTCCGTGAATTTGATTATCGCAGCTTCGGCAGAAGTAAGTGCTGTCATCCCCTCAAAGAACGGACGCGCTGCAAAACGTGAAGCGATGTTAACTATTCTTGGATATGCCGATTTTACTAGTAAAGGATAAGCACATTTACACGCAATCATTTTGCCGAAAATCTGCGTATTATAGACCTTTTTTATGTCCTCCATCGGCAAGTCAATAAATGAAAGTTCATGGCTTTCACCCGCACAATTGACAAGATAATCCAATGCTGTCAACCTTGAAAACACTTCACGCATTTTCTTTTCATCAGCAACATCAACTTTCACAATTGAAAACTTGCCGAGTTTTGACAATGTAGCTTTCGCTTTGTTTGCTTTTTCATCATTGTTTCGATATAGGGCTATAACCTCTACGCCCTCCTCTAAAAAGGCTTTGGCTATACCATAGCCTAATCCGCTTGTTCCGCCGGTGACTAATGCCACCTTGCCAATCATTTCACTATACATTGTATTACCTCCCATAGTTGAGCAATATCTATTTTCGTGTAGCTGTTGGGTTAATCCGCAAGCCCCACATTTTACGCAGCCGCTACAAGCAGTTGGGTCAATCCCATTTTTATGCATCAATTCACTTGCAATTTGTGACACCTTAACTATCGTGTCCGTCGATGTTATTGGTTCATTTTCCATTTGGCTACCCTTGTTTGGCTTAAATGGATAGACCTCCGCAATAACTCCGAGTTTTATAATTTCGTGAATACCTTCGATTGTGTGACCTATTGGTTCTAATCCAACAATAAATCCACAAGTAACTCTATTCTTCCCAAATACTTTTTGTGCATTCTTGTATGCATTGATGTAATCGGTTTTAGGAATAGCACCCTTAATCGGCATATATTTCAATCGTTCTTCGTCATCCCAAAACTCCATGTTAATTGTAATTGAGTGCACGCCTGCTTCTTTTAGATGCTTGAATATACCTAATTGGATAGAACTCTCCGGTGGCGGAATTTCAACTGCGATTTGTTTATTCGGCGCAACACTTTGTATTGCCTTAATAAATTGAAAGTAGGACTCCGCTCCTCTATCCTTTGATTCCGTATTACCCCCGGTAAGATGTATGTTGGTTATTTTAGCATCTTGAGCAACAATAGTTAACGCCGCCAAAACTGCTTTTTTGTGTTCATCAGCGGTAACTTTATCTCCTTGCAAATACCCCTCGAAACCGATAGCACAAAACTTACAAGGTTGATTTCTGTCAAAATATGTACAGCCCTTTGTAATCGAAGCTATCGCCGTGAAGTCACCTTCGAGCAAAATAAAATCACCAATTTTGTGTCCGTTGACAGGATGCTCATACCAGTACGGATGGGTTTCAGGGCATTGTATCAGCGTATCAGAGTTATCATCAGAACAATGCAAAACGAGTTCGTGTGAACTATTGTATGCTAACACATAAGGTGAATATTCACAAAACAGCTTGTACACTGCGACATTCAAAGCAAGATTTCCATTGTCAAGTTTTACTTGTAATCCGGCATTACCTGTTCTGGCTGTGTCGCAAGGATTCTGTGCTACATAAATCCTATCCAATATCCCCTCTTTGTCAGTTTTTATGCCGTGACAAAGGATATCTATTTTCCGCCATAGAAACGGATTAGAGTGTTTAAATTGCTCTGCAACGTTAATCACGACATCGCCTCCTTGTTTTTTTTGGTCATCCGATACGCATAGAAATCAGATGCAACCATAAGATATATTACCACAAAAGCCTACTATTTGGCAAATGATTGAACATGGTTTCTGTGTAAGCACAGAAACCAATTGAATTGCTCTGCAAAAACGCTTCACAATAGCCTACTTGCAATAAAATTATACCATAGAAATATAAATAAATCAATACAAACTTCTTGATGAAATCCATTAAATCTGTGAGTTTACATAAAAGTTACAAATCGAGTTGGTTGATAACGCAATAACTCAGTCACGATATGCAATTTACTCATCGTGACGATATTTTCGCTCGGGTAATAATATTTCTCACTTATGAATTCTATCACAACCGCTCTATCTCGCACAAGTCGCACTTTAGGAATCTAACCTCACAGCCTTTTATATCCCGCATAATAGAGCCAACTGCTTACGGCAAAATGCAATGGCAACTGTCCACACCTTGCGGACGTTTGAATATGGCTCCTCATTTCTCTGACCGACTTTGTCATGAGCAAGGTCACCGAAGCCTCTCAATAAAATTTCCCAAGCATTATATTCTGCTATCTTTTTTCATATTTTCGTGGTATAATGGATAATATTAGAAAGAGTATGCTCGCAATTCGCTCTGCATTGCTTCGCCCCAAGTATCACTCTCCTCAAAAAAGATACCCCCATTTCATCGGTTCTTAAACATCTACGAAATAATTTAGACAAGTTCAAATCCCTCTGTAAGGTGGGCAAAAAGTAAAACCGTCGAGAAATCAGCGGTTTTTGCGTGTTTTGTGCTGTTTTTCAGCCTTTTTTGTATTACTCTATTGTGCCCAACCTTATCAAAGTAATATTACTTTTCTATGCCCACAGACAGCATGAACGACAAATACTTACTATGTCTGAATGTGTCGGTTACGTCAACATAGCTGTCATCGTACATAAAATCGTTTTGTCCCATATTGTATGGTGGGTCGATAAAAATAACGTCAATCGCGCCCTTATGCGTCTTGCATAAAAGTTGTAAAGTTGATAGGTTGTCCCCCTCAATAAGAAAGTTTATCTTGCCGCCGTTGTCAACGTAAAGCCCTAACTCCTCAGTAAGTACGGGGGTATTTGTTTCAAGTATTTCGTCTATATCCTCTCGGTGCTCCTCAAAAACAAGCCCGTATTTCTTTCCGCGCACTTCCTTTTCGAGTTCGCCAATATATGACAACAAACGCCCCGTGTTATCATCCTGCGGCGCAGTTGATATAAAAGAGCGTAACTCCGCTATTTTTGCGACTAATTCGTCGCGTTTTTGCTTCGATATGTTTGTACTCACTTGGTATCTCCTATTTTTGTACCTTTGTTAGTCCGTCGTCAGCTTTTCCTCAATCCATTCCTTGTACGTCTTGGTTGAGCCTTGTATTTTCCAAACTGCGGGTCCGCTCACGTTCTCAAAACCGCCGACAACGGAAGCGGCATAAGACGGACTCGAAAAACCGAAGTTTTGCGTAAGCGTAAGAGTTTCACCGTCGTCGAGTATTACGCCTTTCTCAATAAGCGCTTTTCGTGCATCGCCATGCACCTTGCTTACGCCCTCCCACTTCTTTCTGAGTTTTGAACCCTCAAGCAATGTGAATTCGTCGTCTATTATTTGAGCGGTTGAGGCAAAGCCTTTGCCTTTATATTCAAAAACGGGGGAGTTCACTTTCGACTTTTCGCCCGTGCTTTCCTCTACGGTTTTATCCTTTGTTTGCTTGAAAATTTCCACGCCTATTGTCGGCAATACAACGCTTAGTTTCTGCAAAAAGTTTTCCATATCGGAAATATCGGACTCCGGCAAATTATGAAGTTGCTTTTGTTGGCTTGTCCTGTTTTCGAGTGTAGTCCGTTTCGCCTTTTCGCCAAGTTCAAGAAGTTTTGCCTCTATGTATTTTATGTGCCCCTTGGTGAGGTTTTGGTCTTTACTCGTAACGACAATAACCTTGTCGTATTTATCGGTAAATATCTCGTGTTTGGGGTCGCGCCAACGTTCAACGATTGTTTCCGCCTCGCCGATATATGCCTTATTTTCGCCAAGCAAAATATAAACGCCCGACCGCTTTAATTCGTCGCGTTTCTTTAAGTCGTCAAGCCTGCTAAACGGCGCGGCTATAACGTGCCCAGTCCAGTTCATTATCTCGGCGGTTACCATGCCGCTAATCGAACCGTCTATCAAAAAGATTTTAACTGTTTCGCTACTCATTTTTATCTCCTTTATTTGCCCGTGCGACAATCTCTTTCAGCATCCTTATCCGCGCCACGAGTGCCGCGCAAAGCCTGTTGCGTCGCACCTCGGAGGTTGATGCGTCCATGGTTTCGGAAAGAATAGCGGCAAACTCTTTGTCTATGCCGTCGAGGGCGACAAAGTCAATCCACGAAAAGTCTTTGACGAGTTCAATTTGCTTTATGTGTTTACCCCTAAACGGTTTGCTTTCGATTGTTATGTCCGCCGCCCGAATTGCGTTTTCTTGCTCTCTGCACCACATAGATGTGCCGCTGTCGTATATCGGCGCGACCGACAACCATTTAAGCGTGTTTGCGTCGCGAATGAGACCGAAGTTGTTGTAGTGGCGGTCAATGTTGGCGATTATGAAGTCAAGAACGAGCATTTGGTCAATGCGTAGCCGAACGTCCTTTATGCCGAGGCTTTCGGCTTTGACAATAAAGCTCTCATAGTCGGACGTGTTGTTGTCCTTTTTAATGAGTTGCTTTATATGCCACGCCGTGACGAGTTCGGTTTGCGCGTTTATAAAATCCTCGCAAAGGCTGTATGTTTCGCCGTCAATCACCGTTGCCGTGTATTCGATAAACGGTATGCCGAGCCGCGCACAAACCCTGCTTGCAAGAATTTCATTTGCGACTTCTTGCTTGTACGGCTTACTGCTCCCCTTTATGAGATAACGCTTCCCGTCTATTATTTTCCATTTCTTTTTCAGAACGCCGTCCGACGTATTATCCGGCGACATAAGGCTTATGTCTTTTTTGTCCGCAACTTCCGCCCTGCCGAATAAAATATCGCCTACGTCCTCACTAAAACTGTTTTGAAAGAAGTTTACCTCACTCCATTTCAAATCGTCCCCCACGGGGCTAATCCAGTATTGGTCGGAAAGGCTCAAGCCTAAGCTCTTATCCAGTAATTCCTGCGGAAATACAAGTCCTAAACTCTCCAAAAAATCATTTAATCCGTCGCGGCTTGCGGGTATCGCTCTACCTTTCCACCATTCGCGGAGTGCGGTAAAATCAACGCCGTTTTTCCCGACCGTACCGACGGGCAGGTGCGGCTCGTCAAAGGTCTTGCCGAGTGAGCTTATTTCGCCGTTTATATTAATTTCTATTTCGATAACCGCAATGTCCTTGTGCCGTAAAACGAAATTGCGCTTGCCGCTTGCAACCGCTTTTAACCATTCCTCAAACGCGACAAAATCTTTGCGCTCAACCGCTTTTATGCCCGAAAGCAAATCTAAAATATCCGCCGCGTTCAGCACGTCGGTCTTGTATGCTTTGCCGTCTGCCGCCGTCAATTTCAGTTGTCTACAAAGTGTAGACAACTGACCGCCTTTCTCATCGTCACGAACTTTTATTATATGCCAGTATTTCCTCGCGTTCGCAGGGTGAACTAATGCGTCTAAAACGTCAATAACGGAAAACAAGTAATCGCCGCCGTCTTGTTTCGCATAGCGAATGACCTTGTTGTTAAAATCTTTACTCGCCATCTACTTCTTAACCTCCGTTTCACTTGGCGCGTCGGGCAATATCTCTATTATATCATCACTCGTGCATTGAAGCGCGTTGCAAATTTTAAGCAAAATGTTGGTGTTTAGGTTCTCGCCCTTTTGCAGTTTTGAGACCGTGGCGGGCGCGATTCCCGCGACTTCCATAAGGTCTTGCTTTTTCATATCTTTGTCTATTAACAGCTTCCAAAGCCTTTTATAACTAACCATTTCACGCCTCCCGTGCGTATTCCTCATAAGTTTAACATAAAACTATGAATATTGCAAGCACTTTTCACGTTCGTGAAAAATATTTATCTTTAATCCGCCGCTCTGCCGAACTTAAATACAAAACGACGAGCCTTGCGACCCGCCGTTTGTTTTTCATATATCATTTTTCGTTTGGCTCCCACAATCTGCAAGTGTCGCTCCTGCTGACGAAATCGGCTAATCGCTCCGACTTGTCGTTCACGCAAACGGTATCGTCCTCGTGAAGTGCCTTGCCGTCGCCTTTCGCGCCCCATTTACAATTGCCGCAGGTTTTGCCTGTTGCGCGTTTTGATTCCGCTATAAACTCATCCAACGCGAGCGCACTTGCCGCAATTTGTTTTTGCTCCTCCGTCGCTCCGATGTACGTTATGTGACAAGCGTTTTTCATCTTGTTTATGACGATGCCGATTGTCGGGTTTTCGTTCGGGTAAACCTCACGCTTGTTGTAATGCTCCACAAGTCTCTGCATCTGCTCTATGTCCGCCGCCTTTGGGTCTCCCGCCCGCACGTTTATGAGAACGACCGACCGCAGTTCAATGTGATACATTTCCAAATCTAAAAAGCAAAAGTCGCCGTCCGCAAACGTGACCCTTTTCTTTTGCCTTGAAAACGCAAACCCTTTTTGCAGACTTAATAAGTGCTCCCATAGCTTGGTGAGTATTTCGTGCTTTGTGAATTTCATGTTCACCTCCGTTACGGCTCCATTTTATCGCCGAAGTAATATTTTACCACGTTTGCGTTGCCGACTATATCTTTGAACCCGCTATACCCCCACCCGTCATCGGTTTGGTGTTCTTTTTTGAGTACGCAAATGCACGGGATTTTACGTTTAACCATATCCTCTTTCGTGTACGGGGAATTGAATTCGCCCTCGCACGGCTCATAAACGATATCGTCAAAATCAAAGGCTATGTCCTTATATCCCGTTACGAATTGGTCATAGACCTCCTCGGCATTGCACTCGTAAGGGCAATCGTTCCAGTCGTCACCCCACCAGTTTTCTAAATCGTCCGCTCCGAGGTAAAACCTCACTACGTTGCCTTTTTGCTTAAAATCAATGATTTTCATTTTCTTTTTCTCCTCTGCAAAAAATGCGGCGCAATACGAATGTTTCTGCCCTCGAGCGAAATATGAAACTCCGGCAACGGCTTAATCGATTTTGTTGCGTAGAATTCTCCGACAAGCGGGAATAGGGCGACTATAAACTTATCCATTGCCGCTTTTACCTGTGGCTCGATATCCGCAAACGCACTCGTTTCGTTTTTGCCGTTATTACCCTGTGTCATGGTTTATCCTCCGTCGGGAAATTTTCCGCTTCCCACAATTCGCAAATTTTTAATGCTGAAGCTGTGCCTAACAACTGATTTTTTACGCAAGTTATTATAGTCTTATGTATGGGCTTTTTAATGACCTTTTCTGCCCATTTGCAAGTAAAACAGGTTTTGTACTTTCTTATTTTTTGCAGTTCAAGTCTGCTCACCAGTACGTTAATCGGCTCGTTTTTATGCTTAATTTCAGTCTCCCACACATCTCCGTATAGCGGCATCAGTTTAAATATGTCGAGGCTGTTTCGTATTACCGTCTTTTCAATCTCGCAAAAAACCGTTACGCCGAGGACTTCAAATTCATGAATTATTTTTAGCAATTCATCGACCCCTCGCCCTAAACGGGAAAGCGATTTAACGCATACTTCTTGAATTTCGCCTTTTTTGCAATCCTCTATAAGGCTTTGCAATGCGGGCTTTTTGCCGTTTGGCTCGCCCCTGAATTCCTCATAGATGCCCACTAATTCGGCTAACGGGTTGTTCTTAAATAAATCCTTGTAGTATGCCCACTGCATATTCTCGGACAGCTGACCATCCATGTTTTTATACTTGGTTTGCGTATAAACCGCTACTCTCTTTTTGTTATTCATCTTTCGGTTCCCCCTCCTCGTCCTGCATATCGGCATATTTATTTCCGTGAATATCCGACTTTTTCTTTAACAGAGCCGACCACCGCAAGGTCGATTTCAGTTTTTTGTTGTATTCGCTTGTCATAATTTCGGCGTACCCGAGTGCGCCGCGCCTAAGGTCTCCCGCCGTGCGGCTTATATACCGCACCGAAAGCGCACCCACTTTTTCCTTGAACGTTTCGTCTTTCATGTTGTCGCCGTAGGATTCGACCATAAGCGCAATGCCTCTCAGCATTGTTGCGGACATCGCCGATATATCGCCCTCCCACGTGCCTATACCCAGTTTGAGGGTGCGTTCTAAAACCTGATAACCGTAACTTTGGTATATAAAAATTAAGGTGGAAACGGCGCAAATTGTCCCCGGTCGTTTCGACCCTGAAATTGTTAATCCGTAAGACTCGACGAGCAATTTTATGAGTATTTCGTCGTCGTTTCCCGCCTCTATTCTCGCCGAGAATAATTCGTATGGCAAAAGTGCCTTTGTGTATGTTTGTTGATTTGCGAAAATATGCGCCTCCTGTATATACGTTAAGCCATCATATATCATGCACCATACGGGCGTATCGCGTGAGCCTGAAACGAATGCGACGGTTTCGATTGTATGCTGTCCGTTCATAACGTTATTTGCACCGTCGCGCCTACTAACCTTGATGGGGTTGATTTGATAAAGGTCGAAGTCCGCCGCCATTCGCCGTATATGCGATGCGGATAAATTCCGTTGGTACTCTTGGTTGGATACCAAGTTCTTTATCGGTATTTGCTCGAAGTGAACCTTGGGTATGTATAGGCTGAAATCTATGTCGTCCATTATTTAGTTGTCCTCCCTTATTGTAGAAAGCATTGTGTCCGCCGCCGCTTTTAACGCCGTCAACTCCGCCTCCAATTTTTTTAGTGCGTCGTCCGTCGCTTCATTAAACTTAGCGGTCGTGCGCACTCGGTTTATAGAACTCACCCACGACGGTATCGTTAAAGCAAGGCTTTTTATTTCCGCATCGGGGTCGTACTCCGGCATATCCTTTATCGCGCCGATTTGCATTTCCGCAAGCTGTACCTTATGCGGCGTGTTCTTTGGCATTATGCCGCGAGTATCCGCATAGCCTTTATACGAGCGTGGGTCGTTTTCTATCTCCTCGCCGATGCGGCGTATTTCCGACGGCGAAAGTTGCGCCATTTTTATTACGTTATCTTTGGTAATTTTGAGTTGTCCTGATAATAGTTGTTCGTGAAGTTCGGGCACTACCTCTGAAATTTTATCTACGGCTTCGGTATATGTCGCATACCTAAGCACCGTGGCGGGGTCAATATGATATTCTCTACCAAGCCGTTCCTTTGTTATTCTAACGCTATCATCGAATTTTGGATGTGTCGCAAATTGCGACACATCCACTTTTCTCAAATACTGATTAGAACCTTTGATATTTGCTACGCCTAATATCTTTTCAAACTCATATCTTTTACCGATTAAATAACGGCGCGTTTCGTCCGTTATATTGCGCCGCCCAAGTTGGTTAGCACAAATCCACGCGATAGCCTGCTCGCGGCTTCTAAAACCTAAGTAGTTTATATGAAACGGGATTTTGTGTTCGGTGCAAATCTTGTAACGGTTGTGCCCGTCAACAATAGTCTTGTTCCAAACGCACAGCGCGTCCCTGCACCCGTCTTGGAGTATGTTTTCCTCAAGTTGCTTTCGCTCCTCTGCCGAAAGCGGAGGGATTAGCCGCCTGAATTCCTCGTCGATTTTTAGGCTATATAAATCTTTTCCTCTTTGCATAGACTGCTCCCTTTATTTTGTCGGCACCGCATCCGCGACTCGGTATCGCAGTATGTTTTCGCCTTGGATATATTCTCCAACAATTTTATAGTTGACGTTCTCCCGCCACCCGTCGCTTATGCTTATTAGGGTTTGCATAAACGACTTGCTGTTAATTTCAACCTCCCGCTGTCGTTCGGTTTTTCGATACGGAATTCTGTGTGCCCGCTTGTCCGCGCTGTCACCCTGCAAAACCACAAAATGCCGCTCCTCCGGATTGACAAGCAACAATATATGCCTCGGGTTGCCTATAATCTGAAGCGTCTTTCGGCTTATAACGACTCGGTTCTTTTTGAAGTCGATTAGTACCGTAGGTTGTTTTGACTCCATTACGACCCCTCCTTTCGCTCCGTCCGTTCAGGCGGTGCCGTTAATTTCTCCGTCGGGTGCGTGTCCGGCTTTCGTCGGTCTTGAACGCTGAAAACTGTATAATCCTTGAAGACAATCGCCTGCATCTGCTTGCGGTGTTCCTCTACCGTGGGTCCGAATGTGGTACGCCATTCTATCGGCAGTAATGGCTTTCTCGATGATTTAACCTTTCCCTCGTCGGTTATTTCCTTAGGGAATTCTTGCGCTCCGTTAAGGTCGAAAATGAATAAAAACTCATCCCCACTACGGAACATTTTACCGAGTATCTTATATCTATAATTCGGATTCCACCTCGTAAGCTCAAGCAGTTTCGCGAAGAAATCTCTTGCCGTTACTTGTTTCGGTGTCCGTTTTATGCCTTTTGAGCCCCATACAAAGGATTCCTTTTCATCCTCGCTACTCGGGCGCACTATGAGCTTTCTGTCTTTGGAATTTATTAAAATCTGCACATACTCCACGTCGGGCAGTCGTTTTATGCAGGCGGCATTGAGCGAAACCTTAAAATTGTTGAACGTGATTGTCGGCTCGTTTGTGTGCGCGAAAAACTCGCCGCGCACCACTTGGTACCCGTCATAGGTAAACGATTCGTCATACGGAACGTCCTCGTCCGTTAGCGGTATCGAATTCGTTTCTCTCGGCTTTTCCTCCGCCGTGCCGCCCGCGAATTCATCTTGCTCAATTGCCATTAGCAGTTTCTCCTTGCGTTATACCATCCATAATGCTTTGTATGTTTTCCGCGAGCTTTTCGGGCGCGGTTACATTCAAGCTCGATTCGTCGCGGTAGGGTTGTCCCTCGGACGACAAATCCCACTTATCCGCTTTGCGTAACGTTTCAAGCTCCCGCGATTGTTGAAGTCGGTAAAACTCTAAACCGAAATCATTTGACCACTCTTTTGGGAATGCTATGACTTGTTTTTCTGCGCCTATCCCGTCAAGCGTGGAATTTGTGGCTTCCTCAAATACGCCCTGCGGCAGAAAAATCTCCGTATCGTGCATATCAAATACAATGACCGATTCGTCGTCCTTTTTACTGCGAACGCCGCGCACTCGATATTTATAATCGGTATTCCACCCGCATATTTCAAAAAGCGTACCTAAAAACGCAACCCCGTTTATTACCCGTGGTATGTATTTTTCGATTTCAGACTTTGCCCATCTTACGGCGTTCCTGACCTCTTTGGAACTCGGACGCACTACAAGAATTTGTTTGCGAGGCTCAATTAACATCTCAACGTAAGTGGGGTTACCTAATTTCCGTATGCACTCGGAGCTGAACGATAGGTTTTCCGACGAAAATGAAATGCACGTCCGCCTTGCCGTATTGAAAAACTGCGCCCGCACTACCTCGTAGCCGCGATAATCGAAATCTCCCGCCTGCGCCGCGACCTCAATAGCTTTTGGTTCCTCCGACTCCGCATTCTCCTCGGTGCAGACGCTATCCGCCGCTTTATGATAATTTTTCGCGGTAAACGCTCCCCAACGCGGATTGACCGAAACAAAGCCCTTTAACGCTCCCTCCGTAATGACTTTCAATTCTGGCAAAAAGCCCTTGTTGCCATATTTCGCGTTGCTTATGAGCCGCTGAACGGCGACAAAGTCATCCTTAGTAATTATGGGCTCGTGATGTTCATATTTGCGGTATTGCGGTAAATCCTGCTTATTTTTAACCGATTTATGCGAGCGGAAGCTGGGCGTCCATGTCTTTTGAGTCAAAATTTCTCCACAATGTCGCTCGTTCTGAAGTATCATGAGGACGGTTCCTGCTGACCACTTCATGTTATATGACCCGTCCTTAAAGCGGTGGTTTGTTCTCAGCCCAAGTTCCATAAGCGTTTCGGCGATTTTTGTGCACGTATATCCGAATAAATACATGAAATATATCAGGCGTACCGTTTTCGCCTCCTCCTCGTTTATGACAAGTTTGTCATCGTCGTCCAAATCATAACCGAGCAATTCGGGCGTCCAAACCGACCCGTACCCCGAACGTTTAACGTAGGCGTCTTTCAGCAGGGTGCTTTTCTGGCGGGATTCATGTTCCGCAAGCGTAGCGTGCATATTAAGTGCCATCTCATAATTATCACTTAGCGTGTAAATTTTTTCGATTTCAAAATATACCCCGATAGGCGGGCGCAATTCGGACAACTGCCGAACGTAATCTAAGCAATGTACCAAATTTCGGGCAAAACGAGATACGCTTTTCACGAGCACCAAGTCGATTTTTTTGTCGCTGTTTGCGCTCTTTTTGCAGTCCTCTATCATGCGCACGAACTGGTCGCGCTTGTTTAGCGATGTGCCGGAAATGCCCTCGTCCGCATATATTTCAACTAAAACCCAGTTGGGGTGTTGCTTGACAAAATCCTCATAAAAACTTTTTTGCAGCTCAAAAGAGGCTATTTGCTTGACATCGTCGGTCGAAACTCGGACGTACACGACAACCCGTTTTAGTGAGGTATCGTGAAAAAAATCTATGCGTTCCCGCGCAGGGATGCATTCCACGCCCGCACCCGTAAGTGCCTGATATTTTTCTCTTAATTTCGCTTTTTTCCTCTCGGCTCTTGAGCCCGGGGTTTCGTCGTCAATCATATAGTTTCCTCCGATACGGTAATCGTTATCGCTATAATTTTACTCTTTTAAGACGGGTTCGGGATAACACTATATTACCCGATTTCCGCTCAAACGACCGATTTTCGGTTACTATTTTACCCTATTTTCATTTTAGGGCACTATTTTGCCCGACTCGCTACGCCTAA
This sequence comes from Clostridia bacterium, assembly GCA_026001225.1. Classification (GTDB taxonomy): domain Bacteria; phylum Bacillota; class Clostridia; order Christensenellales; family DUVY01; genus BNZQ01. The sequence goes on from BNZQ01000015.1 coordinate 34,072, forward strand.
CGCTCACCATTCGGTTACTTTATTACCCTGAAAGTTGTATAATATCTTTGGTTAAGGCACAAGCCGCGATTGCCTCGTATGTAAATTCCGTAAATTCATATTTTGCGAGGTAATTATGAAATACATAGACAAATTAAACCGTTTGCGCTGTTCCAAAGCCCTAAGTTGCTACGAAGTTGGCTTAGAATGCGAACTGTCGGAGTCCGCCGTCAAAAAAATACTATCAAAACGATGCGCTCCGCGTGTCCCGTCACTTGAAAAACTCTGCTCGGTCATCGGCACTACTTTACCCGAGATATTCTGCGACGACGACGAGCGGGTGATTAAAGTAACCGACGAAACCGCCGCCCTGCTTGCCGCCTACGGTTCTATACCGGCGGCGGCAAAAAAATATATTTTAGGCTTGCTCGACGAGCTAAATAAAAAGTAACCGTCATTGCGTTTATTTCATGCCCGGCAATTTAGGCGGGTGTCTTAAAAATGCAAACGCCCGCGAGGTTTGCTCACGGGCGTGCGTTTTTCTGCGCTCTTATCTTTTCTCGTCCCCGCCGTTAAAATCGCTCTGGGTGCGAACGGTGCCGCCGGGCTTCGTTTTTTTCGCGTAATCAAAAAAAGTCCGTTTCGTTCGGTGCGTTCTCCTCAACCCCCGTTTCCACTCTCGCGTTTTCAGAAAAACTTTTGAAAACGCGAAGTGCCGGAAAACCCACGCCGTTTCATTCACTCACGGCACAGACAGACGGTGTAATCAACAAATTACATCGTCTTTCTTTTTGCCTTTTTGTCCTCGAATAGTGCCGCTTTCGTCTGTTTTGAGAGTGTTTTTATCTCGCGCGGCAGTCGCTCGCTTAATTTTTCGCCGTTTCGTTCACTCTAACGCCTGCAAACCCGCCCGACAAGAGTTGAACCTTTTGATTTCCGCTATGAAAAAACGGGAAATCAAAGCGAGAAATCAAAAAAGTCCGTTTCGTTTTGTCGCTATTTTTCACTTCTAAAATAATCAAAGGAAATCATAGGAACGCCGTTTGCGTCGGGCTGTACTCCCCTATGCAAGCAATTAAAACGGCGGCAAGGGCTTTTTTCGCTCCTGCCGCCGTGTGTTATTCATGAAAGTCTAAAACTTCTGCCTCCATCAATGTCGGCATCATCCGTTTATATCCCGAATAATTCATCCATCGGTATGTGCTATATCCACCACGGCAAGCCTAACGGATTCCGTATTCCGTCAATCTCACTATTTACTTGCTTCATAAAATATTTAGTGTAATTCCATTGCGCCTCGTCGTAATCCTCACCAAAAACAAGCCTGCAAAATCCTTTGAAAAAGGTTTTTACGCCGTTAAGCAATTTTTCTATCAACTCATTTGTAAAACGTATATGAAAAATTGCTAAGTCCCCCTGCTTGTATTTTCTTAGTTTTTTCTCATCCCATGGGTCTTTTTGCAATATCTCGGGGCACAAATTCAAAACCGCCTCGTTAAGCAATGTGACAACCTCGGAGGGCGTGTTGCCGCCGTCGCTGTGCGTGGTATGAATATGCAGGTTTGTTTTAGTTTCGCCGGTCGGATTTTCGGTGCGGTTCATCGATGCTTTTACCCTAAGCATTTTTGCATTGAGGTCAATGCATTCCCATTTTAGTGCGGTCATTTCGTTAAGGCGGATTCCCGTGTAGAGCATAATAATAAAGCCGACCTTGCGCGGGTCAGCTGATGAAAGAACTGCTCGTTCTATTGCTGTTTGCTCGGAGTTTGTGAACGCTTCAACCTCGTCCTCCGCAATTTTAGGTAACTTAATCCGTCTGTACGGTGTCCTAACTATGTAGTCGCAATCCTCTGCGAACTTTAATGCGGCGGACAGCACCCCGGTTACTATTTTAATTGTCCGCGCCGACAGTCCTTTCTCTCCGTATAAATCCCGCACCAATTTCTGAATGTGCAGCGGCGTAATTTCGGTGAGTTTCAGCCCGCCGATTGAATCCGCTATGTGGTTGCGGATATATCCTTCGTAAGCATTGTAGGTGCTGTACCTTGCGGTCGTTTTGATAGCGTTTTCTATCCACTCGGATATAAACTCCGAGAGCGTAATTTCTTTGCTTTGCATAGTGTTGTTCTCCTTTTAGGGGGCTTTTCCCCGTGCGGAACAAAGCCGCACACAACACAAATACCGCAAATTTAAGAACAAAGCAAGCACAAAGCGATAGAAAGCAAAAGAAAGATTTTTATAGGCATTTTAGGGGTCTAATCGCTCGCGCAACTCCGTTAATAACCCGACAAACTCCACTTCGGTGAGAATCGTTTCCTTAGGATTTTGCTTGCCGATAGAGTGAGTCAGCGGTTCGTTTCCGCTGTCGGCAAGTGCCTTTGCAAATACCGGGTTTTTTGCAAGTTCACCGTAAGCCCTACGGAGCATGGCTTGATACGCCTCGCCGTCGCGTTTCATCTTAACACCGCGCCACCACAAAACCTGCTTTTTGAACCACTTTTTAGCGAGCGCATTACGCTTTGCAATTTTGCCCGCTAAGGCGCAGACCTCACGCTGACGGCAAATGTTTTTGTATTTCAAGCTTTGGAGAAAACTCTCCATACTGCGGCACTTTATGCCGTCAATCCCGAAAGCGTTGGGATAAAAGTTTGACAGCACGTTAGCCGGATATTCGCCTTTTGAATAGACGTCTATCACTTTTCGACCTTCGTCACGATATTTTCGGGAATATGCTTATAAAGAGCGTCCTTGCTATTCACCATAATATCATAGGTGTAGCCCGCTCCGCCCAAGCCGTAAAACTCGCCCTCATCGGCATCGCGGAAATCAATAATAAACACATCTCCAATCAGCGTTTCGCCATTAACATCAAAGCTGACGGTTTCGCCGCGAGAATATTTGCTTTTCATGTTCGCCTCCAAAGTTGTATTGTCCGCTCATCGAACCCTAATTCCGATACCGAGAACCCCGTTTGCCCGTTCCTCGTCCTCGCCGTAATATTGCCCCATAGAGGCTACGAACTCAGCTTCCGTTGTGCTTTCCTCACAACCGAATAGCGTGGCGGGAAACGCCCGAAACAGCCATACGAATGTCGGATACGGATACAGTCCCTTAACCTCCGTTGTCAGTTTCTCGCCGCTGTCGGTTTGCGAAAAAACAATGTAATCCCCGACCTTGACCGCCTTTCGCTTTTCGTCATTGAGCCTAACCTCAACGGTCTTTATGCCTTGCCGCATCTTTTCAAACGGCTCGGGGCGGAGTTTCATTTCGTGCGTGTTCACTTTAAGATTTCCCAATAACCTGATTTATCTGAACCGACTCTTTGGATTACGCCCTTTTCACAAAGTGTCTTAACTGCCCTCTTTACGGTTGCCAACGACACTCCAATGCGGTCTGCCATATCCGCTTTTGATAGCCCTTTGTCTTGTCGGATAAGTTGTATGATCGTATTTTCCGTTTTATTTAGAGGTTCATTTACAGGTCCATTTTGACCCTGTAAACTTGTTTTCAGCCGGATTGTTATAATGTCGCCCATAGCGGAATACTCTGCTTCGGGCAAGCCCGCTTTCCTCAGGGCGGAATTGATTTTCTCGATACCGCGTCCCCACGCCTCAATGAGTCCGCTCATAAAGAATGCGTTCGCAATGTTCGGATTGAACGGCACGGAAGCGTGTTCTTGGAACAGATTGTCTATCGTCCAATTCTCCGGCAGGTGTCCAGCGTTGTGAATAATCACCTTGTCGTCGTAAATTTTAATCTGAATCGGCGCGTTACTGCGGCTATAATCTTTATGCACGATAGCATTCAAGACCGCTTCGCGAAACGAGGTTCTCGGTACGGGAAAGGTTTCCACGCGCTGAATGCCTTGATACGAAACAATGCCCTTAAAATATTTTGTGTAAACAAGGTCAACGACCTTATCCGGCAAGGAAATCAGAGAACCCTTTATTACATCGTGATACAAAAAATCCGCATCGTTTTCGAAATAAGCAACTTTTACATACGACCCGAGCGAAAGCACTTCCGGGTTTCTGTGGAATAGCAAAACGGCGGCGGCCGTCAATTCCTCGCCGTTCAGTAGGTTCAAATTCGCAAGAAGAATCTTATCGGAAACGGCAACCTCTTCCTCTGTAAGTCGCATATGGGAAACCGCTTTTTCCCGAAAAAGACGTAGTGATTCGGAATCCAACTCTTGTATCGTCATTTTCGGAACGGAGGCTCCGTCCCAAGTTTTTCCGTGGGCTTTTAATAAAAACTCGTCAAGCTCTCTGCCTGTCAGTTCTTGATTAGTGCTTCCGCTACGACGAAAATATTTTCCCTTGTAGTTAATAGGAGAAGTGTATTTTTCAACCGTAATTTCAATGTAATGTTCTCCGCCCTCACCTATTATCTCAACGATGGGAATAATTCCGAGTGCCTGTCTGATTTTGTTCGGCAAATCCTCGGAGAGCTTCTTGTAGTCGGGAGTACCTTGTCTAATCGCCGCAAATCCGCTAAGCGGAATTACTGCGCCAGCATCGTTTTTTCCAATAGCCAATGTGCCGCCCTTTGAATTGGCGTAGCCGCAAAGCCACTCGAACCACTCGTCTTTCCAAACGGATTTATAGTCTATGATGTGTGTTTCCATACAGCTCCTCTATTTTGCCACGGCTTGTGGCTGTCCGTCAAACGAGCGATTCCTCAGTGGGCGTAGTTTTGCACCTTTTGACCATCTAATTTTAACACAATTAGCGCAAAATATCAAGTAATGTGCAATACTCCGTCCGTAAAATTGTTGTTAACTTTATCGGAAAATAGCGAAATCGCATTTCGACCGTGCAACACCGCACAAAATGTAAAGTAACTCTGATATAAGTTTAGCGGTCATTTTAAGGTATATTCGACATCGCGGAACACGAACTCCCGGTTGAGCCAACCGCGCTTATGCATTCGCTCGATTCGCCGCACGGCACATGCCGGTGTGACGTTGAAGTCGGTTGCATATATCCGTGTAGTGAATACCCTGTCACCGTATTTATCTTTCACTTCGGCTTTAACATTGAGCATAAACGACGTATCATCGGACGGTGTGCAATCGGCGGCAATGTATTTCTGCCGTCCGCTCCCTTCGGGTTCGGTGAGGTGTAACCGCCCGTTTTCAAGGAGTTGCTTTACATAATCACGCAATATCGTGGATTTATCGACCCCGACGAACTTGGCTATCTCGCTTGCGCTCCTTGGTGTTTTACAGAACTCTATAACCGTCTCATCGGATTTTACATACCGTTGACCATCGGTATTCACGAATTGTTGGTGCGTGGTTTGCGGGCAGTTCGGAACGGTGAGCAGTAAGCGTCCGGCTTTAACTAACGGATTGATGTAGCGAATAATCGTGTTAATGTATGTCTGTCCGAGTAAGTCTTGAATCTCTTTTCGGGTTCTCGGTTCTGAGCAATATTCAACTATGGCATCGTTTATAGGCTTACCGAGCCGTTGCCGAATCTGTAAACATTTTCCCCTCGTCCCGACTTCATAAGGTGCTTCCCTCTCAACTTCTATGTATGTGCAAAAGGGTTCGCTTCGCTTCCGCCATACCCGCGAGGATTGTTATCAGAACCTCGCCGCCGGGCGTAAGCGTGTCGATTTTTTCGTTCTCGAAATATACCGCGATACCGAGTTCATACAGGAGGAAGAAGATGCGTAATATGTGATTGCCGGAAAGAGCAACCGCGCACAATCATTACAAATCCAAGGAAAGGAGGGCGACCGTATAGGGAAAATCAAAACTGAATACGACAACTGAATATGAAAATTGAATAGGCAAAATCAATCGCCCGTCGGGGGGACGGGAAAAATCGAGGGATCAGATGAGCGACAACACAAACGAAAAATTGAATACAAAACTGAATAGCGGCAATCAAACCGACTTCGGGAAACTGAAAACGGAGTACCGGGAACAACGCGGCGTCACAATCCCGCAATACGAGATCGACGCGCTTGCCAGAGCGTTCCTGCCCGCCATTCTCAACTTCTACCGAAGTGAGGAAGGGCAACGCGAATTTTCCGAATGGAAAGCAAACCGTAACAAAAAACTGAATAAACAACTGAATAACAACGTATTAAATTGAATCGGTCCATAGTGGAATCACATGGGCATCGTTCGGGATAGGCGCAAATATGCAGCCGTCCGAAGAAACGGCAAAAGCGGCGGGGATTGTTTATTTCAATCCCCGCCGCTTTTCTTTTTGTCCTTTTTCAGTCTAAATCTTTTAGATAGACCGTTACCCCGAACCACCCGTCGCCGACGATCAGGCGGTTCGGATTATTTGGATTTGGTGGTGACTGTTGGGCTCGAACCAACGACCCCGTGCTTGTAAGGCACGTGCTCTCCCGACTGAGCTAAGCCACCGTATGCCGCGGATCGGAATACCGTTTCACAACTTTACGATGCAGGTTGATTATCGTTGATCAGCAAGGCGCCGTCGATCGTTTCGAAGACGGCGAACAGGTCGGCGTCGAATTGCGTGCCTCTACCCTTGGCCATCATGTCGAGCGCCTGCTTATGCGAATAGCGCGTGCGGTAAATGCGGTCCGTAGTCAGCGCGGAATAAACGTCCGCGATCGCGATAATGCGCGCTTCGGGAGGGATTTCATCCCCCGTCAAATGATAATAGCCCGTGCCGTCGATATGCTCGTGATGATAGAGAACCCAGTTTTCGATTTCCTCAAAGGAGGTAGATACCAACAGATTCTTGCCGACCGCCGGATGCTCCTTGACCTTATTCCACTCGCCCGCGTTCAGGACGCCTTTTTTATTGAGAACCGCGTCGTTGATGCCGATCTTGCCGATATCGTGCAGCAGGGCCGCGTCCAAAAGCTTGGGCTTCACGATATGCTTTCGCACCGATTCGGGAAGATGGTCATAAAACACGCCGACAATCTTATGCACATGTTGGGAATGCCCGAACGTGTAGGCGTCCTTCATCTCGATCGAATTGACCAAAATTTTCAGAATCTCGGTGGTTTTCAGGCGCAAGACCTTGGACATGCCGATTTGGGACGCGACCATAAAATACACGAACACGCCGCCGCCGGCAAAAATCAGAGCGACGAACAGATCGTAAAGCGCGCCGCTTCCCAACGCGATATAAACGCCCGCAGCGACATATCCCGCGAAAGAAAAGCACAGCAAACCGATGCTGACGATATCGTTCATCCGGTTCCGGCCTGACATTTTGCGATAGGTTTCGTCCGCGCTGAACCGAATCAGCATATAATATTTAAATGCCGACCAAACGATTAAGAACGCGCCTGCGACGATCAAAAACTCGGCAAAAATTTTGTATATCACAATGTCAAAATTATATCATGTTTTTTAACCGTTTGCAAGCGTTTCACTACCGCCGGGAGTGGACAAACAATCCGGGCAAGTTGTAAAATGGAGAGCAACGGGACAAGAGAAGACCCACGAGGTTGATTCTTTGGTACAATAGTGTTGAAGAGGCACAAAAAGTATCAAAGGAGGGACCTAACGTGGGTCAAGAAGATTGT
>BNZQ01000016.1 GCA_026001225.1 Clostridia bacterium
GGTATCTATTCGGGATCGGCAATGGTGTGTTTCACGTTATTGTCGGCCGCGTTCCTGCTGGGCGGAACCGGACTGCTAATCGTGTGGATCGTCAAAATCTTGTGGGCGCCTGTGAAGCTGTTGTTCAAGAGAAAGGGGCGGGCCATAGAAGTGAAAAGTGAAAACGGAGTTGCGTGATTTTGTAACATAAAGGAAAGGAGTTATCATGAAAAAAAGAGGAAAAATACTCGTAGCGGCGATATGCTGTTTCGTACTGGGAGGAGCGGCGTTCGGGGGCGCGCTGACGTTCGGATTCTTGAACAGGGAAGCGTGGGCCGCCGCAAACGCGAATATCGCGGCGAAACGGGGCGTTTATGAAACGCCCGTGCAAAAGGAATATCCGGCGGAAAACGCCGTTAGCGCGTTCGATATCGGGGTGCGTTCGGCCGATGTAGAGGTCAAGCGGGGCGCGGTCGACACGGTTCGGGTCGAATACGACGATCGGTTCGACGGCGAATTTACCGTGACGGAAACGGACGGAAGCCTGAAGATCCGACAGAACGCGCCGAAAACTTGGTTCTCGTTGGATATAGGTTGGGTGCTGAATATCTTCGACGGCAATTGGGACGACGGCAAGGTGACCGTCACCGTGCCGGAGGACGCGGCAGAATTTGACACGATCAAACTGTCCGCAAGTTCTGGCAAAATCGTTTGCGCCGGACTGTCGGCGGAAACGCTGAACGTGTCGGTATCGAGCGGCGGCGTGAAAATTGCGGACGGCGCGTTCGGGAAAGCCGATTTGAACGCCGCGAGCGGCGATATATCCGTGAGCGACGTGCAAGCGGGGGGTCTTGCCGCGCGGAGCAACAGCGGCAAGACGCAGTTGACCGATGTCGAGTGCGGCTCGTTTACGGGAAGCTCGTCGAGCGGCAACGTCGCGTTGACCTCCTGCGCCGTGAAAACGGTCGACTTTACGGTATCGAGCGGGAACCTTACCATAGACGGATTGCGTGGCGCGGACGCGGGGAACACGGCTTTCGATATTACGGTGTCGAGCGGCGGCGTCAAGATTTTCGGCGAACGCAAGGGCGGCAGGCGGTATACGAACGCGCCCGCCGTCGCGGAATTCTCGGTCAAAGTAAAGCTGTCGAGCGGAAACTTTGAGATAAAATAAAAACGTTCTTTAAAACGGTTGCCAAAGTCCGGCGACTGTGGTATAATATATTCATTATCAGGCTTTATTTTGGGCGGGAGCGAGAGGGCTTCCGCCCAAAATATTTACGGCGGGAATTTTTAAAAGGATATTGTGAGCAAGGTAATCGATATAATCAGGGAAAAGATTTTCCCGATCATCGAAGGATTAGGGTACGAGGTCGTGGACGCGGAGTATAAAAGCTTGCCCGACCGCAATATGCACCTCGTCTTTTATATCTACAACGAAAAGGGCGTGTCGCTGGACGACTGCGAAAAGGTCAGCAATGCGATCGACGGGCCGCTGGACGAACTCGATCCGACAGGTGGCGCGCCGTATTGCTTGGACGTGTCAAGTCCGGGACTGGACAGGCCGTTTAAAACCGCGCGGGACTTTGAGCGGAATACGGGCAAGGCAATCGAAATCAAACTGTACGGGCCGATCAGGATAGAACCGGACGATCCCAAATGCAAGCCGGACCGGCTTTACGAGGGGATATTAACCGGATTCGACGGCGCGAACGTGACCTTCGAACGGGACGGCAAAAGCTTGTCCCTGCCGAAGGAAAAAATTGCGAGCGTGCGGCAAGCGGTGCGGTTTGATCAACATTGACAACGGACAATGAAAGATGAGCTTGCGACGCGTCACTTCGTTTCGCTCGCAATGACAAAGCACACGAGAATCAGAAAAACCGACGCAATGACGGACAAGACGGCGTGTACGCCGCCATAACAAGGCGCGGGCGAAATGAAATAAAACCGATTCAAGTCCGATCGATTTTTTGTAAGCAAAAAAATGCGCTTGATCGGCAAAAGCGCGGAGCGGCCAATCAAGCGGGGAATCCGTCAGGATTCCGAGCAGGAGCGAAGCGGCGCGCGACATAGGAGATAACGGATCATGATCAACAAGAAATTTTTTCAAGCGTTAGACGATCTTGAACGCGAGAAAAAGATCAAGAAAGAGGTTGTGTTAGAGGCGTTGGAAACGGCGCTGACCGCGGCCTACAAGAAAAACTTCGGCGAGGGCCGGTCGATCGACGTACGCCTCGACGCCGAGCGCGCCACCATGCGCGTGGTCGCCTATAAGACCGTCGTCGAAAAGAAGGTTCTGCCGGGGCCGGAGGAGGAGGGATACGATCCCGACGCGAGGGAGTACGACCCCGATAAGGAAATCCCGCTCGAAGAGGCGCAGGCGATCAAAAAATCCTTCAAGCCGGGCGACATAGTCGGCGAGGATATCAAACCCGCGGACTTTGGGCGCGTCGCGGCGCAAACCGCCAAACAGGTGGTCATGCAACGCTTGCGCGAGGTCGAAGGCGAGCTTGCCTATAACGAGGTCAGCAAAAAAGAGGATCAGCTCGTCATGGGGATCATCCGGCGCGTCGACGGCGCGAATGTCTATGTGGATATCGGTAAATTGGAAGCCGTGCTGATGCCGCAAGATCAATGTCCCAACGAAAAATACAACGTCAACGAGTCGATCAAGGTCTATGTCAAGAAGGTCAAGCAGGGGTTGCGCGGGCCGCAGATCAACGTGTCGCGCTCGACGCCTAACTTTGTGAAGCGGCTGTTCGAAATGGAAGTGCCCGAAATCGCGGGCGGCATCGTCACGATCAAGAACATCGTGCGCGAGGCGGGTTTCCGCACCAAAATCGCCGTCGCGAGCGAGGATACGAGCGTCGATCCCGTCGGCGCGTGCGTGGGCAATCGCGGCGTGCGCGTCAATACGATCGTCGCGGAGCTGGGCGGCGAGAAAATAGATATTATTCCGTGGTGCGCGGATTCCTTAGAGTTCATCGCCCGCTCGTTGTCCCCCGCGAAGGTCATCATGGTGGAGGTCAACGACGAGGAAAAGACCGCGAAGGTCATCGTGCCCGACGACAAGCTGTCGCTGGCGATCGGCAAGAGCGGCCAAAACGCGCGCCTCGCCGCCCGCTTGACCGGCTGGAAGATCGACGTTAAATCGTATAGCGCGTCGTTGGAAAAGGCCGCCGAGCCCAAGGTCGAGGAGACGGAGACCGAGGTGGTCAAATTGGATTTGGGCGGGGATATCTTTAAGGATATCGGAGAATTCTGATTTAACGGTAAATGCGTCGGCGGATGCAGGCTACTCCGTTAGGATAAAAGACGATAAAAAATAAAGATGTCCGAGCCGTTAAGAATGTGTATAGTGTGTCGGCAGATGTTGCCTAAAAGCACGCTTTTGAGGGTGGTGTTGAATAAACAGGGGCAAATCACGGTGGACGGGACGCGCAAAGCGCCGGGACGCGGCGCGTATGTGTGTCAAAGCCCCGAATGCCGCGCCAAAATGACGAAAAGCAGGGCGTTGTCGCGGGCCTTTAAACGCGAGGTAGGCAAAGAGGTTTACGCGCAGGTGGAATTCACAATGCGCAACACACAAAGCGCAATTACGGATACAAATCCAAAATTGTGAACTGTGAATGTGAATTGTAAAAGATGGATAAAATCGCGGGATACCTCAATTTAGCTCTGCGGGCGGGAAAACTCGCGCTGGGCGTAGACAATATACGGGCCGCGAAACATAAGCTGTATGCGATACTGGCCGACACGGGATTGGCGGCGGGCAGCCTGGAGCGGCTGAAACGATGCGCCGCCGAACGGAAAATACCGTTGTATGTGTTCGACGGGCAGCTGGCCGAGCTTATACACAAAGAGAAATGCCGCGCGGCGGGGCTTGCCGACGGCAATATTTGGAACGGAATGCGGGCGTGGATAGAGCAAGCGGAGGCGTTTAAACCGATTGAGAGCATGATCGATGATCAAAGGCGACAAGACGGCGCGGAAGCGTTGAAATAAAACCGATCGGTCGAAAAGAGCGCGGAGCGCGAAAGGAATCATTTTGAGCGAAAACAACGAAAAAACAGTCAAACAGGACGACGAATTCAAGCATATCAGGGAACTGATCGCTTTCCAAAACGACGAGAGCAAGCAGGCGAATTTGTCCGCCCTTTTATCCGATATACGGGACGCCAGAAAGCGCCTCGAAGAGCTCGTTAAGGGCGTTCGCGAAAAGGAAATCGCCGAGGAAAAGCGGCGCGTCGAGGAAGTCCGCCGCTTAAAACGCGAGGAAGAACGCGCCGCCCGCGAGGAAGAGCGCAAAGCGCGGGAGGTCGAGGAAGCCGCTTGGGCCGCCGCCGAGGCTGCCGATCAGGCAAACGCCGTCGCGTCCGCCGAAATCGACGCGGACGGAAAACCCGTTGACGGAAAACCCGTCGAAACCGCTTCGGCGCCTGTCGCCGCGCCCGATAAAATCGGCGCGGAAGGGCAATACACGGACGGAAAAGCCGCCGACGCCGCGGTCGCCGCGCCGCAGGCGCAGGCCGCAAACCAAACGCAAGCGCAGACGCAGGATCAAACGCAAGCCGCCGCAAGACCGGCGGCGATCGTCGTTCCGGGGCGCGAAGCCGGCCGGGGAAAACCGCCGGAAAAGCCGCGCCGCGTCATCGACCTGTCGCAGATCGAGGATCCGGGGCGCGGGCCGGGCGCTTCCAATATCCGTTCGAGAACTTTCAACGTAAACGATACGAGACCCGGCGCGCCCAATACCCGGCCGGGAGGGGCGTTCGGCGCGCGTCCGCCGCTCGGCGCGCCCGGTACGCGTCCGCCGTTCGGCGCGGGGGCGAGAACGTCCGGAGGCGCGCCCTATAAGGCTCCCGCCGTACTCGCGCCCGAAAAGACCCGTCCGATGGAGGGCAAGAAAAAAGACCCTTCCAAGCCCGAAGAAAAGAAAGGTTCGATGAACAAGCGCACGCTGATCCGCAAGGGCTACGTTATGCCCGACGCCGACGGCGATGAGCGCATGGGCAGCCGCAAATTCAGGAATAAAAAGCTCAAACCCGATTACAGCTTCCAACCGATCGTCATCGAAAAAGCGATCATTACGACCGAAAATCTGACGGTCAAAATTTTGTCCGAAAAGATCGGCAAGACCGCCAACGAAATTATCAAACAGCTGATGACGTTGGGGATCATGTCGAATATCAACAGCGTCGTGGACTTCCCGACGATGGAGCTTGTGGCGAGCGAATTGGGCGTGGCGATCGAGCTGCGTTTGGATAAGACCAAGGAGGAACAGTTAGCCGATATTCACAAGGTCGAAACCGACGATAGCGGCGACAGGATCAAGCGGCCGCCGATCGTCGCCGTCATGGGCCACGTCGACCACGGCAAGACCTCTTTGCTGGACGCGATCCGCAAGACGAGCGTCGCGGCAGGCGAAGCGGGCGGCATCACGCAACATATCGGCGCGTATACCGTCATGTCCGGTAAGGAGCGGATCACCTTTATCGATACGCCGGGCCACGAGGCCTTTACGGCGATGCGCGCGCGCGGCGCGCGCGTCACCGATGTGGCGATCATCGTCGTCGCGGCCGACGACGGCGTAATGCCGCAGACCGTCGAGGCGGTCAACCATGTCAAGGCGGCGGGCGTGCCGATCATCGTCGCGATCAACAAGACGGATAAACCGCAGGCCGATATCGACCGTATCAAGCAACAGCTGTCCGAGCACAACGTTATTCCGGAGGAATGGGGCGGCGACACGATCATGGCGCCCGTTTCGGCCAAAACCGGCGCGGGCTTGGATAAATTATTGGAAAGCGTCCTGTTGGTGGCCGAGGTGCAGGAATTCAAGGCGGATCCCGCGCGGCGGGCGCAGGGGACGATCATCGAGGCGCAGCTCGATAAGGGGCGCGGGCCGGTCGCGACGGTCATCGTGCAGGACGGCACGCTCCGCGTCGGGGACACGGTGGTCGCGGGCATGGCCGCGGGGCGCGTGCGCGCGTTGCTCGACGAGAACGGCGACTCGATCAAAGAGGCGGGGCCGTCCACGCCGGTCGTGGTGCTGGGCTTCACCGAGGTGCCCAACGCGGGCGACCTTTTACACGTCGTCGCGGACACCGAATTCAGCCGTCAGCTGGCCGACGAGCGCCGCGACAAATTGAAGGCGGGGCAGGTGCAGATCACGCAAAAGGTCACGTTGGAGGAGATGCTGGAACGCACCGGCGGGGCCGCGGCGAGCAAGGTTTTGAACGTCATCGTGAAGGCCGATATGCAAGGCTCCGTGGAGGCGATAAAAGCGGCTCTTGCAAAGTTGCCGCAGGACGAGGTGAAATTAGCGGTCGTTCACGGGGCCGTAGGAGCCGTGAACAAGTCCGATGTGATGTTGGCCGACGCCGCCAAGGCCCGGATTTTGGCGTTCAATGTAAAGGCCGACAACGAGGCGAAAAGCCTGTCCGAATCGGGCGGGATTTCGGTCAAAGCCTATAAGATCATTTACGAGCTTATCGACGACGTGACCGCCGCCTTAAAGGGCATGATCGCGCCGGTCTACGCCGAGAGGATCGACGGACACGCCGAGGTGCGCAACCTGTTCAATATCACGGGCGTGGGCGCGGTCGCCGGCTCTTACGTGCTGGACGGGACGATCAAGCGCGGCGCGAAAGCCCGCGTCAAACGCGGCGGCGATATTGCGTTCGAGGGCGAGGTTCGCGGCTTGAAACGCTTTAAGGACGACGCGAAGGAAGTCGCGGCGGGCTTCGAGTGCGGTATAAGCATAGAGGGCTTCGGGGACTTTAAAGAGGGCGATATTATTGAGGCGTACACATTGGAACGTAAAAACTAAATCAAGGAAGTGTAATCGGACCTATGGGAAATTATAGAATACAAAGAGTCAACGCCGAGTTTCAGCGGCAGCTGACCGAAATTCTACGCGAGGTGAAGGACCCGCGCTTGACCGATATGGTGACGGTGACCGCCGTCAACGTGGATGCGGATTTGCGGACGGGCAAGGCCTTTTTGAGTATCTATTCGGCGACGCGCGAGCAGAAAATGGAAAACATCGAAGCGATCCGCGCAAGCGCGGGCTTTATCCGGCACGCTTTGGCCGAGAGGATTCCCCATATCCGCCAAATCCCCCAACTTCAATATGTGCTGGACGAGAGCCTGGATTACGGCGCGAAAATCGATAAGATTTTATCCGATTTAAAGGACGATAAGGATAAGTGAAAACTGAAAACTGAAAATCTCGGTTAGATAATCGTGAAGACGGCTTTGTCGGCGGGTAAGGAAAAGCATCGTAAAAGTTTCTTTTGCGACTGATCCATAATTTTCAGTTTTCAGTTTTCAATTTGAAGAATGAAGGATTCCATTAAAAAAGCGGCCGCCGCGATCAAGGCGGCGAAACGGATCGCTATTTTTTGCCACACAAGGCCCGACGGCGATACGCTGGGCGCGGGGCTCGGTTTGAAGGCCGCTCTCGGTGAGAAGGCCGATATTTATTGCGATTCGGAAATCTCCGCTTATTACGACGTATTCCCCAATGTCAAGGAAATCGTGCCTTTTGCGGATTTAAAGGGGTCTTACGAGCTTTTTGTCGCCGTCGATTGCGCCGACCCGCCGCGTCTCGGCCGCTATGAGAAAGAATTTTTAAAGCATAAAAATACGATTGTCGTCGATCACCACGTCACGAACACGGGCTTTGCCGCGATAGACTGCATCTTTCCCGCCGCGTCGAGTACGAGCGAAATCATGCTGGGCGTCGTCAAGGAGGTTGCGGGCGGCGCGCCCGATCCCTTGACCGCTCGGTGCCTGTACGTCGGGCTTTCGACCGATACCGGCAATTTCACCCACGGCAACACCGCGCCTTCCTCGTTTATCGCCGCTTCCGAGCTTGCGGCGGCGGGCGTCGATATCGCCGCCGTCACCGATAAGCTGTATAAGGAAACCACGCCGCACCGTTTGCGCATGCTGGCCGCCGTGCTGTCTACGCTGTCCTTATGCGAGGACGATCGCGCGGCGGTCATTTGCGTTACGCTGGATATGCTGGCGCAATGCGGTTGCAAAGCGTATGATACCGAAGGATTTATCGATTATGCGATCAATTTAAAGGGCGTGTCCGTGGGGATTATGATCCACGAGACCGGAAAAAACCGCTATAAATTGAGCCTGCGCAGCAAAGCTCCCGTGCGCGTCAGCGACGTGTGCGCCCGCTTCGGCGGCGGCGGGCATGCGCAGGCGGCGGGATGCTTGATTCAGGGCGAGTTTTACGACGTGCGGGATAAGATTTTGCGGGCGGTCAGAGAGGAGCTGGAAGCCGGTCAGTAGGTAGTGGTCAGTGATCAGCTCATGGGTTAAGATTGCGACGCCTCATGATAAATTCGGCTCGCAATGACAGCATTGCGCAAAAGGCGTCATTCTTCCGTGAGTGAAGAAGCCCAACCGATTTAACTGACCGCTAACCGCTAACAACTAAAATGATCATCGGGTTTTTCAACGTATATAAAGAAAAAGGCATGACGAGCGCGGCGGCGGTCGGCAAGCTGAAACGTATCTTACGGCAAAAAGGGTTGGGACATATGGGCACGCTCGATCCGATGGCCGAAGGCGTGCTGCCGATCGCGGCGGGACGCCCCGCGACCAAAATGTTCGACCTGTTGCGGGCAAAAAAGAAAGAATACGCCGCGGAGTTTACGTTCGGGATTTTGACCGATACGTTGGATACGACGGGGAAAATCACGGCGGAGGGCGGGCACGTTCCGTCGGAAGCGGAAATACGGGCCGTTTTGCCGCGCTTTTTAGGACGGATTTCACAGCTGCCGCCCGATTACAGCGCGAAATCCGTCGGGGGCGTGCGGGCCTATGATTTGGCGCGGCGCGGCGCGGAAACGAACTTGAAGCCCGTCGAGATCAAGATTTACGAATACGAATTGACCGGGAATAAGGGCGGCGGCGTTTTCGGGTTCCGAATCCTGTGCGGCGGCGGGACGTATATCAGGGCTTTGGCGCGGGATTTAGGGACGGCTTTGGGGACGCATTGCGTGATGAGCGCGCTGACGCGGACGAAAAGCGGCTGCTTTACGGTTGAGGACGCGCGGACGCTGAAAGAGATCGAGGAAAATCCGGAGGCAGCGGTCGTCGGCGTGGAGAAGGTCAGGGAGGAATTGACAGATGAAAAATGAAAGATGAAAGTTATCTGAACCGGCCGATGAACGATCTTTTTACGGCTATTCGACCGAAATTTTCAGTTTTCAGTTTTCAGTTTAAAGGATATGCGTATCATACCTTTCAACACCCCATATCCCGCCCGTTTGTCGCTCGCGCTCGGCTTTTTCGACTGCGCGCACGCGGGGCACCGCGCGATTTTAAAGAGCGCGGCGGATTTTGCCCGCGAAACGGGGGCGGAAACGGCCGCGTTTACGTTCGACAACGATCCTTTTCGGGTTTTAGGTCGGAATACGAAGCTGATCTATACGTTCCCCGAACGCGTTGGGATTTTCGAGGAGTGCGGTGTCGCGGCGACGCTCGCGGCGGGCTTTTCGGAGGCGTTCATGCGCCTGTCCTCCGCGGCGTTTTTGGAGGCTTTGACCCGAAATTGCGATATCGCCGCGCTGTCGTGCGGGTCGGATTATACATACGGTTTCGGCGGCGGGGGCGACGCCGCGAGCTTGGAAACGTTTTGCGCGCGGCACGGGATCAAATTTTGCGCCGTGCCCGATGTCAAGATCGACGGAACGCGGGTATCGAGCACCGCGGTACGCGGCTTTTTGACGGCGGGCGATATCGGGGCGGCCAACCGGTTTTTGGGCGCGCCGTATGCGGCGCGCGGACGCGTGGAGCACGGCAGGGGCGTGGGGCATCGAATCTCCTATCCGACGGTCAATTTGTCATTTTCGGAGGAAAAGCTGCGGCCGAAAGACGGCGTGTATGCCACGCGGACGGTTGTCGGCGGCCGAGCTTACGCTTCAATCACCAACGCGGGAGGCAAGCCGACGTTCGGCGTCGATTCATACGGTATCGAGACCTTCATAATCGATTATAATAAGGATATATACGGCAAAGAAGTTAAGACGGAGTTTTTGGCGTATATGCGGCCGATTCGCAAGTTCGACGGGCCGGAGGCGTTGCGGGCGCAGTTAGACGCGGACGTTCGGGACAGAAAAGAAATGAAAACTTTCGTATGTAAAATAAGGAGCAAAACAAAATGATACGATTCGGCCCTTCGGGGCATTCGGCGTCGTTTTACAACGAGGGCAACAAGCACACTCCCGACGCGCCGCGCTGGCTGAAAGAAAAGGGATTAACCGCGTTCGAGTATTCCTTTGGGCGCGGCGTCAGCATCGGGCAGGCTATGGCGGAAAAGGTCGGCGCCGAGATGCGGAAATACGATATCACTTTGAGTTGTCACGCGCCGTATTATATCAACCTCGCGAACGAAAACGACGAGGAGATTGTAAAATCGTTCGGCTATATCAAACGCTGTATCGAGGCCGTTCGGCCGATGGGCGGGGAACGGATTGTTTTTCATACCGGCAGCGCATCCAAAGGGCATCTCGCCGCGTTGAACTTGGCGTTAAAGCGCATGGAAATTCTGTTAAAGCATTTGGACGACGAGGGGTATTCGGGCTATATTCTATGTCCCGAGACGATGGGAAAAAAGAGCCAACTCGGAACCTATGAGGAAATCTGCGAGATTTGCCGCTTGGATTCGGAGAGGCTGATCCCGACGTTCGATTGGGGGCATATCAATTCCTATTACGGCGGCCTCTTAAAAACGGCGGGGGACTACCGCAAAATTTTGGATTACACGTTCGAGCGGTTGACCGATAAACAGGCACGCTTTATGCACATTCATTTTTCCAAAATTCAATACGGGCAGGCGGGCGAAATCCGTCATTTGGGTTTTGACGACGAAATTTACGGGCCGGACTTCGCGCCGCTGGCGGGTCTGTTAAAGGAATACAAAATGGAGCCGGTTGTGATCTGCGAGTCGCGTGAGAACATGGCGGAGGATGCGCTGCTTATGAAGGGTATGTATGAGAAGAGTTAGAAATATTTTCAAGTCCGACCGACTCAGAGCGAAGTCAAAAATTCGTGTTTAGTCGGAAAGAGCGTGAAGTGAGCGATCAAGCGAGGAATCCGCAGGATTCCGAGTATGAGCGAAGCGAAGCGCGAGGCGACTCCACGTTTAAAATCGTTATGAAGTTTCTTTTTTTTATGGTATAATATTGAAACAAAGGATAAACGCTCCGCTTGAGATTTAGTCCTTCTCAGAGTCGTTTATCGTTAAATTTCGTTATGATCGACGATTTGATCCAAAAACTGAACTTCGAGGGCGCGGACGCGTATTTGATTTTGGGCGCGGACAACCGATATTATTTCTCGCGGAAATCCGTATCGAGCGGGGCGGTTGTCCTGACCAAAAATTCGCGGACGTATATCACCGACTCCCGATACGAAACCTATTTAAAGGAAGACCCCGCCGGCTTTGAAATCGTCGTGGCGAAACGATCCGAATTCTATAACGCGATCGCCGCCGAGCTGCAAAAAACGAGCGCGAAAACCGTCGCTTTTGAGGACGACGAATTGACGGTCGCGCAATTCGACGCTTTGAAAGAGGCGATTCCAACCGTCGAGTTTGTCCAAGGCTCCTCCGCGATCAACGCCCTGCGGGCGGTAAAAAGCGAGGAGGAGTTCGGCCTGATCGCGGAAGCGCAGCGGATCACCGCGCAAGCCTACGAGGCGGGACTGGACGTTTTGAAGCACGGAGTGATCGAACGCGAGGTCGCCGCCGAAATCGTTTACGAGATGATCCGCGCCGGCGCGGACGAGGCGGCTTTCAATCCGATCGTTTCTTTCGGCGCGGAGGCGGCCAAACCGCACCACGCGCCGGGCGATACCCGGCTGGAAAAGGGTATGTGCGTCATGATCGATATCGGCGCGAAATTTCAGGGCTATTGCGCCGACATGACGCGCACGGTGTTTTACGGGGAGCCCGATCCGGCCCTTGTGAAAATTTACGGCGTCGTCAAGGAGGCGCAGGCCAATATTTTGCGCTATATCCGGGCGGGCATGAGCTGTCACGAGGCCGATTCCTTGGCGCGGGAATATATCAAGGCGGAGGGCTACGGCGCGTATTTCGGCCACGGCAGCGGTCACGGCGTCGGGGTGAAGATACACGAGGAGCCTTCCTTGTCTCCGAATACGCAGACCGTTCTGCAAAAGGACATGGTCGTGACCGTGGAGCCGGGCATTTACGTGCCGGAATTCGGCGGCGTGCGGATCGAGGATATGGCGCGGATCACGGACGGCGAGTGTGTGAATTTGACCAATGTGAGGAAGGATTTGCAGATCGTCAAGTAAGCGGGAAGGGGACAGGCTACCCCGTCCGCTTTGCGGTCCCCCTCCGAGGAGGGAAATTTAAAAGGATAAAGCTTTTTTGAAAAGCTTCTCTCGTGAAATAAAAAGCAATCAAAACAAAAACGAGTAAAGAAATAAAAAACGAATAGGAGAAACAGAAATGGTATCAGCGGGCGATTTTCGGAAGGGAATTACGATCGAGATGGAAGGAAAAATCTACGTCATCGTGGATTTTCAGCACGTCAAGCCGGGCAAGGGCGCGGCGTTTGTGCGCGCGAAGTTAAAGAACATCGTGACGGGGCAGACCGTGGAGCAAACGTTTAACCCGTCCGATAAGTACGAGAACGCGCATATCGAGCGCAAGGAAATGCAGTATTCGTACAACGACGGCGAAATCTATTACTTTATGGACATGGAGAGCTACGAGCAGGTGCCTCTCAATAAATCGCAGGTCGAGGATGCGTTGCAATTTATCAAGGAAGAAACGATGGTCAACATCCAGTTCTATAAGGGCGAGGCGTTCAGCGTTATGCCGCCCAACTTTGTGGAGCTGGTCGTCACCCAAACCGAGCCGGGCATTCAAGGCGATACGTCCAAGGCGGGCAACAAGCCCGCCACGTTGGAAACCGGCTTGATTATACAGGTTCCGCTGTTCGTCAATCAGGGTGAAAAGATCCGCGTGGACACGCGCGACGGCGGGGCGTACATGGAACGCGTGAAATAGGGAACCTATGGGGTTATATTGGCGGCGCCGGCTTTATGATACGGAGGGTACGGACGAATTGTTTGTTCGGCTCATAAAGCGCAATGTCGCCCGCCACGCGGCAAGGTGTCCCGAATACGCGCGGATTTTGCAGAATGCGGATTTTTCGGCCGAGCAAATACAATCCGCCGCGGATCTGTATAAAATTCCGCCCGTACCGACTTTATTTTTAAAAAACAGAACTCTGTTGTCCGTTTCCGAAAAAAATTTATTGTTCAAATCCACGACCTCGGGTACCAGCGGCAAGGTCAGCGTCGTGGGGTTAGACCCGCTGATTTGGAAAACTTGAAAAGCTTGGCGGGGGTAGCCGACGGACAGAAGCTTTCCGCAATCGGCCGTTTTGAAAGCGGCTTTGGAAGTGTACAACGCGGAATTGGAAGGTATCTTCGACGGAGGGAAGGTGTTTAAAGGCGACGGCTGTTCGCTCTCGGCGGGACGGAGTGAAGCGCCGGAAACGGCGATCGGTTTCGGCAACGTGTGGGTCAAGGGCTTGCCGCGCGATCGCATTTTATCCGTTCTCCGTCCGTTCACAGGCTTGTTGCAAACGGTGGGTTTGGCGTGCGCGGACGGGGAGAGGCAGTCCTTATCGACCACTTTTTTCCGCGCGGGAGCCGTGCGGGTTTGCTTGCCGCGGAACATGTCCGACGCCTGCGAGGGGATGCCGCACGACGGCGAGTATCCGCTGCGCCGATATGTAAAATACGTGAGCGTTGAATAGTCCATTGCCGCGTTTGGTCGGAGGAGAGCGGGACAAGCAAAACGGGCAAAAACGATTTACCGTTTTTGCCCGTAGGCGCGTGAGTCGAACGATGGTGGACGGGGGTGGATTCGGACCACCGAAGGCGTAAAGCCGGCAGATTTACAGTCTGCTCCCATTGGCCGCTCGGGAACCCGTCCATATTTTCGGACATTTTTCTTCGTCACGAAAGCCCGTCCGAAAGAAAGTTGTCCGATCAAAAAAGAAAATAAGGCCCGTTAAGAAAAGTCAACAAACGAGGAAAACGGCAAACCGTTTTCCGAGTAGAAGCGAAGACGGCGTGCGATGGAGCTGGTGATGGGAGTCGAACCCGCAACCTGCTGATTACAAATCAGCTGCTCTGCCGATTGAGCTACACCAGCACAAGCCCCGCGAATGAAAACGCTTGACTATTCTACCATATTTTATGAAATGTTGCAACTCTTTTTTCGGCGTTAGAAGAAGCCGTTTAGAAAAATCGCATGAGCGGATTACGAGCCATAAATCGGGATTACACCGATTTGCTTGCCGCTCCTCGCAATCCTTGCGGGCAAGTTGCCTTGTCGCGGCGTAATACGGGCTTTTTCCTTCTGAGCGGGTCGGTCAAGGAAGCCCTATAATTTGCGCGTTTTTAATTGCGTTTTTTCCGCCGAATTGATATACTATTGAGGATATGTCTGAAAAATGTTTAAAGTCGCGGCGCGGGTCGCGGAAAAGCACGGGAAAGGAGCGATTTTAGTCATGAAGCCGTTTTATGAAAAGGAAATCTTCGATCATAAATTACAGGGCGCGTTGGATCGGCTGAAAGCGCGGATCTATACAAAGGTCAAGGATTTGGACGTCGAGTTCGCGCCGAGCGCCGAGCCCGTCCGGTTTGCCGACCGGCTGAATTTGACGTATAAAAAGATTGTTCCCGGCGAAAAATGGGGCGGCCTGTTCGATTGCGCGTGGTTTCACCTGACCGGCAAGGCCGATCCGTCCTGTGCGGGCAAAAAGCTGGTTTTGCTGATTGACCTGAACGGCGAGGGCTGCGTGTACGACAAAAACGGCTCGGCGGTCCGCGGCATCACCTGCGTTAACAGCGAATACGACCGTTCCTTGGGCTTGCCCGGAAAGCGGGTGCTGCAATTTGCCGGAAAAAGTAACGGCGGTGAGACGGTTGACCTGTGGATCGACGCGGGCTGCAACGATCTGTTCGGAATTTTGCGGGAAAACGGAACGCTGAAACAAGCCGAATTGGCCGTCGTCAACGACAAGGCGCGCGACTTGTACTACGATTATTGGGTCTTGCTGGATTTTTTGAAAGCGACGGACCGCGATACGGCGCGGTATTCGCAAATTTTGATTGCTTTGAACGAGGTCGGCAATCTTTTATATACCTATGACGACGGGGAATTGGATCGCTGTGCCGAGATTTTATCCGTGCAATTGAAAAAGAAAGCCGCCGATACCGGTCTGAAATTGTACGCGACGGGTCACGCGCATTTGGATTTGGCGTGGCTCTGGCCGCTCCGCGAATCGCGCCGCAAGGCTTTACGCACGTTCTCGACGGCGATGGAGATGTTCGACCGTTATCCGTTCTATATCCTCGGCGTCAGCCAACCGCAGCAATTCGAATGGGTCAAGCGGGAGGATCCTGCTCTGTACGAAAAAATCAAACAAAAGGTCAAGGAGGGCCGGATCGAGCCGCAGGGCGCGATGTGGGTGGAGTCCGACTTGAACGTTACGAGCGGCGAGTCGCTGGTTCGTCAGGTTCTGTACGGGAAAAAGTTTTGGCGGGAGGAATTCGGCCAAGAGGTCAAGACCGCGCACCTGCCCGACGTATTCGGTTTCAGCGGCGCTCTGCCGCAAATCTTGGCGAAAAGCGGCGTGGACAGCTTGATTACCATCAAAATGAGCTGGAATAAATTCAACGTGTTTCCGTACCATACCTTTAACTGGCGCGGGATTGACGGCAGCGAGGTTCTCGTGCATATGCCGCCGGAGGGCACCTACAACAGCGCGATCGCGCCGCGTTCGGTCGCGGCGGCCGAAAAAAAACTATCTCGACCGGGGCTTGTGCGGCAGCGCTTCAATCCTGTACGGGATCGGAGACGGCGGCGGCGGGCCGGGCAGCGAGCATTTGGAACGCTTGAAGCGGATCGGCAGCCTGTCGGGGCTTTCGCCCGTCGTGCCCGCGTCCACGCGCGAATTGATCGCCGAAATCAAGAAGGACCGCGCCAAATTGAAAACCTATAAGGGTGAAATGTATTTGGAAAAGCACCAAGGGACGTACACGACGCAGGCGCGCAATAAATACTATAACCGCAAAATGGAGTTCGCGTTGCGCGACGCCGAATATTTTGCGGCCGCCGCGTGGAAATTGAAGGGCGCGGCATATCCGGCAGAAAAGCTCGATACAATCTGGCGGGAGGTTTTGCTGTATCAATTTCACGATATCCTGCCCGGCAGCAGTATTAAAAGGGTGTATGACGAGAGCGTGGCCCGCTATCAGGAATTGCTTGTCGAAGCGCGGGGGATCGCCGACGCTTCGCGCGGCCTGTTTACCGTCAAAACGGAGGCCGTTTCGCCGATTAAACCGGCGCAAGGTTCGCACGCTTCCCCCGATATATTGGAGAGCGCGACGCTCAAAGCCGTTTTCAACGGCAACGGCGAATTGATCTCGGTATACGATAAGGTCAACAATCGCGAGGTTTTGGCCGCGCCCTCCAACGTTTTGAACGTGTACGAGGACGGCGGCGACGCGTGGGACATGGAGGACGGGTATCCGGACAAATTGCGCGGCAAATTCACGCTGACGGGGGTTAGAACCTATTTCGCGAACGGCGGGACGGTTCGTGAACAGACGCTGGCCTATCAAGGGAGCACGCTGAAACAAACGATCTCCGTTTCCGATTCCTGCCCGATTCTGGATTTTGAAAATACGGCCGATTGGCGGGAAAGCGGAAAATTTTTGAAGGCTTCCTTTTCGCCCGCGGTGTTTACCGATACGGTTCATTGCAGCTGCGCTTACGGTAATATCAAACGCAGCCTCTTAAAAAACAACGATCTCGAACGCGCCCAAATCGAAATTTGCGCGCACCGCTATATAGACTTGTCCGAAAACGATTACGGCGTCGCGTTGCTCAACGATTGCAAATACGGCTACACGGCGGCAGGAAACCATATCCAAATCAGTTTGTTGCGCGCGCCGCATTATCCCGGCGCGGACGCGGATCAGGGAGAGCACCGCTTTTCCTATGCGCTGTATTCGCACAAGGGCGCGTTTGAAAACAGCGACGTTGCGGAAACGGCCTACGTTTACAACGCCGGAGCAAAATTGGGCGGTATCGAGGGCTTTTTGGATTTCAAAACGGCGGGCGGCGCGATCGTCGAATGCGTCAAGCGCAGCGAGGACGGCGCGGGTCTGATCGTCCGCGTCGCAGAGGAGAAGGGCGTGCGTTCCGGGTTCGGGCTGACCGTTCCGTTTCCCTATCAATCTGTTTCGCTGGTGACACTGGACGAAAAACCGTTGAAGGTCGTCAAGAATTTGGATTTTGAGTTGCAGCCGTTTGAGATCGTGACGATTAAAATCGTGTGATCCATAACATCCGAATCATATAATTTGCCGATAACCTTTTGACAAAAGCGGGAATATAGTGTATAATTACAATTCGTAAACGAGGGGACGGTTTGAATCCGTTTCCCCGTCGTTCGGCGCCATAGCCAAGAGGTAAGGCAGGGGCCTGCAAAGCCCCGATTCCCCGGTTCAAATCCGGGTGGCGCCTCCAAAATAACGGACATTTTTCTTTATGACGGCCCGTTCGGAACGCTTGTCATATAGTCCGGCCAAAAAAGGAAAAAGCCTGTGACCTGCCGAAGTGGCGGAATGGCAGACGCAAAGGACTTAAAATCCCTTGCGTTTGTCATTAAAGTTGAATATTGCCCGAGTGGCGGAATGGCAGACGCACAGGACTTAAAATCCTGAGGGGGCAACTCCGTGCCGGTTCGAGTCCGGCCTCGGGCACCACTAACGACAGAGTTTGAACACCTAATGTTTGCTCAATCGCGGTATTCGTGTCGGCAAGAGATATGCGCGCCATATCAGTGCCGCCCGATATATTTAAGTAGGTTACCAAACTGTCGTCATAAACGTAAATCATGAACACCAAATTGCCGATTATGCGTTTTTGGTATTCTTTATCGTTGGGGTCGCCTTTAATCAGCAAAGCGACAAAGTTGATGATTTTTTGGCTGTAAGTCTCCGGCCCCGTTCAGTTCGATTTGCACTTGGCGGGCTTGCAGGTCTTTTAGGTAAATCTCCATTTCGTCCATTTTCTTTTCTATCTTTGCGCGGAGCATATCGTTCTTTGCCAGAATGAAAGAACCGGTGGTCAACCGTTCGATTTCATTGTTTGCGTGGGCGATGCGCGTTTCAATGCTCCGCATACTCTCGTCGCCCGTGTGTTGCTCGTGATAATCAACGGTTTCTTGACGGACGGCCTACTTGACGGCGCTATTCGTTGTCTTAAATTTCAAGGTGATAATTTTTTTGGGTTCGAGGTCGAAGACCGATTTGGCCGCCGACAGGGTTTCGGTTTCGGCCATGTTGATTTCGGCCGCTTTTTTGTTCAAGTTCAGCCGGACGGGCCGCTCCTCCAAATTGACGAAGCGCGCGACGTAAGCGTCGCCTTTTTCGGCGCGTTTCAAACAGCCCATAAAAACGAGACCGTCGCTTCGCGCGCCCAACAGACTGCCGCCCGCCGGAACGCCGCCGTGCGGCTCGGCCGCGGCGTAGGATAGAGGAGGCTTGGAAAAATCCAATACGGCGGTCAGAGCTTCGGTTTTGGTCGCGGCTCCGAACGGGCAAACGCAGTATTCGGCGGTCACGGGACCGAGGCACTGGCTGTCGAAAGTGGGGAAATAATACCAATCGCCCAACTCTCCCACGCCCCGCACCAACGTGATCCCCAAATCGTTCCCGCGATCGGCGACGACCTCGTATTCGTTGAGGCCCCGCGTACCGACCGCCAAACCGATTTCCTCCTCCGTGCCCGGTTTTTGGGCTAAATACACCATACCTTCGGTACGTTGGGGGTTGTGCGGCCATGTCCAACGCGGGCCGGGGCGGACATCGCGCCGCACGATATCGTATTGTCCGAAGGAATATACGTGCTCCGTTTGTAGGCCGGTCGGGAAATAAGCCCGTATCCGGTGATTTTTGACGGTGTTTTCGAATCGGGTCTCGACGGCGATCGCCGACGAATACGCCGAAAGCGTAATCAGGCTGACGACGGAAATCGGAACGCCGTCCCGCGTCCGGAGAGGAACCGTCACCCGATAGACCGCTTTTTCGGGGCCGTCGCAGACGAGAGCGATCTCAGCCCGTTCCTTTTCGGTGGTAAACGTTTCGCCGCTTTGCCGGAAGACGTACTCCGTGCCGTCGTCGCCCGTTTCCTCGAAATAATGCAACGAGCGAAACGCCGCGCCGGTCGATTTTTCGTACAAGTCGAACGTGCCGTTCCCGTGAAACGCCAATTTGATTTTGGAGTTTTCCGCGCCGCGGGCGTCCGCCCGCACATCCGCTTCGGCGCGGCTCCCCTCGGCGATCGTCAGAACCTTAAAGCCCGTCGCGGGGACGTCGGAAACGAAGAGTGAAAATTTCAGCTTTTTGCAATCAAAGACCTCGCGGAAACGGTCGCGGGGCAGCTCGAACGCCTTTTCCGCGGTCACCGTAAACGAGGCGGGAACCGGCGTTCCGTCGCTGTTGAAGAAGGCGGGGGAAACGGGAGGCTCCGCGTCGCGGTAGATCGCTTCGCCCTCGATCAGACCGCCCGCCGCGCGGGACTGCGCGTTGAAAACGACGATGCGTTTACCGGGCCCGACGCCCGTATCGATTCTGTCCGCAAGATCGGTCAAAACGTCGCGGCGCAGGCTTTCCGCGCCGTCCGCAACGTCGCAAAAACGCGTGACCATTTTGCGGTGTATCTCGTCCACGCCGCATCCGCAGATGCTGTCGTGCGGGTGGTTGTGCAGCAGGTGCTTATAAAATCCGTACAACATCTCGCCGTCGTACGCGCCGCCGAGAGAGGCCAATATACACGAAAGCGGTTCGAGGGAATTTTCCAATAAATGCTGGCAACGGTGGTTGAGCCGTTTCAAATAAATCCGGCTGCTGGCGGTGTCGATCAGCGTATGATAACCGTTGCCGTTTTGGCCGGTGATTTCGCCCCGGAACGTATAAAAACTTTTTTGATAGGGCCGGATTTTTTCGACATAGCTTTCCAAGTCCGTGTGAACCACGTCGGCGTTGATCTTACCGCGGACCTTTTTTAAGATAGAGCTTAAATTCGTCTGTACGGGCTGGTGGTCGCAGCCGTTCATGCCCAAAAGGTAGGGCGTGCGGGCCGCCGCGGCCGCTCGTTCGACAATATCGTTGATGCGGGCGGTCGCCGCCGTCTCGTCCTCGGGTAATTGAAAGGCGTTGTGGTACCAGTTGACGAACTGCACGGCGAGCACGGCGCTTTTGTCCGCGCCCTCCCAAACGATTTCGGAAAAGCCCTCGTCGGATTTGCCGAGAACCTCGTTGGCGTAGCCCGTCGGAATAATGCCGCGCCCGAAAAAGACGCAGTCGGCGCCGAAGCCGCGCATAATTTGGGGAATTTGGGACACGTTGCCGAAAGCGTCGGGGAAATAACCGACCGTTGAGGGCTTTCCGTATCGGGCGCAAACCTTTAATCCGATCAGAAAATTACGGATATTGGCCTCGCCGCTGACCAAAAATTCGTCTTGCAGGATATAAAACGGGCCGATCTTGATCCGGCCGTCCGCGATCAGCTTTTTGATCCGACCCTCCGCGCGGGGCCGCGTGCGCAGGTAATCCTCGATTAAAACGACCTGTCCGTCGAGATGAAAGGTCTTGAAATCGGGATCGTTTTCCAGCGTCTCGATCAACGTGTCCATCAATTTGATCAAACGGTAGTTGTGCCGCGCGTGCGGTAAATACCATTCCCTGTCCCAATGCGTGTGCGGGACGATACACAGCGTATATTTCATACGGTATCATTGTAAGGGAGCGGTGCGGAAATGTCAAATCGCTTTCCATACAATTGCGGTTTATCCCGATTTGTTTCAGATTTGTCAGTCCGTACAATTTCGGAATAGAAGGGCGTCCGCAGTTGGATTTATTTTGTTTTTGTGGTATAATTTTCTTCTATCGGGAAAAAAGGCCCCGGGGCCTTTTTTTGTTTCCGTTGCGTTGCAACGGAAACAAAAGGAATATTCAAAGATAAAGCGTTATGTTTAAATACGAGGAAATTTACGAAAAATTATCGGCGCGGATCGCGGAAAGCAAACCGAACCAAGGATTTTGGACGGAAATGGAGGTCGCGCGGCATTTCCGGATCAGCCGTTCCACGGCGCGGAAGGCGATGAATATGCTGTACAAGGAGGGAGCCGTCTATCGGAAAACCAAGGCGGGGACGTTTATCGCGCCGGCGCGCAACGGCAAAAAGCTCGCGATCGTCCTGCCGTTCGAGCGGAGCAACAATCACAAGATCGTGGACGCCGTTTTAGAGAACAACGCGCGTTTCGGCTACGAGATAGATACCTTTTTCAGCGAGCTCAACGTCCGCAAGGAACGCGAGATTTTGGAGAACGTTTTGCGGGAAAGGTATGACGGCCTGCTGTTTTTGCCCAGCGGCGATTCGGAGCACGCCGAGCTGATCAGTCGGTTTGTGCTCGGCCGCGTACCGCTCGTTTTAATGGACATCGAGCTTTCCGGCTTCGATCTGCCGTTGGTCTGTTCGGACAACGAGGGCGGCTATCGCGAGATCGTGACGCGCTTTATTCAAAAAGGATACAAAAAATTTCTGTTTGTTATGCCCGTCGCGGGGACGATGAATTCGGTGCACGACCGATACCGGGGGTATTGCCGCGCCCTGTTGGAAAACGGGATTCCCGTGCGCTCCGAATATGTTTTCCGGTCAAGCGTGTTCGACGAGAGCTATCTGTCGCTGTCGGTCAAGGAGCAGAACGTCGTGCAGGCTAAAAGCGCACGGAAGCTGTACGAATACTATTTGGCATTAGACGATAAGCCCGATGCGATCTGCTTTATCAACGACGTTTCCGCGGCCTATTTCGTCAATTTTTTACAGCGTTATGATCGGGAATTGCTCGACCGGCTTGTCATTATCGGCTTCGACGGTCTCTCCATGAGCCAAAAACTGCATTTTTCCACCGTTTGTCAGAATTTTTACGCGATCGGGAAATACGCCCTTCTGACCATGGACGGACTGTTCGCGGGCGAAACTCCCAAGAGCCAGACAAAGATCGGAACACGGACGGTGTTGTGGGAAAAAGAAAACAAATAGAGCGTGGCCGCATTTGTATGCACCCCCCTCTTGCATTGCAATTTTATATGTGATATAAATTTAATAATGGTGCCGCTTCGGAGCGAACGCGGCGCCCTGTTGCGAGACCGAGATAAAGGAGAAGAGGATAAGATGAAGAAACTGAAAGCGTTGTTGTTCGCGTCGGCTATAGCCGCCGTGTTGACGTTCGCCGGTTTGGGCATAACCGCCTTGAAACCCGCGGCGGCGGCCGACGGACCGATCGTGCCGTTTAAGGCGATCGCAGGGGGCACGGAATATCCGCAATACGGATCGGGAATTCGGTATTCTCAGCCGATCGGGGCGCATAGCAAGAATTCTATTTTATGGCCGACGCTCCTCGCGCAACGGGATATCGTCGTTCGACAATCCCCCGACGCGTCGATCGATTTGTCCGATTCCGCCAATCTTGGTATGGACTATACGGACGCCGCGCTGACGTTTTGGTTCGGCGTGCAGGACGCGGGCGCTTTGGCCAATATGCAGAGATGGAAGCCCGATACCGGAAACGCCTTTATCAGTCTTTCCGACCTGCCGGACGCTTGGACTGCCGCCCACGACACCAACAGTCTTTTCATCAGTTTAGTTCCTTATTTGGCCGACTTTCAGGTGGGTTGGAACAAGGTTTCGGCTAAATTGAACTTGGCGATCGTCAAAAGCCAAACGTTGGACGATTATTTAACAAACGTCCAAAATCTGCGGTTCGTTCTGCAAGGCTCGGACGATACATACAATTATGCGATCAGCGACGTTCATTTCCGCGCGGCGGCCGGACAGACGGACGCCGTGAAAATCATCGATCACGAGGTGATGACGGAGTATTTGAGCGCGGGGCATGTTTCCGAGGTCGTCCTGCCGACCGGCACGGAGAACTTTCCGGGCGCGACGGCTGTCCATGCCGACGGCGGCCCGAACGACGCCCCCTATGTCCTGTTCGCGCCGAACTATCAAACGACCGCGTTCGAGATCGAAATCGACAATACCGGCGCGGCGGATTTTTCTTTCCCCGCGATCAGCCTTTGGGTCTATATCAGCAACATCGCGTCGTTCCAAGGTGTCGGCGACAGCCAATTGGAATTCCGCACCGTGCCGTTTTCTACGAATTTAACCGACGCACAGGGCGAGGCGCAGGGCGAGGTCAATATCCCTCTTTCCGTCTATAAGAGCCAATTGCAGCAAGGCTGGAACCGCGTGCTGATTCCGATGTCCGGCGGATACGGCGGCCCCGTGAGGGATATCTTTGAGGTTGCTCCGTATTGGGGCGACCCCAATTATAACCAATTCGATTGGAACAAAATCAACTATTTCCGTTTGTACGCCGTCGGCGGATCGGGCTATTCGGGTCAGTTTGGCCTGTCGGATATCCGGATCGTCGAAACCACCTATATCGACGTCGGCGCCGTGCCGCGCATCGTCGATTTCATCCCCGTGCCGAACGTTTTGACCGCGCGCGCCTATGTCGGCAAGGACACGGCTTTGCGCGGCCTCGTCGGAACGGGGTTGACGTTCACGTCCTCCGACCCGAATATCGTGACCGTGAATTCGTCGGGCGTCCTGCGCGGCGTCGCGGCGGGGACGGCGACCGTTACGGCCAACAACACGATGACCGGCGATTATAACACCGTGACCGTCACGGTGACGAACGCGACGGCCGAGAGCGCCGTGTTGGTCAACGAGAAAGCCGAGAATACATACAGTCATTGGCCGGGGATCATGGACGTCGGGCCGGAACGGACGCCGGAAAACGGGCGTAAATCCCTGTCCGTATTTAAGCACAGCGCCGGACACGCCGAAAACTGGTTCAGTCTGAACGGCAACACCCCTGCGTTGTCCGGCGCGACGGGCGGCGTAAACATTTCCGGCGTGCCCAATCCCGCGCTGAATTTCCTGTTGTATGTTTCCAAGCCCGACGCGGTCAAGACTATACCGATGGATATCGCGATCGCTTCGGGTGTAAGGCGCGTCGGCGTGGATGCCGGGTTTGATATCGGCACCGTAGACGGGTTTACCCGATTTGAAATTTCGCCCTCTTCGCTCGGCGGCTTGCAAAAAGGCTGGAATGAATTCACCGTGCCTTTGGCCGACGCGATTCGAAACAATGCGGATTTGACCAACATTACGTCCGTTGTTTTCCGCTTCGTCGGCAACAACGACGGCAGCGACTTTTACGTATACAACGTTAAGGTTGTAGAGAGCGATGTTTTTGCGTTCGCGTTCCGGCCTTTCGCGATCTATTCGACGGCTCGGGCGTACGTGGGCAAGGATACGACGTTGCGCGGCCTCTCCGGTACGGGGTTGACCTATACGTCCCAGGATCCGTCCAAGGTGACGATCGACGCTGTGTCGGGCGTCATGCACGGCGTCGCGGCGGGAACGACGACGATTACGGCCAACAATACGGTATTCGGCGACTATAATACGGTCACCGTCACGGTGACCGACGTTTCGGGTACGAACGCGGTATTGGCCAACGAGAAGGCGGAGCAGGCGAACGTTTATTGGCGGCAGCCGGAGCTTTTCGCCCCCGGTTGGACGGCGGCAAATCAATACAAGTCTTTCCCGTTGCTCGTGCACGGCGGCGCGACGTCGACGCAGATCGAGAATTGGATCAATCTGAAAGGCTCGGACCGTTCCACGACCGACGGGACGGGCGGCGTCGATATTTCGGGCGTCTACAATCCGATATTGAAATTCGACCTGTATATCGCCAACGCCGCGCAAATGAATTCCGCGACGCTGAACGTCGGCTTCAATTCGGGTGCGCGCCGCGCCGGAACGCCGGATATCGATTTTGATAACGCTTGCACCGCCTTATGGAGCGCCGACACGAATTTCACCAAATTCGCCATAACGGGTACGCTGACAAACGGCTGGAACGAGATCACCCTGCCGCAGACCTACGCGACTGTCGATAACGCGGATTACGGCAATATCACCTGCGTCGTATTCCGCTTCAATGGAGCCAACGGTGGACAGCTGCCGTTCGTGCACAACCTGCGCGTCGTCGCGGGCGCGACGGGTGCGGAAATGCCGTCGATCTCTTCGAAACAGGCCGCCGTCGCCGCGCCGGGATCGGGCGCGTGGGATTCGGATCCCTCCCATACGTTTACATGGAAAAACTCGGCATCCGTCCAATTTTTAAATAAGAGCGTTCTCAATACGCCCGCGTCCATGGATGCCGCGTACACAAAATTCGCTTTGGTCAACGGCAGCGCGGATCATGTCGATTTCGACGTAGACTTCAATTTGAGCGGGATCGCCGAGCACAATGTTTCGCGCCTCGCGCTGGAAATTTGGATTTATCTGACGAGCGGCGCGATCACGACGGGCAACGCCGGCGGCGAGGTGTTCGGGTTCGCCCTGTACAACGCGGATTCGAGCCACGGGATTCTGACGAACGGCACATACGGCGCGGCCGGTATTTACAACTGGATGGGCTTTGCCGTCGATGATGTGGCGGATCGGACGCTGACGGCGGGCTGGAACCGTGTGCGCATCGCGTTAGGATCGAGCGGTTTTATGGAGAACGTCGTTTTATCCGCGGTGAATTTGCTGCGCTTCGATCCGCGGATCAACAAGGCGCCCGTCACCTATATCCTGTCCAATCCGCGTATCGTGTATCAGGGAGATACGGACTCCGCCTATCAGGATTCTTTCATCAATATGTGGGCTGCGCCGCAAAGAGTCCCGGCGCCGGCCGCTTTGACCGGAATCGGTTTGGCCGCGCCGACCGGCGCGTATACGGTGCCGTCGAATACGGTGTATGACGGTTTGGCTAAAACGGGCCTGACGGCGGGCGCGGGCGTGTTCGTCTACTCCTCGGAGAATCCCTTGCTTGTCGCGGTTGATCCGTGGTCGGGCGAGATGAGCTTTATCGGCGAAGGAACGGCGGCGATTCGCCTTACCCTGCTCGGAACGGAG
Organism: Clostridia bacterium; assembly: GCA_026001225.1. GTDB lineage: Bacteria > Bacillota > Clostridia > Christensenellales > DUVY01 > BNZQ01. The sequence continues at coordinate 26,117 of BNZQ01000016.1, forward strand.
CTGTTCGTTTCGCAAAACGTAACGGGCGTCGGCCCGGCGTTGACCGGCGCGGGCATCGATAAATCCGGTTTCGGCGCGCACGGGACTTGGAACGCCGAAACCAATACGCTGACGCTGACGAAGGCCGATTCGTTTACCCTGACGTATACCTTGATCGAGGCCGACGCGCTGAACGTGGTCGTTACGTGGGCCACCTCGGGCGCCGATATCGTCAATATCAATCCCAATACCGGCGCGCTGATCCTTCGGGGCAACGGTACGGTTACGATTACGATGACGGCTGTCAAGGGCGAAACGTCTTTCAGCGATACGGTCAAGCTCACGGTGAACAGCTTCGTGGTGTTGGAGGGGATTACGATCGACAACGTCGCGCTGACGAATAAGGAGCCGTTCATCGTCGAATATACGTTAACGGGTCAAAACGTGCCCGCGACGGCCGGCGTGACGTATTCGTCCGATAAACCCGAAATCGTGACCGTGGACGAAAACGGAGACCTTGTGGCGGTGGCCAACGGAACGGCGACCGTCACCGCGACCGTGACGCTGAACGGCGTAACCAAAACGACCACGTTTACCGTCACCGTATCCGGCTTGCAGAGCGGATCGGGCAATTGCCGGAATTCGGCCGCGCTTTACGCGGTCTTTCCGTTGCTGCTCGCGGCCGCGTTTCTGTTCAAAAAACGCGGATAAAATGTCCGGTTCATCGCATCTACGAACATAAAGGAGAGAAATAGAACATGAAAAGCTTTTTCAAAAAATGCCTGCTGTCGCTGTTGGCCGCGGTCTGCGTCGGCGCGGCGGGGTGCAACGGCGGGACGCAGAACGACCCGTCCAAGCTGACCGTGTGGGTGGTCGCGCCCTTCGTACACAATTACGCGCAGGTGCTGAAAACGAAGCCCAACGACAGGCAGGCCAAGGTCAGCAAGGAGATTTTCGAGGAATACGCCCGCGACTATCCCGATATCAAACTCGATCTGAAAAATTACGGTTGGGGGACCGAGTTGAATCAGGCCTTGGTCAAGGCGATCGCGGGCAACACCGCGCCCGACGTGGTCGTCGGCGAAATGTATGTTCCCTCGTACATCGCGAACAACCAATTTGTACCGCTTGAAATGGGCGCGGAGATCGAAAACGATATCACCGAGCAGGCGGCCGCTTACGGCAAAGGCGCGGACGGCAAATGGTACGCGGCGCCCGTATGGACCGGTACTTTCGGCCTTTCGATCAACGTTACCGTGCTGATCGAGGCGGGAATTTTGAATGAGGACGAAACGGTCAAGGACGCGGAATTAAAGGCCGCCGGTATCGATCCTCTGCACCCCGCTTATTGGGAGGATTTGCTGACGATCTGTACCAAGATCAAAACGCATTACACGAACGCCGGCGACGAGTACAAAGGCGGTATGCTGTTGTCCAACACGCACGAGGGCGGCGCGTGGCGCGCTTTGGCCTATCAGCGGACGGCGGGCGGCGAGATATCGACCGACAACCAAACCATGGTGATGAACACGCCCGCGAACGAAAAGGCCTATCAAATGTTGCGCGATCTGTCCAAAACCGCGCCCAAAGGCGCGTTGGAAAGCAGCAACGAGGAGGTCATTTGGACGCAATATTTCTTCCCCAATAAAGCGGCCTATATCGTGGACGGCATCGACCCGATCGTGCGCGCCGGTTATTTCGACGGCGCGGGCAAGATCGTTCCGGCCGAATTGCCCACGTTCAAGGGAAGCGGGGTCAAATCCAACGTGTTGGTGGGAACGGGGTATTTCTCGATCGTTTCTAAACGCAACAAGACCGACTACGGCACGGCGCAGGAGTTCATCCGCTTTCTGATGAAAAAGGAAAATCAGATCCGTTTGTTGAACGCCGATATCCGCGTGCCTACCCGCAAGAGCGTTTTGGAGAGCGACGCCGTCAAAGACATGGATGATGCCGCGATCAAGGAACCGTTCATTAAACCGATCATCGACCCGTCCTATTCGTTCAACGGCGGCATCCCGTCCTTCCTCAAAAATCCCGCCACCGTTTGGAGCAAGTACGATTACTTTTTGGACGACGTTTTCAAAAAGGACACCGCGATCTCCGCGCTTTTAACGGATGTCCAAAAGGCCATGACGGACGCCTACAACGAATAATCGAGAGAAGGAAGCATGAAACTGCAAAAAAAAGACTCCATTAAAGCGCTGAGCTGCGTTATACCCTCCACCGTGTATTATTTGTTGTTTACGTTAGTGCCGCTCGTCATGCTGTTTTGGTACTCGGTGACCAACTATAACGTACTCGAACAGACGAACGCTTTCGTGGGTTTTCAGAATTACGTTAAAATCTTCACGCAACAGCAGTATTACAGTTCGCTGTTGACCACGCTGATCATCGCGGTGTTGATCATGGCGTTCGGCATGATTTTGGGCTTTTTCTTGGCGCTGGGCCTCAACAAGGTGCTCCGCGGCAAAAGCTTTCTGCGTGTGCTGTGGTACATACCCGCGCTCTTGCCCATGGCGGTCATGTCGCAATTCATCTCCATATTGTTGCAGCCTCTCGGAATTGCCAACAACATCGTCAGGGCGTTGGGCGGCGATGCCGTGTCGTGGTACGATTCGGTGTTTTGGATGTATTTCTTCATCGTGCTGTTGATCACGTGGAAGGGCTTAGGCAGTACCGCCGTCCTGTTTATGGCGGGTTTGGCGGGCGTTTCGCCGGAGATCTATGAGGCTGCCTCGATCGACGGAGCCACCGGATGGCGGCGTATGGTGTATATTACCCTGCCGCTCATGCGGCCGATGATCGGCTTTATCTTGATCATGGGCTTCATCGGCGCGTTCAATATCTTCGAGCCGGTACAGCTCATTTCCCGCGGCGCGCCCCGCGGTCAAACCGAGGTCATTTTGTATAAAATCTATACGCAGGGCTTCGATAACTTTAAGTTGGGCTTCGCGTCGGCGATTTCGGTGGTGGTTTTCGTCATCGTTTTGCTTCTGACGCTGTTGAACATGCTGGTCACCGACAGCAATATTTTGAAAGCGGAGGTCGCGGGACAATGACGGCGGGGCGGACGAAAAACGCTATATTGTATACCGCATTGGCGGTCGCGGGCCTGATCCTGCTCTATCCGGTTTTCTTCGGTTTGTTGGGCAGCTTGAGCACGGTAAGCGAGTTCTATAAAACGATTATCCTGCCGATTCCGCACAGTCCCTTTCGGCAGTTCGTCGCGAACTATCAGCTGATCTTCAAAGAGGAAACGCTGTTGCGCGCGCTCGGAGTCACCGTGTTCAAAATGGCGTGGGGTCTGATCATCACCGTTCCCGTTTCGGTGCTCAACGGCTTCGTGTTCGCCAAGATGCGGTTCCCCTTAAAGCGCACGTTCTTTTTGGTTCTGATGTCCAGCATGATGATTCCGGGGCCCGCTATGATCATTCCCAATTACATTTGGATGGCCCGTTTCCCGTTGATGGGCGGAAACGATCTGTTCGGCAGCGGCGGCACAGGCTTTTTAAACAATCCGCTGATGTTTATTTTGACGGGCTGGGTGGGCGTGTACAACATTTTCTTATGCCGCCAATGCTTCGCTACGCTGGGCAACGAGATGAACGAGGCCGCTAAAATCGACGGCGCGGGCTTTTTACGCACCGTGTTCACGATTTATATGCCGCTGATCACGCCGATCCTCGCCGTCATGTTCCTGAATACCTTTGTGGGCTGTTGGAACGATTATCTCGGCAACCTGATCTATATGCCCGACGCGCGCCAATGGTGGACGGTAGGCAACGCCTTTGTCAATATCATGGCGATCTTCGCCGATTCCAGCGGTTTGACGGCGCCCAACCATCCGGCCGCGTTCGGCGTGGCCTTTATCAGTATGGTGCCGCCGATTGTCGCCTACGCCTGCGTGCAGGAGCAATTTACAAAAGGTCTGGCGATGGGCGCCGTTAAAGGCTAACCGAATCCCCGTCCGTTTCAAGCGTTTGTACGACAGCTTTTACGGCCTATAGAATCCGTAATCAAGAACAGGAGGAAATCAGGTAGATGAAGAAAACGATCGCAGCCGCGCTGGGCGTTTTGCTGTTGTGCGGCCCGTGCCTCTTCGCTTGCGGGGCGAACCGCGACAGGACGGAGGACGGAATACCGGTTCCCGTCGCCCTCGATCCGGGCTATTCGGTTTCGACCGGCGTGGCGGAGCAGTTGGGCGGGGATTTCGACAAACAAAATCCCGATAATGTAGACAAGGTACGTACCTCGCCGCAGACGGGCTTTACGATCGACGAGGGCGTAACCGAGAGTACGGCGTTCACGCCGGCCGGCTTGATCGCGAGCGGTATGGTGTTGCAGCGCAACGCGGCGGCCCGTCTGTGGGGTACGGCCGCTTATGTCGGCGAGTTCGCCGTAAAACTCGCGGGCAAAACGAGTTACGGGACGGCCGCGGACGGCAAATTTGAAATCTATCTCGATCCGATGCCCGCGGGCGGCCCGTATGCGTTGACGTTCTATTGGGCGAACGGGAAATTAACGGTGAACAATGTTTTGGTCGGCGAGGTGTTTTTATTGTCGGGCCAAAGCAACATGGATTGGCTGATCGCCAACAATATCGACACGGGCGATCAGCATTTACACGGCGGTACGGGCGTCTATCAGGGCGGAAGGTATGTACCGTCGCCGGTTTATGACCGCGGCACTTACGCGAGTTGGGCCGCGGACAGTCCGGAGCGTGACCAAATGATCAAGGATTATTACGAGGAAGCGACCGAAAACAGACAATACAATAATCCGCTGCTGCGCGTTTTCCATGTCGGCATTCATTCGCCGGAGGATCCGGGTTTTTACTATAACGCGACTGCGCCCGCCGTTTCCGTGAACGGGCATTGGGCGGGCATGGCGGGCAACGACATGATCAATTTCTCGGCGTTCGGTTTCTTTTTCGGCAAAGAATTACAGCGGCTGATCGGTATTCCCGTCGGCCTCGTGATGTCCGCTTTGGGCGGCACCTATATCACCGCGTGGACGCCGCCCGAAACCTTGGCCGCGCACCGCGCCGACTATGCTTACGGCGACGATTACGTTCAGGGCGGCAATTACGGTTCGGGCGCGCACAATTTGGCGTCCCGTATGTACAACCTATACATTGAGCCGATTAAAAAGTTTGCCTATAAAAGCGTGGTTTGGGTGCAAGGCGAAGGGCAGAATATCAAATACGGACTTTCCTTGCAACACACGATAGAGGGCTGGCGGGAAAAATTCGGGCAACCGCATTTAGGGTGGACGGTTTTAGGGCATCCCACGTCGGGCGCCTTCGACTACGTCCCCGCGGACTATTACAAAAAAGGGCCGTCCGAGCCGACGGGGTCCTATGTGACCGCCGAATGCCGCGAACAGCAGAAGTGGACGGCCGCGAACACGGAGAACGTGTGCGTCAGCGTCAATCAGGAATTCGGCGATTACGACGAGGTTCATCAGTACGACAAGAAGGGAACCGGATACCGCGCCGCTTATGCGTTTATGGAGTTCTTCTATAAATCCTCGGGCCGCCTTACGCCGCCCGAGCCCGTGTCGGCAGAAAAAACCGACGACGGCGACGTGCTGATTCGGTTCCGCAATGTCGGGCCCGGTTTGAAAGTGATTCACGATTCGCGTAATTTGGAGGTCGCGGGCCGATTGGGCGTGTTTTATCCCGCCGAAGCCGTCGTCGTATCGGCGGATACGTTGCGGGTATCCAGCGATTTTGTGTTCGATATCCGGCAGGTGCGTTACGGATACCGCAACTATCCGAAGTTAGACCGCAACGAGGTCGCGTTGTATTATTCGATTTTCAGCGCGGATAATTTCGGCGCGGGGCAATTTCTGTTGCCCGTCGCCGAATAAGGGAGGATGGAGAGTATGAACAAAATACGTCGTATTCGAAAACCGATCGTCCTGTGCGCGTTGACGGTCGCGTTGCTCGCGTCGGCCGCGCTTTCTTTCCGCATTTCAGGCACGCGGGCGGTGGGAGAGATCGACCTTTTCGCCAACGCGACCTATTACGCGCCCGCGACCGACATCAAGGTTTTGGGCGGACAATCGGTTTTAACGCATAACGAGGTCAATGCGGGAGGAAATCAGCAGATATATGTCAATATCTACGCCGGCGCCGCGCCGGCGTCCGACAATACGACCGATCCGGGAATCGACTATACGGCCGTTTCCGATCCGACGTTGGATTTTTGGTTGTGGATTTCCGATATTTCCGCTTGGAGCGGGTCGGGCTTGGATTCCGTCCATATAGAATTCGGTTTTCACGGCGGCCGCTCGACCAACCTACGGGCCGACCCGTTGGACGGATCCGGCCAGGTCAACGCCGATAAACTGCGTTGGAGTGCGGGAAAGCTCTATTTTGATACGGGTACCGCGATTTCCGGTTTAGGGCTGATTCAAGGCTGGAATCGTCTCGCCCTAAAACTTGGGTCGGCACAAAAAACCGGCGCGTTCGGCGCCGACCTGACCATGTTCTTTATGTGGTCGGCGGGCACGGGCGGCATGGCGGTTGCCGCGCCGCGTTTGGTCGACGGTTCGGGCTATTCGGCGGATACGAATTTGATCGAAACCGCCGCGCCGCCGCAAGCGGCCGGCCCGATCGATTTGTCCGCCGATGCGGCGTATTACGCGCCCGCGACCGATATCCGTGTGCCGGCGGGCCACAGCGGATTCAGTCATAACGAGGTCTTTACGGGCGGCAATCATCAGGTCTATATCAACCTGTACGGCGGGGCCGCTCCGTCGGCAGACAATACGGCGGACGCGGGGATCGAGTCCGCGGTCTTTTCCGATCCCGCGTTGGATTTTTGGCTGTATATTCCCGATCTTACCGCTTTTACCGATAGCGGCTCCTATGTCGAATTCGGTTTCCACGGCGGCCGCACGGTCAATCTGCGGACAAATCCGTCGGATCAGACGGGTCAGGTCAATACCGATAAGCTGCGCTGGTTCAAGACCGATATTTCCGGATTGGGACTTGTAACCGGTTGGAATCATTTGTCGTTGCCGTTTTCCGCGGCGAACCGCACGGGCGCTTATGCCTACGGCCGGACCGGTCTGACGATGTTTTACCTGTGGACGGCCGGCGCGGGCCGGTTGGCGGTATACGGCCCGCGGCTGATCGACGGTTCCGTACTGTCCGGCGCCGCTTTGGCCGCTACCGCCGCGCAAAAATCGTTCAACGAAGTCGCTTTGAACAACGCGCGGTCGCACGACGGCTCGGCCACGGAAGCGTTTACGCCCGCGGGCGAGGGCGTTTCCTACTTCGCGCGGGATATCGTTCCCGGTCAAAACGGCTGTTATACCCAGTTGTATATGAATTTGTATACCGGCGGCGTGCCGGTATCCGACAATGCCGCCGCGCTTTCGGGCGTGGATTATTCGGTCGTACCGAATCCCGCGTTGGATTTTTGGCTGTGGGTCGGGGATAAAAAGGATTTTAACGCGACCGATTTCGAATTCGGTTTCACCGTCGGCCGGCGGCAGAACCTGCAAGACCCGTGGGACTGGAACGTCGTGGATAACACCGGTAAATTGCGTTGGTTTAAGAGCGGCGCTTTGGGCGGCTTGAACCTCGTCGCGGGTTGGAATCATGTCGCGTTAAAGCTGTCGGGCGGCGAACGGACGGGTGCCTACGCGTCGGGTTCGACCGAGCTGACGATGTTCTATCTTTGGGCGGGAGGCGGGTATGCCGAGCTTGCCGTTTACGGTATGAAGATCGCGAACGGATCGGCTTACGCGGGCAATTACACGCTGATAGAAAGTATTCCGCAGCCCGCGCCGCAAAGCGCGGAAATCGATTTAAACACCGTTAAGGTCAACAACGCCGCCCCGTCCTACGACGGTTTCGCGCCCTTCGGGTACGACAAAAGCGTGGATTTATCGGTGGGCTATGGGCAGAATTGGAACGAACTGAATTTCGGCGGGCCCGTCGACGTTTCCTCTTTTATGCCGAACAAGCTGCAAATCGGATTTTGGCTGTTTATCGGCGACATCGACGACGTCTTCGCAAGCAATCATGCCGCGCCGCAAAAGCTGTTCGGCTTTGTGGTATACGACGAAACGCGGTCGTCGTCGGGCTATTACAAATGGTTTGACGGCGGCGAGGTCGCGCAGTTCATTTCGGGTTGGAATTACGTGCGGTGCGCGCTGACGCCCTTGGCGCTCAACAGCCCCGATCCGGCGCGGCTTACCTTTATAAAGCTGCAATTGTCCGACGCGCAGAACGCCCTGCATTCCTGTAAATTCCTACTCGCCGGCGTGCGTTTTTTCGAGGACAAGATGTCGGCGGATCGCGTTGTGACCGATCAAATCCCGCTCGCCGACGGCGTCGCCCTCTCCAACTTGACGCTTAAAACAGGAGAAATCAAGGACCTTTCGATCGTCTATCCCAACCCCTATACCATGTTGCCCCTGACCTATACGACCTCGGACAAATCGGTGGTCGCCGTGTCGCCCGAGGGACAGGTAAAGGGAAAAAAGCCCGGTATAGCGATCGTGACGGCGTCTTACGGAACTTTGAGCGCGTCCTGTTTGATCCTCGTCGAGGGGGAGGAATCGGCTCCGCCGCAAGACGGCCTGACGCCGCGGATCGGCGAGAACGGCCATTGGTGGATCGGCGATACCGACACCGGCATTCCCGCGCGGGGAACCGACGGCCCCTCGGGCTCTGCCGGAGCCGACGGCAAGGACGGCGTTGACGGCCAAAACGGCGCAGCCGGAGCCGACGGCAGGGACGGCGCAAACGGTCAAAACGGAATCGACGGAACCGGCGGTTGCGCCCAAAGCGCGGCCGCGCTTTTCGGGCTGTCGGCGGTTTTGGTCGCGGTCGTTTTACTCGCGGGCAAGAAATTTGTTTAAAAAAGAGAAAAAGCCTATAATTCAAATCGGGAAAGCGGCGATCGTTTTCCCGGCAAGGAGGATACATTGAAAAGAAAGGGATTGGCTCTTTTCGCCGCGTTAATATGTTGTCTGCTGACCGCTTGCGTTCCGGGGATTCGGAAAAGCGGAAATTTCAGCGAAACGTGGATCGTGAGCGAGGAAGCGGACGAGGAGGTATTCGGCGTGTACGACGAAGCGACGGGTTTGATCAAGGCGGCTCCGCTGCCGATCGAGATCGGCTATGTGGACGAAATTCTGACGCGGAAAACGGGCGTTAAGCTCGCGCCGGGCAATTATTCGTTCGACGCCGTGATGAACATCGACAACAATACGCAAGCGGTGTCGGTCAACGCCTTTGAAAACGACATTGTGTCTCAGTTGCGCGTGATCGCCGTACAGGGCAAGACGCGCGCAGCCGTGGCCTCGCGGGAGCTGTACCGCTGGGATTGGCGCAAGGCGCACGAATTGGAGACGCAGTCGCTGACGTTTTCGCTGGCTAAAACGACCACCGTCGATTTGGAAATCAAATACCTCAATTTGGCTACCATAGAGGTCAAGGAATTGACCGTGCGGAGCGTCGCGCCGGAGGAGGTGCTGCGGCACGATTACGGGAGCTATTTTGCGGAAAGCGAGGCCGATTCCAAATTGACTTACAGGGCGGACGCTCTGTATTATTTCGACTTGTACGAATATATCTTACCGATACGCGATTCGCGCTTCGGATACGACGTGATTTTCCTGGCCGCCGTATTGCAGGGCTTGGTCAACCGCGAGGGCAACCGTCTGTTTTTACGGTTCAACAATCCCAACGATTTTCAATACGATCAAGACGGTTTTTGGCTGAAAGAGCTCTCTAAACCGGATAAATTGCTGCACGGTTTGGAGGTCGTTCGCGTGGAACGGCCCGCTACGCTGATCCGACTGTTCCGCGACCGGTTTAACGGCCTTGCGGTTTGGGACGAGGGGGTGCCCGCCACCAACAACGTCGCGGCGACGGATTGCGGCGTCAACGACAATTTGCCCGTGCGTTACAGCAAGGAGGCGGGAAGCGTGTACGCGTTCTTGACCGAACGTTGCGATATCCCCGTTGCCTTGGATCTGTACGGCCGCTTTAAAAACAAAACGGCGGGCAAGATTTGGCAGACCGCCGTTTCCAGTACGCTCAGCGCAAAAAATGACGCTTATCTTTGGGCGTATGAGAAATACATGCTGACGGGCAAGGTGAACCCTACGATCATGGCGAATCATTTGGACGCGTTTACGTGGGACAAATCGGGCCTTACGGTCACTTACTATAACTTACAGCAGCAAACGTTGGCCAATAAGGATTACTATATCGCCAACAAAGCGTTCTTTTGGGATCTGTACGTGTGGGAGGATTCGCTGCCCAACGACGACCCCCAACAGGAGCTCGGCACCGACGCGGCGACATTGGATAAGCTCATGACCCGTCAGAACTATTTGGCAGGCGGCGAGCTGATCAAATTGGGCGGCTTTATTCCGTGGTGGATCAAATACACCGACAAATCGGGCTGTGAGCCGCAGGATGTGCAGTCGGAGTGGTATTGGGCCTCTAAGCTCGGCTTTTATTACGCGGTAAAGGACGCCGACGCTTACGGGTACACCTCGATCGCGAACTGCTCGCTGTACGCCAAGGTCGAGCTGCCGGAGTTCGGGTATACGCAAAAATGGCGTAAATCGGCGGGAGATAATTCGCCCGTCGCGGTCAAGGCGCGCGCCGCGCAATATTTGGAGCCCGACGGAAAGGGCGGCCAAAAGGTAAAGAACGGCAATTACGTCCTGATCTATATGGGCGATTACGACGCGGGCGCGTGGCTGGCCATGTCCATGCCGGCGGCCTTTACCGATCCCAACCGCGGCAAGATTCCGCTGTGCTGGCCGATCAACCCCAGTCCCGGCAACCGCGTGCCGCAGGTGTTCGAATTTATGTACGAAAAACAGGGGCCCAACGACTATTTTGTGGGCGACCACAACGGTTATGGGTATTTGGAATTGTTCACGTTGGATTCGGAAGGGAGGCCCGCCAATTTGCGGGGCGATACGGCAAGCTATTTCAAGGCGTCTAAAACCGCGTGGGATTATTACGATTTGGACTTTATGGGCTTTTTGATCAATACCACGCAGCCGCACACCTTGTACAGCCAACGGGTGATCAAGCTGATGGGCGATCTCGCCCCGTACGGCGTGGTGTACGGCGGGGCGGGCTTGGGCAACGTGACCTTCCGTCCGGATTCCGACGGCCGCGAGATTCCGTGGACGGGTCACACCGATGTGTATGGCAGCGGGGAAGAGGCCGCGAATACGTTGCTTGCCCGTTTGAGCGTTCCGACCTCCGGCGGACGCTTCGGCACGCTCCGCTGCATCCTGCGTTCTCCCAGCTTCGCCGTCGAAATGGTCACGCAGGCCAATAAAAAGCGTTCCGAGTTGAACGTGACGCCCGTTGACCCGTATGTGTACGAATATTTGGTCCGCGTGCAATACGGGAAAACGGTGTGAGGAGGAAAGGGTGATGAAAAAAATGACGAAATATTTATGTTTAGCGTTGGCCGCAGCCGTATTGCTCGCTTTGCCGCTCTCCCGCGGGACGGCGCGCGCGGACGGGGAAGCGGCGGGAGGGATTACCTACGTCCTCGACGAATGCGACACTACCGATAATTTCACCAATATCCGTTCGATCGACCGAAGCAATTTTGTCACGGGCGAGGGTTGCGTGTACAACCAAGGGGCCGTGCCGACGATCAGCGCGATTTTCCGCGATATCGACCACGCCAAGCTCCCGCCTTTCAACACGGCGTATTTGGAAATGTACATTTGGATCGAGGATGTCGCTAAAGTTCAGGAGGGGCAAATCGAACTGAACAGCACGGGCGCGTTCGATATTTACGAGAGAATGTTCGTGATCAGCCGCGCCACGATTGAGTTGGACAGCGGTTGGAATTACGTTTCCCTGAAATTGAGCGATTCCAACGAAAGCGACGCCGGCCGTTCGTTTGATTATAGTAAGCTGATGGGGATGCGGATATACGCCGTATCTAAACCCAATATGACCAACGCGATCCGGTTGGATCATATCGCGCTGACCGATACGCCGCAGCTGGACGCCGTCAAGAAAGACGACATTCATCCGCAGGCAAAGATCAATCCGGTGATCGATAAGGTCGTGGATGAAAGCGTGGTCAATCGAAGCGCGACGGGATATCTGATTTGGTTGACCGTCGCGGGAGCGGCCGCCGTCGGTTTCGGAACGGGCGCGCTACTCCTCCTGTTGCAAAGAAAGAAAGGAGGCTCGTTATGAGGAAAAAAAGAATTGCCTATTGGTTGTGCTTTGTTTTGACGGCGGTCTGTTTGACATTTTCCGCCGCATTCGCGCCGGCTTTTGCGGATGGCACGGAGGTGCTCTTGACCGATACGAAAACCAACTGCACCGTCAAGAACGCCCAAGGCTTGTTCGCCGCTTCTCCCGTCGAGGGTTGCTATTCGGTTTATCAGCGTTTCCATACCGGCGATAAGACGCTGATTTTGGACTTTACGTTCGAGAAAGGGGATATCACGGGCCTTTCGACGGATTTGTACGACGGTTCGTTGGTTTTCACGTTTTGGATCTGGATCGACAACGCCGACCTTTTTACGGAAGAAATAAGCGATTCGCAAGTGGAGTTAAACGCTTCGGGCGGCAATGACGACAATAAGGAATTGCATTGGGACGCTACCGTCGCCACCAGTTTTTTCTCCAAACTGCAAGGCGGCAAATGGAATAAGGCTTGCTTGCCGTTAAAGTCCGGCGGTCTGTTCGGACGTGTGGGCACTGTGGACGAAAGCGCGCTCGATTATTTCCGCTGGTATACCGTATTTAAAGCCGTGCCCGGCAAGGAGCGCAATATTTTGGTTTCCCGTTTGGCTATAGAAAAGACCGCCGCCGAACCGGACGCCGTCATGTCGGTTTCGGAGACGCTGGGCTATACGGGCGCCGCGCCCACGCCGGAAACGATCGTGCGCCCGCCGCTGAATAACGGCTTCCATTCGACCAAGGAGCCCGTCCAAGCCTACGCCGAGCCTAATATCGACAAGATGTTGCCCAAGAACGGCGATTCGGCGATTACGGGGCTGTTGGTTGGGGCGAGTGTGTTGACCGTAGCCGCCGCGGCAGGCGCGGGCCTATTCGTTTGGTTGCTGCTCGCCAAAAAAAAGAAGGGGAAATGAATAGGAT
>BNZQ01000017.1 GCA_026001225.1 Clostridia bacterium
AATTTTGGCCCGTGCTGTGGGGCGGCACCGAGGGCAGGGGTATTTTAATCGGCAATATGATCGACGGGTTTAACAATGCGCAATTCACAATGCACAATACGCAATCAGAGGACGGAAGCAAGGGACAAGGGACAAGTGACAAGGGACAAATAAAGGATAAAGAGTGTCCTTCCGAACGAAGCGAGGAAGCCCCCTCGGTAGAGGACAATGCGCAATTTGAGGATAAACACGGCAATTACGACTTGCGGCTTGCGACTTGTGAATTGAAAAAGGAAACCGATCATTGTGCATTGAACATTGAGAATTGTGAATTGAAATCGGATAAGGAAATCGCCGCTGCGCCCGACTATCAGGATTACGCCGTGGCCGCCGAAAATTATTATCCGCCGGAATTTGACCGGTTTGCCTATTACAGCGATATCAATTTTTCGCATTTAGACGGGAAAGGGGAAAACGACGCCGCGCGGGCGGAGCGCGGCGCGGTACAGGCCGAAAGCGTCAAAACGGAAGCGGAAAACGGCGAAACGGCGAACGAACCGGAAGAAGCGGAGAATACGAAAAAAAGTAAAAAAAGAAAATCCGACGCTCAAACCGCCGCGCCCGAATCGGAATCGGGAGGAACCGCGTCCGCCGAAAGCTTTGACGCGCCACCGCCGGTCTATACGGGCGGCAAGTTCTATAAAATGATCAAAAGCCAAATCGACGAGCTGTTCGACAGCTATCCGCGCGAGGAAACGCTGTGCGCCCTGTTGGAAAACGGCGATTTTGTCAAGGTGAATTACGACGACCTTGGGCAGTATTACACCGTGGGTTTATTGTACGACGGCGAAGAAATCAAATACATTTGCTACGGCGTGCCGGGGCGGTACTCGAAGGACCCGCCGCCCGAATTGAAGGGCTTTTGTCAATGGTTGCCTCTCGATACGGGCCGCCCCGAAGCGGAAGGGTATTGGATGATGTATCAGGATGCGGAAACGGGAAAGAGCGTTTCGCCGGAGATTTTTTGACGTGAGATTGCGACGCCTCATTATAAATTCGGCTCGCAACAAGTCTAATGATACACAAAGCGCGTCCCGTTTGCAATGACAGGCAAAGCGCGCTCCGTTCGCGCGGACATATAAAGCAGAAGTTTTTTGAAAGGGGCGCGGAGGAAACTCAAGCACAAGAAAGTACAAACCTTTTTACCAACATACAACACGCACAATAACGATAAAACGCCGCGAAACCGCGCTGGATATAGCGCATAAGCCTTCGGGAGCGACTAAGGCGGAGACGATATTGCAATTTTGCCAAACGCCGAGGTCGAGCGGAGAGATTGCCGAGCTGCTTGGATGAAAAACAGCGTACTTCGTTTATGAGCATTATCTGAAGCCGCTAATCGAAAGAGGGGAACTGAAAAAGACCTTGCCGACTTTGCAGCATAGTATTGCTGTTGCGTCATATAAAGCCGTTTGGCAACTTGGGTTTGCGTAAAGCCCGACGCCAAACGGCTTTCTTTCAGCCGTTTTCCCGCCGCTTTTTTGATATCGCCGGGTACGTTTGTTTTTTCAGACTCTTTTAAATCCACGTTGAAAGCATAAAGTATACACACAAAATGCGTTGACATACACCACTTTATGATTTATAATACTGACTGGTGTTGACAATCAAAATGCAATAAAAAAACTGCCGTACAGGAGAAAAATGAATGGCAAGAATTTTTAGAGCGTTAAAAACTGTAAATTATCGCTTATGGGCGGCGATACTTTTAATGATGTTTTTACCTACTGTCTATCAAACGGTAAGAATATTTTTTCTTGGCGATATGCCCGGTGATTGGGGTTTTAACATAGCAAGCCAACTTTCGTGGGTTAACCTCTTTTACGAGGTAATACAAGAGGCTCTTATTTTGCCGTTGTTCTTTTTACTCGGCAAGTCCCTAAAAGACAAAGCGGAATTTGAAAACAAAGTGCGAGGCGGGTTGATTGTTACGGCCGTTGCGTATTTGGTTGTTTCCTCGGTTCTTATTATTTTTGCTAAACCGTTTGTTGTGTTTATGGCGCAAGACGGCGTTTTGGTAGATGCTACCGTAGATTACATAAGGCTGGAAACCGTTGCCGCATTATTCTCTACCGTATGGCGGTTTATGTTGCTTGTTCTTGTCACGCTAAAAAAAGACAAGTATATGTATATCGCATTAGGCGTTCAGATGGCGCTTTCTATTTTGCTTGACATGTTTTTGATAAGCGGATTGAGTTTTTCGGCAAAGATAGGTGTCAACGGCATAGCGATAGCAAATATGATTACTAACTTTTTCGTGCTTTGTTTCGCCGTAATTGTATTATATAGAGAGGATATAAAGATTTTTAGAAGAATAAAAATATCTTTTCAGTGGATGAAAGAATGGTTTAAGGTTGGCAAATATTCGGGAATAGAAAGTTTTTTGAGAAATTTTGCGTTTATGATGATGATTATACGCATGGTCAACGTTGTGGCAGAGCAAGGCAATTATTGGGTGGCAAATAATTTTATATGGAATTGGCTTTTGTTGCCGGGCTTGACGCTTGCGGATTTGGTAAAAAAAGAAATTGGCGAGAACGAAAGCAGCATTAAAGAGAAAACATTCGGCTATATATCGCTGGTAGCCATATTTGCGCTTTTTTGGCTCGCGACAATTCCGCTGTGGAAACCGTTTTTGCACTATGTCATGAATGTTGAGGACTATCAAATGGTTTTTAACATTGTTCTCATTCAAACGGCGTTTTATTTGACATTCTTGTTTAACAGTTGCATTTTTGACAGTACTTTTTATGGATTGGGAAAAACAAATTATATGCTGATACAGTCTATTTGCATAGACGCCGTTTATTACGGGTTTATGTTTATACTCTATGTTACAGGCGTATTTGTTCCGACAATACTCGGCATATCGTTAATGTTTGGAATAGGAATGACACTTGACTTTATTCCGACAATGATTTTATATATTTATATGCTGAAAAAGAAAGGTATAAAGATTGATTTCAAATTAGATAATATGGAGTTGCCGCAATCAACATAAAAAATATTTGCGATTGAAAAAGTTGCTGTCAATTTTCGGACGAGTGCGCCGAAACCTCGAAAAATCATTTGACAAGCCTATCCTTTTATGGTATCATACTAAAACATCGCCCACAAAGGCGGTGTTTTTTATCTTGACATTGCACCGAAAGAGAGGATAAAGACCATGCGCGATAAGATAACGCTGTGTTGCCAGGATTGCAAGCAACGCAACTATGATACCTTTAAGAACAAAAAGAACGATCCCGAGCGGATCGAGATCAAGAAGTATTGCCGCTTCTGCAAAAAACACACGGCGCATAAAGAGGCGAAGTAACAGATACCGCCCTGATAAAGGCGTACCGGTTGTCGTCACAGATTGGGTGTCAGGCGGGCGACAGTTGTCAATATCGGCGAGGGAGTGTACTCGATACGTACATGACCGAGCCGATTTGACAGGCGTAGCCCGCATCACGCCCGATATGTGACGACGGGAGTAGATATGGCAGATAAAAACAAGAAACTGTCGGAAGACGAAAAGTTAGCGCAATTGGACGATGTAGCCGCTTTCGAGGCCGAACAGGCCGAGGAAAAAGCGGTTAAGGACGCCGCGCGCGAAAAGGCCAAAGCGACGCCCGCCAAGGATCGCAAAAAGGACAAAAAGCCCAATTGGTTCGTGCGGCTCTTTAAGGGAATCGGCAAACGCTTTAAAGAAACGTTCGCGGAGCTCAAAAAGGTGACATGGCCCACGTTCCCCAAGGTGATGAAACAGACGAGCGTTGTTTTGGGCGTGGTGCTGTTCTTTTTGGTCATCATATTCGGCTTTGATTTGGGGCTGTCGCAATTGTATCAATTGTTGTTTAAATAGAGGAACATTGAATAGCGAACATTGAATGATTGAATAGCGAATGACGGCCTTCTAACGATAAGGAATCCATAGTTATTCAATAGATAAAGAACGGAAATAGAATGAACAATCAAGTAATCGACATATCTACATTAGAGCCTAAATGGTACGTTGTTTTTACGTTCAGCGGATACGAGAATATCGTCAAGGATAATCTCTTGAAGATGATGGAAAAAAACAATCTCCAGGAAAGGATACTCGATATACAGATACCGACCGAGGAAGTGGTGGAGGAGAAAAACGGCAAGCGCGTCATCGTAGAGCGGAAAATGTTCCCTTGCTACGTTCTCCTCAAAATGCGGTACGCCAACGATTTGTGGCATTTGATCGTCAACACCCGCGGCGTGACCAGCTTCGTCGGGCCGCAGGGCAAGCCGACGCCGCTCGACGAGGACGACATCAAACGGATGCGCCTCGAAAAGGTGACGATCGACAGCGACTACAAACGGGGCGACAAGGTGCAGGTGGTCGAGGGCCCGTTGCAAGGCTTCATCGGCGAGGTCGAGGAGGTGGACGCGCCCAATCAAAAAATCCGCGTGTCCGTATCCATGTTCGGCCGGCAGACGCCGGTAGAATTAGAAATGATTCAAGTGGAAAAACTTCTTTAACGGCATAGCTGCGGCATGATACGGGCTACGTTTGACAAGTCGGCTCGGTCAGGTATAGCATACACTCCCTTCGCCGACATTGCCAACTGTTGCCCGTCTGATGCCGCAGCTATGCCGTTAAAGGGCCGACGCTTTTAAACGGAGCGGAGGCATTCCAAGGAGGAATATTAAAATATGTACAAGACGGAAGTGATCAAGAGCGGCTTGAAGAGCGCGGTCAAATGCGCGAAAGCGATCGAGGACAAGGCGAACGAGATGTACGCGGACGGCTGGGAACTTTTCAGCGTGTCGGGCACGTTGGACCTCGGTACGATGATGCTGATCTTTAAAAAGCGCGCCGAATAATCCGCACAGGCGGAACACGGCGCCATAAACCCTGCGCCGCAAGGCGCGCCCTACATGAAAAATGCGTATGAAGCGCAGCGACTCAAAAACGGGAGGCCGAAGGGAAACCGAAAGCCGTTAAGTACCGCGATTGAATAGATTTGAAACGAATGAATTTCGTTTCAGAATTCAAGGAGAAAAAGGAAGCATGGCAAAGAAACTCACAGCGGTTGTGAAACTGCAGCTGCCGGCGGGTAAAGCGACCCCCGGCCCGCCGGTCGGCTCGTCGCTCGGCCCCCACGGTATCAACATTCCGGGCTTTACCAAGGAATTCAACGAAAGGACCGCCGCGCAGGCCGGCTTGACGATTCCGGTCGTCATCAGCATTTACGCGGATCGTTCCTTTACGTTCATTCTGAAAACGCCGCCCGCGCCCGTCCTGATTAAAAAGGCGTGCAAGATCGAGAGCGGCTCGAGCAAGCCCAACAAGGACAAGGTGGCCAAGATCACCCGCGCGCAGCTCGAGGAGATCGCCAAATTGAAGATGCCGGATTTGAACGCCGCGAGTCTCGAGGCCGCTATCGCTATGATCGCGGGCACGGCGCGCAGCATGGGCGTCACGGTGGAAGGATAAGGGGGCGCGGGAAATGAAACACGGAAAGAATTACAGGGAAAGCGTAAAACTGATCGAGGCGCAAAAGGCTTACGAGCCCTCCGAGGCTTTCAAACTGATCTTGGACACGGCCAAGGCCAAATTTGACGAATCGATCGAGCTTCATATCCGGTTGGGCGTAGACCCGAAGCAGGCGGATCAGCAGGTGCGCGGCGTGGTGGTGCTTCCCAACGGAACGGGCAAGAAAGTCCGCATTTTGGTGATCGCAAAGGGCGACAAGGCCGAGGAGGCCCGCAACGCCGGAGCCGACACCGTAGGCGCGGAGGAAATCGTCGCCAAAATCGCCGGTGAAAACTGGGTGGACTTCGACGTCTGCATCACGACGCCGGACATGATGGGCCAGATCGGCCGCGTGGCCAAAATCCTCGGCCCCAAGGGCTTGATGCCTAACCCGAAATCGGGCACGGTCACGATGGACGTCGCGAAAGCGGTGAAGGACACAAAGGCCGGCAAGGTCGAGTATCGTTTGGACAAAACGGCGATTATCCACTGCTCGATCGGCAAAAAATCGTTCGGCGTCGAGAAGCTTGTTGAGAATTTCAACACGCTGATGGAAGCCGTCGTCAAGGCCAAGCCCGCCGCCGCGAAGGGTATTTATCTGAGAAGCGTTGTCAGCGCGGCCACGATGGGGCCGGGCGTTAAACTGAAAGTCTAACGGCATATACATCGCCGAATCGGGGTTGCGCTTGACAAAGCCGCCTCGGTCATGTAGGGGGGCTACACTCCCTTCGGCGGTTTGTCAACTGTTGCCCCGCTGCGGCGCGTCTATGCCGTTAGGCCCGATAGCGAGCGGGGCAAAAACGGAATCATCTCAATCACAGACAGCAAGCGCGTTTTTTAAGCGGTAAGTCTTGCCGAGGTTGAACGGAACAGGTCGAAAGGCTCTTTATGAGCTTTAAAGCCCGTGTGAGTTTAATCTCGCACGGGCTTTTTTCTTTAAAGATTGCCGTCAGGAAGGCCCGTCAAAAGAAAACCGCCCGACTGAAAAGGAAAAAGCGGATAGATTGTAAAACGATGAGGATTGCTTATTCTTAATAAAAGATAGAAATTTTTGAAAAAGGTTCGGGAAAAACTTTTTATAAAAAGTTTTTCCCGAGACATTTCGATAAAAGGAGGTAAAAATGGAACACAAACAAAAACACGCCAAGGTGTCCGCATCCCGGCAAAAAAAGGTCGCGGCGGCGGTCGAGATCGGCGAACGCTTGAAAAAAGCGAAATCCGTCGTGCTGATCGACTATCGCGGCTTCAACGTCAGCGAGGATTCGGCCCTGCGCCGCGAATTCCGCAAGGCGAACGTGGAATACAAGGTTCTCAAAAATACGCTGGTGCGCCGCGCGCTCAACGACATGGGGATCAAGGAACTGGACGGGAAACTGAACGGCCCTACGGCGGTGGCTTTCGGGTACGACGACGTCGTCGCGCCCGCCAAGATCATCGTGAACAGCATCAATGCCACCAAGAAAATGAGCGTCAAGGGCGGCCTGCTCGAGGGCAAGGTTATCTCGGACGCGCAAGTCAACACGCTGGCGGCGATTCCCGACAAAAAGACCTTGGTCGCGCAGCTCTTGGCTATGCTCACGGCGCCGGTTCGCAAGCTGGCGGTCGCGCTGGATCAAATCGCTCAAAAATAACGGCAAATATCCTTCGCGATACTGTGGCACACTAAAAATTTTCTCGGGGTCATGTAGGTCTTACTACACTCCCCCTCGCAAATTTTTGTGTTCCTCGTCTCGCTCGCATCTTTGCCGTTATTTGCCGGAGCGTCGAATGAAAATCATCTCAAAGAATGAAAGTTTTTTGAAAGAGCGAGAGAAAAGCTTTTTATAAAAAAGTTTTTCCCGCAAAACCTAACACAACAAACACACAAAAATAAAAAAGGAAAAGGTATAAACAAATGGCTGATTTACAAGCAATGCTGAAACAAATCAAGGAAATGTCCGTTATGGATCTGAACGAGTTGGTCAAACTGCTCGAAACCGAGTTCGGTGTGTCCGCCGCCGCCGTGGCCGCCGCGCCCGCCGCGGGAGCCGCCGGAGCCGCCGCCGCGCCCGTTGCCGAGGAACAGACCGAATTCGCGGTCGTTCTGAAAGAGGTCGGCCCGAACAAGATCAACGTCATCAAGGCCGTCCGCGAGATCACCGGTCTCGGTTTGGGCGAAGCCAAAGCGTTGGTCGACGGCGCGCCCAGCACGATCAAAGAGGGCTTGGCCAAGGCCGCCGCGCAGGAAGCGCAGGCCAAGTTTAAGGAAGCCGGCGCGGTTTGCGAGCTCAAATAAGGCGGATACGCTTCGCGATACGGCGTTACGGAAAATTTTCCGCGGGTCATGTACGTTCGCGTACACTCCCCGTCGGGAAAATTTTCGTGCCTTGTCTCGCTCGCGTCTGCGTCTTATTTGCCGTTCTGCCGTCGCGACATTGTTCTCTTTGCCGTTTAAAGGCCGCCCGTTAAACGGTCCGACGGGGCATATATACGCTTCGTTTCGGATAAACTAAACGCGAAAGACAAACATTCCGCAAAAAGAGCGGGGTGTTTGTCCGTGTTTTGCGAAATTTAGCGTAAAAACGTTGGACTTGCGAAATTTAATGTGTTATAATAATACCAACTAAAATTTATTATAGGGATAAAAAGGTATGAATCTTTTAAAGTTTAGGGTTAAGGATTTCCGCGCCGTTATCGATTCGGACTGGATTGATTGTCAGCAGATCACGGCGTTTGTCGGCTCCAACGAGTCCGGCAAAACGACGCTGCTCATGGCGCTGATGAAGCTTATGGATCCGCACCGCGAGTTCCAGACGGGCTCGACGCTGAAAAGCAACGTCGGCAAAATGGCTCGTATCGTCTTAAAAGACGACGTCCCGATCGACCGCGAGGCGGAATTGCTGCCCGAGATCAACGACCGCGTCTTTATCGAGGCGATTTTTTCGGTGGACGAGGAGCTTAACAAATTGCTCTCGGTCATGTGCAAGAAGCGGTATACGCCCGTCGATACGCTGTACATCTCCAAGACCTACGGCGGGACGTACAACCTCGACGTTCTGGATCAGTTCGACGAGGAGGACTGGGAAAACGTCATCACGTTGGTCTTGTCGCGCTTGCCGGTGTTCCTGTACTTTCAGGAAGTCACCGAGGTCAAGAGCGATATCAATTTGGTCGCGTTGGCCTACAAATTAGCGGGCTATAAGAAGACGCAAAGCCTCACGCAGCGCGAGAGCATTTATGCTAACCTCTTGAACTACCTCGATATTTGGCAGAGCAACCTGATCAAATCGTTGCAGCAAGCCTACGGCGATTTCTCGCAGTTGTCCGAAAAGGACGTCGATTTCGACAACATCTTTAACAACGTGCCGATGTTCAGAGACCGCTTCACACGGGGCTTCCAAAACCTCAACGAGGAATTCCGGAAATGGTGGGGCAACGGCGATTTGACGATCGGTTACGAGGTCTATAAAAAGGGCGTGCAGATCAAGATCATCGACGCTTCCGGCAAACAATACTTATTGGAAAACCGCAGCACGGGCTTCCGCCGTTTCTTCGCGCTGTTCCTTTCGTTCTCGGTTTCGGCCAAGCAGGACTTTGAAAACGCGGTTCTGTTGTTCGACGAGGCCGGCGCCGCGTTGCACCCGTTGACCCAAAGGAAATTGGCCAACTTCTTTATGGAGCTGGGCAAGTTCACGCAGATCATGTACAACACGCACACCTCCTACATGCTGCCGGTTTCGGAAATGAACCGCGCGCGCGTGGTCTATAAGGACAGCACGGGTCACACCAAGCTGAGCCCGGTCTTGCGGATCAACAGCGACCGCACCAACGAGGAATCCTTGTTCGCGGTTCAGGCGTCCCTGGCCATGCATTTGGCCGAGAGCGCGTTGGCCGGTTGCTTGCCGATCGTGGTGATGGACGAACAGGACATGTCCTATTTGCAGATTATCAAGAACATCTTATCCGCCAAAGGCCGGTTGAACACGGTATATGAAACCTTGATTTTCTCGACGGGCGCCAACGGCATCGACGCCGCCACCGAGATCTTCAGCGCGGACGACAGCTTGCCGGTCGTGCTTTTGTCTTCCGACGAACATGCGCGCAAGGTCAAGGCGCGCCTTCTGCGCGGCACATACAAGGCCGAAAAGCACAAGGTATTCGAGGTTTCGGATTTCATGGAGGAGGCGGTTTATATCGAGGATATCATTCCGTCCAACTTTGTGGAGATTTTCTCGCGTGTGTATCTGCGTGAAACATTGGGCGAGGGCTTTGAATACAACCATAAAATTCCGTTGATCAGCCAGATCGAGGAATACGCCAAAAAGAATGGCATTCATTTGCCCGCCAATTACCGCGCCGAGATGGCGAAGCGCATGAAGATCAACACGATGAAGTTCTATGACGACGTCAATATTCCGATGCGTTATACGGGCGTGTGGATGAAGATTTTGAGATCGTTGCTGACGGTATAACGCGTTCCGCGGGTTTTTAACTCGCAAAAGGGATGGCAATGAGAAAAGTCGGAAAGATCCTTTTATTGGCCGTCCTCGTGGCGACGCTGTCGGCCGCTTTGGCGGCTTGCGCGTCCCAAGAGGAGAAAGACGCCGCCGGAAAGTACGAATTATTTTCCGCCGCAGGGATTCCCGGCGTTACGGCGAGTACATACGAATACAGCTATATCGAGCTCAAGAGCAACAGAACCTACCATATAGAAAACAAGGTGGGTTCGGCCGTTACGCAGCAGGACGGCAAATGGAGTCTGAAAGACGGGCAAGTCACTTTCAAGCAAAGCTCGCTCAATACTTCCGTGACGGAGGTCTATACCCTTTCGGACGACATGCTGACGATAGAAACGACGGCGCCCATAAACGGAACGACATACAACGTCACATTTAAATTCAAAAAGGCCGTTGAATAAACGGGGCCGCACAGTGAATTTCATTTGCATTTTTTTCAGTCTGCCTATATACTATTGTGTAGGCAGACTTTTTTCAACTCGGATCATAAGTAAAGCTTTTTGAAAAGGGCGCGGGAAAAACGTTTTTCTAAAAAGCTTTCCGCCGAATCCTAAAAGGAGATATCATGAAAGTAGTCTTAAAGACAGACGTCAAGGCCCAAGGCAAAAAGGGCGATATCATCAACGTCAGCGACGGGTACGCGTCCAATTACCTGTTCAAGAACGGGCTGGCCGAACCGGCGAGCGCGGGGGCGGTCAAGAACGCGGAAACGCAAAAGGCCGCCGAAAAGCACCGCAAGGAGGAGGAATTAAAAGCTTACCGCGAAATGGCGGAGAAGCTGAAAACCGCCGCCGTGGAGGTCAAGGTCAAGTGCGGCGAGAACGGCAAGATTTTCGGCAGTATCAACGGCGCAGACATCGCTGCGGCGTTGGCGGCGGCGGGGTATCCGGCGGTCGAGAAAAGGCAGATCGTTTTGGACGAGCCGATTAAAAACACCGGCCGTTATATGGTCGAAGCCCGTTTATGCGCGGGCGTAACCGTCAAAATGGCCGTCAATGTAATCTCGGATAAATAATTTTTTGGAAATGCGCGGGGGGAACTTTTTGTAAAAAGTTCCCCCGCGCCCCTTTCAAAAACTTTGCCCTATTTGTAAAACCTTATATATACGGCAGAACGGCTTGTCGTTTTGTCCGTCATTCAGAGGACGCGAAGCGTCCGGGGAATCCAAACCGCAGAAAAATTCCCCGCGGATTATGCAAGCGGTCCGCAAGATCTAAACCGTATAAAAATTTCCCCGCGGAGGGGTGTCCGCGAAGCGGACGGGGTGGTCGTTATATGAAATCCTATCGAAAAGAATTAACCTTAACTCTTCCCGCGCGCCGCGCCTACCGCAATATCACGCCCGATGTGCAAAAAGCCCTTGCCGAGAGCGGCATACGCGAGGGGCTGTGTTTGGTCAACGCGATGCATATTACGGCCAGCGTCTTTATCAACGACGACGAGCGGGGCTTGCACGGAGATTTTGAGCAATGGCTGGAAAAGCTCGCGCCCGAAAAGCCCTACGGGCAGTACGCGCACAACGGTTACGAGGACAACGCCGACGCGCACCTGAAACGCCAACTGATGGGCCGCGAGGTCGTTTGCGCCGTCACCGACGGCAAGTTGGACTTCGGCCCGTGGGAACAAATCTTTTACGGCGAGTACGACGGCAAACGCCCGAAACGGATTCTGATCAAGATCATCGGCGAATAATTTGAAAAGAACAGGCATCGCCGGATTCGGACTACGTTTGGGTTTCGCCTCTTTGCGGGCTACGCGGCGGCTATGCCTTGCTCGCCCTGACAAACCGCAAGCGGTTTGACGGCTCAACCCGCCGCCTCGGTCATGTAGGTTTGACTACATTCCTTTCAGCGGCTCATCAACTGTTGCGCGATTGCGGCGCGCCTGTTCTTTTAAATAATTTACGCCGGAACATAGATTACAGGATGCGCATATTGTCGATCTTTCCGTCCCAAACCGACAATTCCAACAAATCGCCCTTGCCGTTCCCCGTCAGGAGAACGGCGTTTTTATGATCGTCATAATAGGCATTTTCGCGCACAACGTCGTACGGATCGAAGAAATCCGCCAACGCGCCGTCATCCTTGATCACGGCCGCTAAATCCTCCGTTAAAAAGGAGCGTGCTTCCGCGTAATCTCCGGCCTTAACGGCTTCGAACAGCGCGTAGGGAATAAAACGGTCGTGCAGGGGCTTGCGCGGCCCGTCCGACAAATAGACCATGTATTTGTTTTTCAGCTCGTAGCGGCCCTCCGACAGGGCGTAGGTCATCACGGCGGCGCGATGGGCGATATCGCGCCGTTGGGTCAGCGTTTGGATTTCGTTTCCTTCGGTTTCCAACCGGTCGGCCAAAAGATTGATCTCCTGCCGGTATTCGCCGTCGAAAGCGATCGCGGCCAAATACCGCATTCCCCGCACCGTGCCGCCGATTTTGACGATGAGCGTTTGCCCGTCGGTTTCAAACGTCGTTTGTTCGTGGATGTACCGCACGGGCAATACGTGGACATACAGGCGGCCGCCGCCTTCGCAGACGGCTTGATTCAGCGTATCTTTAAACACCGTGACGATATGCCGTTCGTTGCGGAAATAGAATTCGTTTTGCGCGGCGGGCGTGGGCGGGCAATAGCCGTACAAAATTTCTTCGGTCAGCAAAACCTCGTAATGATTCTTCGGCAGCCTGATCGCTTGCGCGTTCGCGCCGGTTACGGTCAAGGCGGCGGCGGACGGCCGTTCGGATACGTTGCAGACCGCCCGCGATCCGGCCGTCAGCATACAGGACACGGGCAACCGTTTCCAACCGAACTCCTTGTCGAACGACAGCGGCGCGGCGGTAACGGCCAAAACCTCGCCGTACCCGGCCTCGATATGGATAAAATCCCGCGAATCGGGTAGCCCGCCCGAAGCCGGCAAGCGTCCCGCGAACGCGCCGTTCACATGCAGCAGGCAATCGAATTCGCTTCGGAGATGTATAAAGAAGTTGGGCCGGGTATCGGGCATACTATCAGTATATGTCCGCGGGAGAGCGAATATATAATTATTCTTCCCCTTATGTTTGACTGTCCGTTCCGAACATGTTATAATATTTGCGATGTACCGTTACTTTCTCAAACCGGTTATGGACGTGCTTTCGGCGTTTTTAGGTTTGCTGTTGTTATCGCCGGTTTTTCTCATACTCATCGCCGCGAT
Organism: Clostridia bacterium; assembly: GCA_026001225.1. GTDB lineage: Bacteria > Bacillota > Clostridia > Christensenellales > DUVY01 > BNZQ01. The sequence goes on from BNZQ01000017.1 coordinate 13,211, forward strand.
CAAACTTGATTCCCGCGGGCCGGTGCTTTTCCGGCAAGAACGCGTGGGCCGCAAAAAGAAGTTCTTTACAATCTATAAGTTCCGTACGATGCGCATCGATACCCCGAAGGACACGCCGACGCATTTGTTGACCGACCCGAACCGCTATATCACGCGCACGGGCCGGTTTTTGCGTAAAACGAGCTTGGACGAGTTGCCGCAAATCCTCAATATCCTGTTCGGCAAGATGAGCGTTATCGGCCCGCGTCCCGCGTTATGGAATCAGGACGATCTGGTCGCCGAGCGCGACAAGTACGGCGCGAACGGCGTCCGTCCGGGCCTGTCCGGTTGGGCGCAGGTCAACGGCCGCGACGAGCTTGAAATCCCCGCTAAGGCGGCCTTGGACGGCGAATATGTCCGCCGCATGGGATTTTTCTTCGACGTAAAAATTTTCTTCAAAACGATCGGAAAGGTCTTTAAATCCGACGGCGTCGTCGAGGGCGGCGTCGGCAAGGGACAAGTTGAGGATAGTGAACAGTGGATAGTGAACGACGCGTTAAATCCAACCGATAACTGTCAACTGACAACTGACAGAGGGAACGGGGAACAGCGAACGGGTATCGGTTGTCATTCTGAACGCAGTGAAGAAACCCCATCGACAGAGGACAAGGCCGATTGTGAATTGTGCATTGTGAATTGTACATTAGAAGAATCCCCCGCGGAAGGACAAACGACTTCTGTCATCTCGACCGAAGCGAGCGATAGCGAGCGGAGTGGAGAAATCCCCGACCGTATGACAAAGGAGGACGCCGAATGAAACGCATTCTCATCACCGGTGCGAACAGCTACGTCGGCGGCGCGGTCGAAAAGCGGCTGACGGCGGCGGGTCATGCCGTGACGGTTCTCGATATGATAGGCGACGCGTGGCGGGCGTTCGATTTTTCGGGCTACGACTGCGTGTTCCATGTCGCGGGGATCGCGCACGATATCGGTAAAAAAAAGGACGCCGCGCTTTATTATAAGGTCAATACCGAGCTTGCGATTGAAACCGCCGAAAAGGCGTACGCGGCGAACGTGCCTCAATTTATTTTCATGTCAAGCATGCTGGTTTATAACGGCGTTAAAAAACGCCATATTACGGCGGACACGCGACCCAAGATCAAAGGCTGTTACGGCGACAGCAAGCGGCGTGCCGATCTCGCTTTGCAGGCGATGAACGGCGATACTTTCAAAGTCGCAATCCTGCGCCCGCCGATGATTTTCGGCGCGGGGTGCAAGGGCAATTTTCCGCGCCTCGTTCGGCTTGCGGTCAAAGCCCCGTTTTTTCCTAAAATGAAAAACTACCGCAGTATGCTGCACATCGACAATCTTTGCGAATTTATCCGACTGCTTGTCGAGGAGGGTTCCGGCGGCCTGTTCTTCCCCCAAAACCCCGATTATTTTAACACCTCCGCATTGGTTGCGGAAATCGCCGCTCTAAAAGGGAAAAGGTTGCGGCAAAGCCGCTTATGGAATCCCGCCGTTTGGTTGGCCTATCCGTTCCTGTCAGCCGCGCGCAAGCTGTTCGGCAATCTGACCTACGACAAACACATGTCCGCGCATTTTAACGGCGCGTATCAAATCGCCGGCAACGCGGAGAGCGTGAAAAGGAGCGTGGAGCCGTGAAAATCGTCGTCATGGCGGGCGGCGGCGGGACGCGTTTGTTCCCTTTGTCCACCGAGGACCGCCCCAAACAATTCATCGGAGTCGGCGGATATTCTCTGATTCAGCACGCCGTTCGCCGCTACCGCAACGCGGCGGCGACGAACGATCTCGTGATCGTCACCGCGGAGAAATATGTTCCGCTCATGCGGGAGCAGCTGCGGGAAATCGGTGCGGACGGGGCGCATATTTTGGGCGAGCCTTGCCGTAGGAGCACTGCGCCCGCGATCACGCTCGCGGTGAAATATATCGAGGAAAAGCTTATCGGATCCGGGCAAGCGGCGGAGCCGATATTCGTCGGTACGGCGGATCATTTGATCGACCCGCAGGAGAGGTTCGACCTATATGTAAGGCGGAGCGCGGAATTGGCGTCGGCGGGCAAGATCGTCACGCTGGGGATTGCGCCGGCCTTGCCCGAAACGAATTACGGTTACATAAAGGTTCCGCCGCGCGGGAAACAGGATTACGCCGACGTCGAACGGTTTGTGGAAAAGCCGGATTTAGAAACGGCGAAGGAATACGTCGCGTCGGGCCGATACTATTGGAATTCGGGCATGTTCTGTTTCACGGCGGCGACGCTGAAAGAGGAGCTGAAAGCGCATAAGCCGGAGCTGTTCGACACTTTTTTCCGCGGAACCTATGCGGACGCTCTTCGGAATTTCCCGAACGCGGTTTCAATTTCGTTCGATTACGCTGTGGCCGAACGCAGCCGCCGCATGGCTATGGTATACGCCGACCTCGATTGGCGCGACGTGGGCGGCTTTCCGTCCTTTTACGAGGCTTCCCCAAAGGACGGGAACGGCAATCATATCGCGCGGGCGGGCGAAACGGGCGGCGATACCGCCGCCGTGCGCCTTTTAGATTGCGCAAACAATTTTATCGACGTCGCGCGTCCCGTTTACGCCGTCGGCCTAAAAAATCTTGTCGTCCTCGAAAAGGACGGCGCGCTGTATATCGCCGATATAGAACAAGCCGGACGGTTTAAGGATTTGGCGAAATGAGCGATGTGTTAATCTCCATTATAACGGTCAGCTTCAACAGCGCGGCGACGATCGCGGAAACGATCGAATCCGTGTTGAACCAAACATATCCAAATATGGAATATATCATTGTCGACGGGCAGAGCGGCGACGATACCGTTTCGATCGCGCAAGGTTATGCCGCGCAGTTTGCCGAAAAGGGCTGTCGGTTTGAGATCGTCAGCGAGCCGGATAAAGGCATCTACGATGCGATGAACAAGGGAATCGGGCGCGCTTCGGGCGAAATTACGGGCATCATCAACAGCGACGATTATTATATGCCGGACGCCCTTGAAAAGGTTGCCGCCTTTTATCAAAGAACGGATTTTGATGTGATGTACGGGGACTTGCGGATCTTCGGCAGCGGTAAGGAATACATCAAAAAGTCCAAACATACGAAACGGTTTAACACCCGCTTTTGGAATCACCCGACCACGTTTGTCAAACGGACCGTTTACGCCGTGCAGCAATACGCCGTCGATAGTATATACGACGATTTGGACTTTATGCTGCGCGTGCGGCGGGCGGGGTATAAGGTTTGCATTTTGAACGAGGTATTGGCGAATTTTCGTCTCGGCGGCGTAAGCAATAAAAAATCCTTGCGTAAAATGCTAAAAAGAGTTAAAATAAGAAATAGGATTTATAAACGTAACGGTTATAAGGTATATAGGCTGAACAACTTTATCATCGAAGCGGCTAAATATGTATTGTCCAAATAGTTTAAGAATACAAAACACGTCAAACGGGAAAGAAAAATGAACAAGAAAAAAGCGCTTATCACGGGTATCACGGGGCAGGACGGCAGCTATCTGACCGAACTTTTGCTCTCCAAAGGGTACGAGGTACACGGCACGATCCGCCGCGCGAGTACTTTTAATACGAAGCGGATCGATCATCTCTTCGAGGACAAAGAGATCGGCAACCGGACGCTGTTCCTGCATCACGGCGATCTGACCGATTCGAGCAATCTGAATCGTTTGTTGGAAAAAATACAACCCGACGAGATTTATAACCTCGGCGCGCAAAGCCACGTGCAGGTTTCGTTCGAGGTGCCCGAATACACGGCCGAGGTGGACGCGATGGGGACGTTGCGCCTGCTGGACGCGATTCGGGAGAATAAATTGAAAACCCGCTTTTATCAGGCTTCCACGTCGGAGCTGTTCGGCGGCATGCCCGGCACCGCGCCGCAGAGCGAAACGACGCCGTTTTATCCGCGCAGTCCTTACGGCGCGGCCAAGCTGTACGCCTATTGGATCACGGTCAATTACCGCGAAGCTTACGGCTTATACGCTTGCAACGGCATTTTGTTCAACCACGAATCCGAACGGCGCGGCGAAACCTTTGTGACGCGCAAGATCACGCGGGCGGTCGCGGCGATTTTGGCCAAAAAGCAGGAAACGCTGTCGCTCGGCAATTTGGACTCCAAGCGCGATTGGGGGCACGCCGCCGACTATGTCGAGGGAATGCGCCTGATGCTGCAACAGGACAAGCCCGACGATTACGTGCTCGCGACCGGGGAAACACATACCGTGCGCGAGTTTGTCGAGCTCGCTTTTAAACGGGCGGGAATCGAAATCGTTTGGAAAGGGGCGGGCACGGAGGAAAAGGGCTTTGGCAAAAAGGATGGGCGCGAGTACGTCAGCATCAATCCCCGCTATTTCCGCCCGACCGAAGTGGATTTACTGCACGGTGACCCGGCCAAGGCGGAAAAAATGCTGGGCTGGAAACGAAAGGTGGATTTTGCGGCGCTGGTCAACCGCATGGTGGAGAGCGATTGCCGTGAATTCGGCGTAAAATTATGATGCACAAGGATTCCGTAATCGCCGTACTTGGCGGCCGCGGCATGGTGGGCGGCGCGATCGTCCGCACCCTCGAAAAGCGGGGCTATACGCGGATTGTAAAGGCAGACCGGCAAGCCGCCGATTTGACGCGCCAACAGGCGGTGTACGACCTATTTGAAAAGGTCCGACCGGAGTATGTCTTTTTGGCGGCGGCCAAGGTGGGCGGGATCGCGGCGAACGACACGTATCCGGCGGATTTTATCCGCGTCAACTTGCAAATCGAGGTCAACGCGATCGGCGCGGCGCACAAATACGCTGTAAAGAAGCTGTTATTTTTGGGCTCGAGTTGTATCTACCCCCGCGACTGCCCGCAGCCGATTAAAGAGGAGTACCTTTTAACGGGCGCGTTGGAAAAGACCAACGAGGCCTACGCCCTCGCCAAAATCGCGGGCCTAAAGATGTGCGAATACTATAACCGCCAATACGGCGCGAATTATATCAGCTGTATGCCCACCAATTTATACGGGCCGGGGGACAATTACGATTTGAGCGCCTCGCACGTGTTGCCCGCGCTGATCGCCAAGGTACACGCGGCGAAGGAGCAAGGCCGCCCTTCGGTCGAAGTGTGGGGCACGGGCGAGGCGCGCCGTGAGTTTCTCTATGTGGACGACCTCGCGGAAGCGTGCGTATTTCTGATGAACAATTACGACGATTCGCGCACGATCAATGTCGGCACGGGCGAGGACGTAACGATCACGGAATTGGCCGAAACGGTGGCCAAAGTTTTGGGATACGGCGGTCAAATCGCATACGACCCGTCCAAGCCCGACGGCACGCCGCGCAAGCTGCTCGACGTGTCGCGCATTCACGCTTTGGGCTGGCGGCACAAGGTTGCGTTAGAGGAAGGGATCGCATTGGCGTATGCGGATTATTTGCAACGATTCCTGAAATAGACGGTCGCCTTAAAGGGGAAAGCCCTATCAATAAAAAAATGGATATAAAACCGAAAAACGGAAAAATCAAAATATATATCGATACGGTTATTTTCGACCTGCAAAAGGCGGGCGGGATATCGGTCTATTGGTATGAATTGTTGCGTCGGTTTTTGAGCGACGGCCGTTTCGATACCGTCCTGATTGACAGCGGTCTGAAAAAAGAGAATATCTTTTATGCGAAGCTCGATCTGTCCGGCGTGAAAACCTTGAAAATCCGCAAACGGTTTAACCGTTACCGCGCGTTGAATTATAAGGAAAACGAAGCGCATTATTTTGTTTCAAGTTATTATCGTTACAGCAAAAATAAAAATGCCGTCAACGTGACGGTCGTCCATGATTTTACTTACGAGTATTACGCAAAGGGCTTGCGCAAACGGATTCACACGCACCAAAAATACAAGGCGATCGGGAAATCCGAAAAAATCGTTTGCATTTCCGAAAACACGCGCCGCGATTTGGATAAATTTGTCGGATTACGCAAAGGGCAGGAGGCGCGCGTCATCTATAACGGCGTCGGTGAGAACTACCGTAAAATGACGGACGGGGAAATAGCTGCGGCTTCGGCGCTGTTGACGCCGGAGCAAGCGGACGCGGCAGCCGGCGAATTCGTGTTGTATGTGGGCGCGCGGGCGGGCTATAAAAATTGGGATAAGGCCGCAGAGATTTTTAAGCGGTTGCCCGACGCCTTTCGCATGGTTTCGGTCGGCGGCGGGCCGTTGTCGCCATCCGAACAAAACCTGCTCGGCGGTGCGCTGTCCCGCCATGTGCATATTCCTTTTGCCGACGAGCAGGTTTTATGCTTGCTCTACAACCGTGCGCGGGCGTTATTATACCTATCCGAATACGAGGGCTTCGGTATTCCCGTCGTCGAGGCGCAGAAATGCGGCTGTCCCGTCGTCGCTCTGAATCGTTCGTCTATCCCAGAGGTCGCGGGGGAGGGGGTACTGCTGTTGCGGGATTCGGCGGCGAAAGTGACGGTTGACGATTTGAAGCGGCTGAAAGAGAAAAGTTTCGGATATGATAAGCCTTTTTCATGGGGCGCGACTTTCGCGGATTTCCGTTTGTTTTTAACGGGACGGGAGGGATTGTAGCCTTATGCAAGCCGAACTGACTAAAATAACGTGTTACAAGAAATATGTCGAAGGTTACAACAGTATGATGGAGGCTTAAATGATAAAGGTTTTATTTCTGACAAATATACCCAGTCCGTATAGAGTGTGTTTTTTTAACGCATTGGGGCGGTTATGTGAATTGACCGTTGTTTTTGAACTGAAAAGTGCAAGCAATAGAGTTGTCGGTTGGCAAGAATTTTCGGCAACGACATATTCGGAAATTTATCTTAACGGGAAACAAACGGCTGTCGATGCGGCAAAATGTCGCAATGCAAAGAAATATTTAACCGATAATTACGATATTATTGTTCTCGGCGGCTACGCTACGCCTACTCAACAGATCGCGATTAAATATCTACATAAAAAAAAGATACCGTTTATTCTGAATTCCGACGGCGCATTTATTCCGGAAAAAGAGTCGGTTATAAAAAAGTGGTATAAAAAGTTTTTAATCGGCAAAGCGGATGCGTGGATTACCAGCGGGCAAAATTCGGTTAGACAGCTTGAATATTACGGCGCAAACAGAGAAAGGATTTTTGTTTATCCGTTCAGTTCGGTTGGAATCGATGATATTGCAAGTGAGTTGCCTGCAAAAGAAAGGTCGGCGTTGAGAGAAGAATTGGGAATTCATGAAAAAAAAATAATTATTACAGTCGGTGCATTTATTGAAAGGAAGGGTATTGCCACTCTGTTGAAAGCCGCGAAGTCGCTTATTGACGATGATATCGGGGTATACATAATCGGCGGAGAGCCGAATGCCGAATACTTGGATTTAGTTGGGCAGAATAGTAAGATCCATTTTATGAAACATCTTCAAAAAGCGGATTTAACAAAATATTATAAAGCGAGCGATTTATTTGTTTTGCCTACGAGAGAAGACATATGGGGGCTTGTAGTCAACGAGGCGATGGCGGTCGGATTGCCGGTCATTACGACAAATAAATGCAACGCGGGATTGGAGCTTGTAAAGGACGGCATAAACGGCTATTTGATCGATGTTGACGATGTGAATGCGCTTACCGATAGAATAAGGCGGGTCATTTTTAACGATGAGAAACTGTCGGCCATGTCGCGGTATAATCTTGATTTGATCAAGGATTATACATACACGAAAATGGCGGAAAGGCATCTCGAAATTTTCAACGTATGGAGAGATAATGTATAAAATCGAGCCGATATATATTATATTTTTAACAATTTTAACAGTAGCCCTATTTCTCAAAAAAAGGAAAAGAGTCGGGGTTGTTTTTATCGTACTATTTATCGTTCTTTTTATTTGTAGCGAAAACGGTGCGGATTACAGAAGTTACGGCGAAATATATTGGAATGTTGAAAAAGGGGTATCTTTCAGTAAAATACATGGTGAGTGGTTTTATTTATTGGTTAATCGTATTTTTTCCATGTTCTTTTCCTATAATTTTTTCCGTGTAGTTTTTTTATCATTTTTCTTGATATTGTTAATCTACTCCGTCGGTACTTTTACGGACAAATGGCTTTATACATTTGCGTTAATATATATGGGGCTCATTTTACATCTAATTTCCAGTTACAGGCAATTTGCCGGAGTTGCGATCTTTATATTTTCGTTACACTGCATTTTTCACAAGAAGCAAGCAGTAATCCCTATTTTGTTGTCGTTTATAGGCATTTTCTTGCATATGGCAAGTGCGGTCGGATCGTTAATTATTATAATTCTTGTATATGTGCAACACAGTAAGAAAAGGCGGATACAAAAAGGCGTAAAAAATATTTCATACATACTGTGGCTTCTTTTAATATTCGCGATAGGCGCACGTATTTTGCTTTCATATGTTCTTTCATTAGAGATATTGCATGTAATTTTGAAAAAAATTACGGTTTATTCGGATTTGAATGTTTTTACATTCGGATTTGCGTCAAGACTTACAGAGTTTATAATCTTGTTATATTTCTACCACAAATCAAGCAAGGATCATGAAACGAATTGTATTTTCTTAACATATGCTTTTTTAACGCTATTCTATATTGCTATTCCTATTGAATTTTTTATGGCACGATTGACGATTGCAGCGAGATTTTTGATTGCGTTGCTTATTCCTATGTTGGCATATAAACAAAAACGCATAGTTTTCAACGGGAAATTGAGCGGCTATAATAATGTGGTTAGAAAAAAGGCAATGCTTGCTTCAATGTACTGCTTATATATAGCAATGTTTGTTTATCAAATGTTGTACCAAGTGGGGTATACGCCATATATTAATATGCTTTTCAATTAAGATCGGCTATGAAAAGCACCCATGGTTTAAAGATTATTTTGTCGAGATAAATACGGCGATTGAGAAGAGCGTGCCTATGATGGATGTAAAAGGAGATGTCAAAAGAAAATGAATAAAATTTTATTTATTCCCGGCCTTGATAAAAATCACAAGTATGGTGGCGGCGCCATTTGTAGTATAAGGAATTATGAGTGTCTCAAAAAATGCGGCGAAGTGATTTTGTCGGAAATGGAGATGGAGAAAAAAAGCTTTCTAAAAAAGGTTTTTAATTTTTTCACATCAAGCATACCTTTATGCACGGGAAAAAAAGGCGAAAGAACTATTTTAAATGAAATAAAAAAGTCAAAATGCGACATTGTTTTCATAAATAATTCTTTTTTTGGAGGAATTATCCCGAAAATCAAAAAATACAAGGTCAGAGTCATAACTTTTTTCCACAACGTAGAAATCACTTATTTAAAGGAAGTTGAAAAAATAAGTTTAAAAAACAGACTGAAAGCGAACGCCGTAATGAAATCCGAAAAAAAGTGTCTTAAATATTCGGACGCCGTAATTTTTTTGAATGAAAGAGACAAGAAAGAAGCGTCAAGGCTGTATGCAAAATATTTTTGTGCTGATAAAGCTCATATAATTCCGGCCACGTTTCAGGATGATTTCTCGATTCAGGACAAAGAATATATTTTATTCCAGAAAAAAAACGGTATAAAGAATGCGTTGTTTTTCGGATCGAGTTTTGCCCCGAATTATAACGGTATTCGATGGTTTATAAGAAATGTGTTGGACAAAATTAGTTGTAATTTGAAAATCGTCGGGGTTGGTTTCGACAAATATAAAGATGAACTTTCCGGCGACAGGACAGAGATTCTTGGAGCGGTGCCGGATATGAAACAATACATACTCGATTCGGACTTTATTGTCATGCCGATTTTTGAAGGGTCAGGGATGAAGATCAAAACGGCGGAAGCGCTTATGTACGGTAAAACTATTTTTGGATCGAATGAAGCGTTTGAGGGCTATGATTTGGATTTTGAAAAGGTCGGAGGTCTTTGTAATACGGCGGATGAGTTTATTGAAAAAATCAACAAAAAAATTGCCGATCATAATATAAGCGTTTTTAATGAATATAGTCGGGATATCTATGAAAAAAATTTTTCAAATCAGATAGCCGTCAATATATTCAACAAAATTCTAGACAAAGCAGTTCAGTAGATATTGATTAAAAAGCAAAATGATAGACATGGACGATAACCGATAAAACTTTTTCCATATCGTTATATTATACGGAAAAAATTTCGTTAAGTCAAATATTAAAATGTTTTTTATTGACAAAGTCATGTCCATGTGTTAGAATTCAAGTGTCATGGGAACAGAATTGAATAAATCTTTGTCCATATGTATTCCGACTTATAACGGAGAGATAAAACTTCGCGAGAATCTTATGCATCTTTTGCCCATCGTATCGAAACACAATCTTCCGATCTGTATTTCGGATAATGCCTCCACGGACGGGACGGAGCAAACGGTAAAAGAATTTCAAGAAAGGTATCCGTATATTTTTTATGATAAGAATCAGAGCAATGAGGGATATGACAGAAATTGCTATAAAGTTTTGAGAATGAGCAAAACGCAATACGCTTGGCTCGTTGGCAACGACGACCTGATTGTAGAAGCGACGTTAAATGATGTTCTCATTGCCGTTTACGGCGATCAAGAATACATTTTGATTAACGTCAATACGAATGTCGGCGAAGGGAAGCGCGTGCCTGTCGGGGATACCGTATTTTATGATTATAATGAATGGATGTTGAAAATCGGTTCTCATTTAACACATATGAGCGGAATCATTTTCAACGGGAAGATTTTTGAGCACGAGGACGCGGCTCGATATTACGATACGGATTTTTTGCATTTGTGCTTGGCTTATAACGGTGCGGTTAAATCAGGCTTATCGGTAAAATGGATAAGCGCGACAGGCACAATTCTCGCCCAAACAGCCAAGAATGAAACTTCGAAAAGAGCTTTTTATCTCTTTGTGCTCCAAATATACAAATGCATTAAACTGTTTAACAAAATATACTCGAAAAGAGCCAAAAAGCATTTTATCGAAACGCATTTTGCTTATCTCAACGGGCTTTATTTTATCTTATTTATGAGGGAGTGCGGTCAGGTCAATCTCTTTAAATATTTGGGGCATTTGAAAGCGATACACTATATGTTGTCGTTTAAAATGAGATGGGCGTTATTTATCTCGTGCTTCCTGCCCAAACGCTTTCTTCATTTTTTAAGAATCACCCGCAGAAAGATAATCAACAGAGGTGAAAAAGTATGAAAGTCGTATTGCTTGCGGGCGGGTACGGAACCCGCATCAGCGAGGAAAGTCATTTAAAGCCGAAGCCGATGATCGAAATCGGCGGTATGCCTATTCTTTGGCATATCATGAAAAGCTACGGCCATTACGGTTTCAACGATTTCATCGTTTGTTGCGGATACAAGGGTTACGTTATTAAGGAATACTTTTCCAATTATTTCTTGCATCGTTCCGATATCACGTTCGATTTCAAGAACGGCAAGAACGATATCACGGTCCACAACAACGTTTCCGAGCCGTGGCGCGTCACGCTTGTGGACACGGGCGTGGACACGATGACGGGCGGCAGGGTAAAGCGCGTGCAAAAATACGTCGGCGACGAGTCTTTTATGCTGACCTACGGCGACGGCGTGAGCGACGTCGATCTCGGCGCGTTGGTCAAATTCCATAAAGCGCACAAAAAAACGGCTACTATAACCGCGATACAGCCGGGGGGACGGTGGGGCGTTTTGGATATAGAGCATAACGGCGATATCCGGGCCTTTAAAGAAAAGAGCAAAGAGGACGGCGGTTGGATCAACGGCGGCTTTATGGTTCTGGAGCCGCGGATTTTCGACCTCATTCAAGGCGACGGCATTGTTTTTGAAAAAGAGCCGTTGGAAGGATGCGTGAAGGAGAATCAGCTAAAGGCGTATAAGCATACGGGCTTTTGGCAATGCATGGATACCCTGCGCGATAAGCAGTTGTTGGAAGGTTTGTTGACCAAAGGAGAGGCGCCGTGGGTCAAATGGTAAGCCGTGCTTTTTGGAAAGGGAAAAGAGTCTTTCTAACCGGCCATACGGGCTTTAAGGGCGGTTGGTTGGCCGAGATTTTGAAGTCCTTCGGCGCCGAAATCTGCGGCTATTCCTTGACGCCGCCCACAAATCCGAGTTTTTTTGAGATCGTTTCGGTCGGACGGGGAATGCGATCGATCGTCGGCGACATTCGCGATTACGGGAAACTGAAAGCCGCCTTTGATCAATTCCAACCGGAAATCGTTTTGCATTTAGCCGCCCAGCCGCTCGTTCGGGAAAGCTACGCCGATCCCCGCTCTACCTATGAAACCAACGTGATGGGCACGGTCAATCTCTTGGAATGCGTCCGAAAGTCCGCAACCGTCCGATCGTTTCTGAACGTAACGACCGATAAGGTGTATCTCAACAGGGAATGGGAATGGGGCTATCGGGAGGACGAACCGCTCGACGGCTATGATCCGTACAGCAATTCTAAATCGTGTAGCGAGCTGGCGACGCACGGCTACCGCAACAGTTTTTTCAAAGATCAAAAAACGGCGGTTTCCACGGCGAGGGCGGGCAATGTGATCGGAGGCGGCGATTTCGCGGTCGACCGCATCATACCCGACTGTGTGCGCGCCGCCTTGGGCGGACGGGCCGTCGAAGTGCGCAATCCTCATTCGACGCGCCCCTATCAGCATGTTTTGGAGCCGTTGTTCGCTTACCTGCTGATAGCCGAACGGCAATACGGCGATCCGGAATTTGCCGATTGGTACAACGTGGGGCCGGACGAGAGCGATTGCGTCGCTACGGGAAAATTGGCGGAATGCTTTTGCCGCGCGTGGGGCGAAGGCTTAAAATCCGCATACAAACCGGCGAACGGGCCGCATGAAGCTAACTTTTTGAAGTTGGATTGCAGCAGGATAAAAGCGAGATTCGGTTGGCGGCCCGTTTGGAGCGTCGAGACGGCGATTCAAAAAACGGTCGAGTGGAGCAAGGCGCACAGGGCCGGCAAGGATATGAAAAAGACGACGGCCGCGCAGATTCGGGACTATACGGAGGCGGCGAATGACTAAAACGAAGGAGCAAGCGCAAAAATGACCGATAAGCTTTTTTCCAAGCGGATGCGTATCAATATACTAAAAATGATCAGCAAAGCGAAAGCCTCTCATATTGCCGCCGCTTTTTCCTGCACCGATATTTTGGCGGTTCTGTATAACCGGATTCTGCGGGAGGAAAAACACGACGTATTTATTTTGAGCAAAGGTCATGCGGGGAGCGCGGTATACGCCGCTTTATTTGAGAAGGGCTATATCGGCCAAGCCGATATAGACAGCTATTATTTGGACGGCAGTTTGCTTTCGGGCCATGTGTCGCATGTCGGCATGGATAAGATAGAATTTTCGACGGGCTCGCTCGGACACGGCGTTTGCGTCGCTTGCGGTATGGCGGTCGCGGATAAGCTTGATGGCAGGGACAGTCATATTTACGCGCTGGTCGGAGACGGGGAATGTGAGGAGGGCAGCGTATGGGAAACCGCGTTGCTGGCTCGACATTACCGATTGGATAATTTCACCGTAATTGTCGATAGAAACAAGTATCAAGCGATTACCACTTGCGACGAAACGATTTCTTTGGGCGATTTGGGCGGTAAGTGGCGGGCTTTCGGTTGGGAAACCGTAGAAATCGACGGGCATGATCACGCGAGCGTAGCGGCGGCTCTGTTGAAAAGAAAAAAAGACAAGCCCGTTTGCATAATCGCGCATACCGTCAAAGGCAAAGGCGTTTCCTTTATGGAGAATAATATGTTGTGGCATTACCGTGATCCGCAAAATGAGTTTTTTGCCAACGCGCTTGCGGAATTGGAGGCGCAATGAGGAACAGGCTTTTTGATTTGATTTATGCGCATGCCGTACAGGATAGGAATATCGTTCTCATAATCGGCGATTTGGGTTACAGCTGTATAGAACGCTTTGCGGAAAACATTCCCAATCAATTTATCAATGCGGGAGTTGCCGAACAAAACATGGCAAGCGTAGCGGCGGGTTTAGCCAAGAGAGGGAAAAAGGTTTTCGTCTATTCTCTGTGTAATTTTCCGTCGTTGCGCTGTTTGGAACAGATACGGAACGATTGCGCGTATCATCGATTAGACGTTACGTTTATTTCCAACGGCGCGGGCTTCGAATACGGGTCGTTGGGCATGAGCCACCATGCGACCGAGGATTTGGCTGCCATACGGGCCTTGCCCGGCGTGTCCGTTTTTTCTCCGGCTGATAAAAACGAATTAGAGATGGTATTCCGTCGAAGCATTATCGATGCTCGCGAAACCGCATACTTACGAATCAATAAATCGGCCGTTGCTTTCGAGACGGCGGCCTTGAACGAATATGTTCCTGGCGCGCCGCTTCTCTATTACGGCGGCGGAAGGATTCTCATTTGCGGTATCGGCACGATTATTTTCGAGGCGGTAGCCGCAAGAAACGAATTGCTTCGGAACAGGATCGATTGCGGTATCGCGACCTTTCCGTGCGTCAAGCCGATCGATACGGTGAAAACGGCGGAAATTCTGTCCGGCTACGATACGGTGATCAGTTTGGAAGAGCACAATCTCGCCGGCGGATTTGGATCGGCGCTGGCGGAGGTCATTTGCGATGCCGGAATCGGAACAAGACTGATTCGAATGGGGCTTCAAGATACCTATGTTTCGACAGTCGGAAGTCAGGCGTATCTGCGTAAGGCGTATAATTTGTCCGCCCGCGATATTATACGGATCGTGACGGAGAACGCCGTTCTTCCGGAAAGGCGGGATTCGATATAAACATGCGGGATTGGATTCAAATAAAAAGGGCGATCGTTACGGGGGCTTCCGGTTTCATCGGAAGCGAGCTTGTGCGGTTGCTTGTTCAAGACGGTATTCAGGTTCTCGCCGTCGTTAGACCCGGATCGCTGAAAAAAAACAGACTCGTGCAATCGTCCCTCGTCCGGGTATGCGAGTGCGATATCAATCATATACGATCTCTTTGTCATATGGGGTTAACGGAGCGGTTCGACGTTTTTTTCCATTTCGCTTGGCAGGGTGTATACGGACCGGCGCGCGACGATGTGTTTTTGCAGAGCGCGGATATGATCAATACGTTGGCGGCGATTCAAACGGCAAAAGATTTAGGGTGCGAAAAGTTTGTCGGCGCGGGCAGTCAAGCGGAGTTTGGTTTAATGTCCGTCGGCGAAAAGATTTCCTGCCGTACCCCCAGTCGGCCGCTGACACCGTATGGTGTCGCCAAAGCGGCCTCCCGCCAATTGGGAAGCATATTGGCCGCCCGTTTGGAAATCGGGTTTAATTGGGGAGCGATTTTGAGCGCTTACGGACCGGGCGATAGTCCCCGCACGATGGTCATGGATATAGCGCATAAAATGCTTGCGGGGAAAAAATGCGATTTGTCGAGCGGAGAACAGATTTGGGATTATATTTACAGTACGGACGCGGCGCGGGCATTCTATGCGATCGCGGCGAAAGGCGTAAACGGTAAAACGTATCCGGTCGGCACCGGCGAAGGCCGACCGCTTAAAAGTTATATTTTCGATATGTACGATGTCATAGGGAACGGAGAATCGAAGCTTAATTTTGGCGGCATTCCCTTGTCGGACGGGGCAATACGGTATCTTTGCGCCGATATCGCGGAGTTTACCGCCGATACAGGTTTTAGGCCGGAGATTCCCTTTAAAGAAGGAATACGGACGGTGGCCGAATCGTTGAAAAGGGTGGAAAGATGAATCCCGATCAACAAGAAAAAAGAAAGTTTGCGGGCGACGCCGTTTCGTCGTTACTCAACAGCGTTTTCAGTATTATAAAAGGCCCCTTGTTGCTGTTACTGATACCGCTTTTTTTGAGCGAAACGGTTCAAGGTTATTGGTTCACGTTCGGCAGCCTTGCCGCTTTGGGAACCTTTGCCGATTTGGGCTTTACGACGATCGTCGCGCAGTTTTCCGCGCACGAATACGCGCATTTGTCCTTTAACGATCGGGGTCTTTTGGTCGGCGATAAAGCGCATTTGGAGCGGATTATTTCGCTGTTCCGTTTTATCGTGAAGTGGGCTGTCGTCGTCACCGCCGTGGCGTTTCCGATCGTCTTCGGCGTGGGCGTCGTCGTTTTAAATACGCACGGGAACATCGGAGATTGGATTATTCCGTGGGTTTTATATGTTGTCGCCACCGGCTTCAATTTTATCATCAATTCCCTTTTATCCTTTTTCGAAGGCTGCGGCCAAATCGGGAAGATACAGCGGAACAGACTGTTCGGCAATATGGTGCTGACCGCGACGACCTGCGCGCTGTTGATTTTGAAATTCAGTTTATACACGCTTGCGATCAGCGCGCTTGCGGGCGTTGCCGTCAACGCGGTATTATTGCTTGTTCGGTTTTCCAAACCTTTTTTTCACATGCTCCGCGTCAAAATAGAGAGCGGTTATAAATGGTTCAAGGAGTTCATGCGCTTGATCTGGCGGTATGCGATCAGTTGGGGTTCGGGGTATTTTATATTCCAAATCTATACGCCTATCGCTTTTGCGGTTTATGATCCCGCGCTGGCCGGTAAGGTCGGTATCACGATAACCTTGATCCAAGCTTGCTTTACGATATCCTGGGTATGGCTCAATATCGTTACGCCGCGGGTCAACATGAACATTTCCAAAGGGAATTGGAAAATTGCGGAAAATCAAATATATAAAAACATTCTTCTCTCCGTCGGCACGTTCATTGTCGGAGCGGCGTGTATTTTGGGCGGATATGCGATATTCATATCGCGGTTGTCTATTTTGCAGCGATTTTTGGGGTTGGGCGCGATGAGCTTTTTACTGGGCGCATACTTTTTGCAGCTTCCGATCGCCGGTATCGCCATGTATGGCAGGGCGCATAAACGCGAGCCCTTTATGATTCCCTCCGTTATCAACGCTTTGCTCGGATTGGGGATCACCCTGCTTTGCGCGTTCACGTTGCCGATTGATTATTTGTTTATGGGTTTTTTGCTTTCTAACATTGTCGGACTGTTTATTTTCATAGTTATGTTTATCAAGAGAAAGAAATATTGGAATCAAAGCTATGCTCAAAAATATATAAATGTTCCCGGATCCGCTTCGACAGAGGTCAAAGAAACTGAAAAATCCCCTCTCGCGTAACGTATAAATCCTCTAAACATGTACATAATTTATCCGCGTTTACTTATAACAGAAATCGAAAACGCGGAGGAACCGTATATGGAAAACTGGACCGTCGAGGAAATGAAAAGGCTGTTCGCGCTGGCGGACGAGGTGCGGAAGGAGGGCAAGGGCCTCAAAAAAGCTTTCGAGCTTTGCGCGCGGGAAACCGGCCGCAAGCCCAACAGCGTGCGGAATTATTATTACGCGCAAAGCAAGGCGCTCTCGCTGCTGCCCGAATATTCCAAAAAATTGGGAATCAAGCGCGACGCGGGGCGGCAAGAGACGTTTATTCTGTTTCGCGACGACGAGCTGAAAAAGCTGATCCGCGAGGTGCTGATCCGGCAGGCGTCGGGCGAGTCGGTCCGCGCGATCACAATTTCGCTTGGCAATGGAGACAAGAGCCGGATGCTTCGGTTGCAGAATAAATACCGCAGCGTGATTTTCAATAAAAAGTCCTACGTTCTCGGCGTCATGAAGGAAATGCGCGAGGAAGGGCTGACCTTTTTCAATCCGTATTCCAAACGCGTTGTGATCGAGGGCGCGGAGGACAAAAGCCGCGACGAGTCGGCCGTCGAAAGCGTCAACGCCCTTTTGCGCAAATTCTTCGAAGCGCAGAACGAGCGCGACAAATTGGACAACCTGTCGGACTGCATTTTGGAGCTGGGGCGGTTCTTCAAATTGAGCGTCAACAAATGATTTAACGGCAAGTACATTCCTTTCGGCGGTTTGTCAACTGTTGCCCGTCTTTGCCGTTAAATGCCGTGTATTTTGCGCTCTTTCAAAAACTTGTTTTTCATAAATTCTTTTTAAAACGCAAATACTACCGCCGTGAGGAAGAAACTGTTTATCCGAATGGCGGTATTTTTGTTCTGCGCGGCCGCTTGCGCTTTGTTGTTTTCAGCTTGTCGGCCAACCGCTCCGAATCCGCCTCTCGATCATCCGAACGGAGGAGCGGAAATGCTCGTGCCCGAAAATGCGCTTGTGCCCGCGCCCGTACCGGAAACGCCCCCGTTCGGAACGCGGGCCGGCGAATCCGCTTCTAAAAACGACGGTCCTCGTCAAAATCCGAACGATATCGATCTCGGCGCAGATTCGCCCGCCGAGATCAATCCGCGCGTCGGTACGGAAACCGTCCGGCAGGCCGCGCTGACAAAAGGGGAAATTTTGGACGTTCTCTGCAAAATGGATATCCGCGTCGCGGCGTTGAATATCGAGATCGCCGAGCGGTCGGAGGACGGGAGCGCGGCGGTGCTCAAGGTGGGCGGCCGCGACGTCGGGGCCCGCGGCTTTGCGGACGCGCTGAATTTGGCGGACGCGCGGATCACCGATATCCGCGCGGAGAACGGCGCGTACGTGATTTCGTATACCGTGGGATAATTGTGAGAATCGACCGCCGTCGTCGTGAGATTCTTACAAATTTTTGTGCATTTTTTGCAAAGCAATATGTAAGGAAGCGATTGACAATTCATTGTCAATCTCATATAATAAAAGATAGGAGAAATAAAAATATGAAAAAGTTGATTATCGGCATTTTAATGACGGCTCTGTCGGTTGCCGTCGCGGTTGGGTTCGCGGGGTGCGGGCAGAATAAGGCGGGCACCGCGGGCGCGGCTTATTACGGTCATAATGCCGTCGCATACGCAACCGTGACGACCGACAAGGCCGGAAAGATCACCAAGGTTGACTTTGAAGAAGTGGAAACGCTCAACGTTTGGACGGTGACGGGCGCGTGGGGAGCGGCCGCGGATAATGTCGCCGCGGCGGATTTAGACGGGACGAGCGCGAAAAAGATTCAGATCGGCGACGTCGTACTGACGAGGAGCGACGACGGGAAAACGTATGCCGGTTCGGGTAAAACGCTTCCGACGGCACGGGGGACCGATCCCGCTTGGACGGATCCGGCAATCGCTTTCTGGTATTACGAACAGGCGACGCAGGGGAATTATTGGATATTGAAAGCGGACGGCTCAAAGTACGATATCCCCTTTACGAACGAGTTGAAGGTCGGAGCGAACGCGGGCAAAGCCGTGGCGAAAAAAGACCGCCTGCGTAAGAGTCAAGAGGATTATCGCACGTCGCTTGCCGAGGGTCAATTGAGTTGGGAGGAAAACATGACCAAGATTTCGGCTTGGATCGTTTCAAAGGGCACGACGGACGGTTATGACAGCCTCGTCCAAAAGGACGGCAACGGCAACGGTCATTATTGGTTCGAGGGCGACGTGACGACGGGCGCGACGTTTAACGACCTGCCGAATTATATGCGCGCCGCCGCGCTTGCGTATGCCAAGATCGGTCAAAAATAATTTCCGAAGCTTAACGATAAGAGATTGAGAAAAGCGGAATCGTTTTATACGGTTCCGCTTTTTGTATGCGGCGAAGCCTAGAAAAACGAAACAAGAAAACGGAATAAACATACGTTCCTATTTAAAAACGTTTGCCATTCGACAAAAAAAGGATTATACTGTATACGGGGGAGGATTTGGCACAAAGTGGTACCATAAAGCTTGCAGACAAGTGAAAATTTTTGAAAAGAGCGCGAGAAAAACTTTTTACAAAAAGTTTTTCTCGTAAACAAAACAAAAAATAAAAAAAAGAGGTGTATGTCAAAATGGGCAAGAAAATCAGCGTGATCGGTTGCGGAAAGGTGGGGGCTACGTCGGCGTTTGCGCTTGCGGCGCGAGGCTTAGTGGATGAGATCGTCGTCATGGACGTGGCGAAGGACAAGGCGCGCGGCGAAGCGATGGATATTTCGCACGGCGCGATCTTCACCGACACGTTGGTGCGGTACGGCGAATATCCCGACGTCGCGGGCAGCGATGTGATCGTCTTTGCGGCGGGCGTGGGGCGGAAGCCCGGCGAATCGCGCCTCGACCTCGCGGCCAAAAACGCGGCGATCGCGCGCGACGCGGCGAAGGAAATCAAAAAATACTACGACGGCGGCGTCGTGCTGTGCGTGACCAATCCCGTGGACGTGGTCACCTATATCATGACGCAGGAATTAAAGCTGCCCAAGGGCGCGGTCATCGGCACGGGCACGGCGTTGGATTCGGCGCGGTTCAAGGACGAGATCAGCAAAAAATTGGGCATCGCCAAAAGCGATATCATGGCGAGCATCTTGGGCGAACACGGGGACTCCTGCGTGCCGGTTTGGGACATGACGATCGTGAACGGCCTGCATATCGGCGCGTACTGTTTCGCGATGGGGATTCCGTTCGACGAGACGATCAAAACCGAAATCTTCGCCGACATGAAGACCGCCGGCGCGGACATCATCGCCTTAAAGGGCGCGACATACTACGGCATCGCCTCGGCGATCACGGGCATCTGCAAGGCGATCGTGCGCAACTCCAACACGATGATGCCGATCTCGGCCAAGCTGAACGGCGAGTATGGTATTCATAACACGGCGATCAGCCTGCTCGGCATCGTCGGCAAGAACGGCGTTTCCCGTTTCCTCGTGCCCGAAATCGGCTCGCACGAGTTGGCTTTAATCAAGGAATCGGCGGCGCGCGTGAAGGAAGTCATCGATCAGATGTAATAGTGAAAGTTTTTATTTAGAAAATCGTGAATAAAAACGTTGAAGAATTGACTATACGGTATCCCGCGCTTGCGGGGCTTTCCGGGGCCATCGAAAAAGCGATAGCCGCGGTGTACGGCGCGCAAAAAAAGGGCGGTAAAATCTTGCTTGCGGGCTGCGGCGGCAGCGCGGCGGACTGCGACCATATCGCGGGCGAATTGCTGAAAGAATTCAAATTGAAACGTCGCCGCGACCCCGCGTTTGACGCGCGGTTTTTAAAGCTGTTCCCGAATGACGGCGGATTGTTGAACAAGCTCGCGCGGGGCGTGCGCGCGGTTTCGTTGACGTGGGGCGACGGTCTCAACGCCGCGTTGGTCAACGACGTGGGCGCGGAGGTTCTGTTCGCGCAAAAGGTTTACGCGTTGGCGCAAAGCGGCGACGTGTTGCTGGCGATCAGCACGTCGGGCAATTCCGCAACGCTGCTCGCGGCGGCGAAAACCGCAAAAGCCGTCGGCTGTACGGTCGTCGCGCTGACGGGGCGGACGGGCGGCCAATTGAAGGAGTACGCGGATATTTTGTTGAACGTAGCCGAGGACGAAACTTATAAGGTGCAGGAATTGCATTTGCCCGTCTATCATTGCCTGTGCGCCGCCGTCGAGGAGCTGCTATTCTCATGACGGCGCGGAGGTTTTCGTGAAATACGTCGCGGGCTTGGATATCGGCGGCACGAATTCAAAAGGATGAGCTCGCGACGCCTCATTATAAATTCGGCTCGCAACGACATAATAATCGTCCCTCAAAAAGGTTATGCTGTTGTCATGGAAGAATCCCCTCCGCAAGTAGACCAAAAGCGTGTTCGCTACGCTCACCCACGTTGCGGTCACGCGCTGCGCGCGGCGTTTCTTAAAGACGCCGTCGGAAAAATCGCAAAATCTTGCAAGCAATTTTTGGCGATTTTTCCTAGATAGTGTGGACACGAGAGGGCAACGAAGGGATTTTTGATGCCCTCTCGTGTCCACACTATCTATGGTATAAAATATGAAGAGATCCTCATAATAAGGAAAGCGTATCTAAAACGGATACGCTTTTTTCAACGGAAGCCGATTTCCGTTGAAACGAAAGGAGGATTGACCATGAAAGACTTACGTTGTTCCTTGGACAACTGCGCGCACAACAAGGGGTATATGTGCCGCGCGCGCAATATCTTGGTGACGGAGGAAGCGGATTGCGCGACCTACAAGCCCGAATTTGAACGGGAAAGTGATGACAATATCATGTTCGAGGCGGGCATGGAGGGCTTTTCGCAGGCGATCGACGGCCCGAAAATTCACTGCTCGGCCGACGCCTGCGTGTTCAATAAATCCGAAAAATGCGTTGCGAACGGAATCAGCGTATTGAGCGAGGCCCGCGAACCGGTCTGCGCCTCGTTCTCTTTAAAATAGTGAAGTTTTTTGAAAGGGGGTCTACGGGGGAAAACTTTTTTATAAAAAAGTTTTCCCCCGCGCTCCTTTTCCAAAAATTTTAAGTGACGCTATTTCGGTCTTGTATACGTCGGATTTTTAATCTTGATCCAAGCGTCCGAGCGGCGGCCGATACGGTATTCGCCGTCCCAACGCTTGGCGACGATTCCCTCTAAATTTTCCCGGCAAGCGGCTTGAAACAACGCTTCGCCGGACGCGGGGAAAACGTCGGTCAAATCGACGCACGCAAAGCCCGTCCCGTTCGATTCCGTTCCGTCCGAACGCCCCGTTGCGGCGAACAATTCCTCTAAAAGCCCGCGCCGCTCTCTGTACGCGAGCGCGGTCAGGTTTTGACCGTCCGTTTCCAAAACGTCGAAAACCATATACCGGACGGGGATCGACCGCCGTAGCCGCTCGGACGGATCGGCGGTACGGTCGCGCTTGAGCAGGCGGTAAAAATCCGGCCGCCCGTCCGCGTTCGGGGCGATGATTTCGCCGTCCAAAACCGCCCCGCGTTGGATTCGGCGCAAATCGGCGGCGACCTCGGTATAAACGTGCGTGCGCTCGTGGCAGCGGCGGTTGAAAAGTCGGACCTCGCCCGAACAATACGCAAGCATCCTTACGCCGTCGAATTTCAGCTCGAAGGCATAGTCGGGGCTGTCGAACGGTTTGGGGGCGCGGGCGAGCAGCATCGGTTCGATCGGCATACGCATGGCAATGAGCATGCACTTTTTTTGAAATCTTTATACTTGGGCGTTTATTCCGCCCGATTCAGTTTGACATACGGCGTGTTTTATTATATAATTTATAAGCAGAGTATGAGATAACGGTAAAATAAGGTCATTGTCTCATTTCCTTCGGTTCGCAATGACGTTGCCGAAACCGTCGGTTTATACCGGTAAGTCATATACTGCGTTTGTAAATCGCAAAAAGCGCACCCGTAGCTCAACTGGATAGAGTATTCGGCTACGAACCGAAAGGTTGGGGGTTCGAGCCCCTCCGGGTGCACCATATTTCGGACAATTTTCTTTAAGCTTGCCCGACGGAGAATACCCGTCAAAAGAAAATTGTCCGGCCAAAAAGAAAAAACGGATAAGTTTTTAAATCGGAATAAGGAAACGGCTTATGGAGAATAGGAAGCGAATCACCGCCTATACCCTGTTCATCTTTTTCGGGGTCGTTTTTATCGTAAGCCTGATTTTAGTCGTCGTCCTCAACGGCAATACCCAACGCGAACTGTTTTGGCATAAGGAGCAGGACAAGCTGTCGCTCAAAACCGCCTCCTATAAGGCGGAACTGGACGGCTGGCTCGCCCTGCGCGCCGGCGCGTTGAGCCAAATCGAAGCGCGAATCCGCGACGACGGCGGCGATATTTTCGACGCTCCTGCCCCCCTTCAAACGCCCCGCATCATTCCGTTTTTGAAATCCTTTTGCGATGCGGATTTGGAAATCGTCAGCGCGTATTTTTTCAAGAGCGAATCGGAATCCTATGACGACGGGCGGGCCTATACGCAGGGTACGACGGGCGATTATTCGGGTCTGTCCGCGGATTCCGTTTTTTGGACGGGGTACCGCGAGTGCCTGAAAGAGGAAAACAAGGATAAGCTGATTTTTTCCAAGCCCTATCGGGACGTGTTCCACGAGGGCTCCGCCATTCTTTCCTTTTTGGGCACCGTGGACTATACGGACGCGATGGGTCAACCGCAAAGAGGCGTGGCGGGCGTGGATTTTTCGTTGGACGGCGTGCAGACGCGGATCAAGGCCGTACACGCCTCCCCGAACGGCGAGGCGTACCTTGCGACCGCCGTCGGCGAGGTGATCGCCGCCACGGGGGACAAGTGGGCGCCGGTGCCGCACGAGGGGACGAGCGACGGGCTGAATTTCGTCAATTTGCATTTTTTGCGCGAGAGAGTCAAGACAGAGCGGACCGACAGCTTTCAGGCGGGGATACAGGTTCGCTATTTCAGGGATACCGACGGCGTTTATAAATACGAAACGTCCGCCGTGTTGGCGTTTACCGGTTGGCATTTGAACGTCGCCGTGCCGCTTTCGGATTACCGGGACGATTTGGCCGCGCTGACCAACAGCCAAATCCCTATCGTCATTCTGTCGGTGTTCATGGTCATCATCAGCTTCATCGTG
>BNZQ01000018.1 GCA_026001225.1 Clostridia bacterium
GGCAATCGTTTCGGTGTACATATCGTCGAAAAGATAAGCCGCTTCCACCGCTCCGCCGCGGCGAAAGCAGTCCTTTCTGGTTACGCCGTTCATTCCGGAATAAAGGTGCGTGAACATTCGGAAGCCCAGCCCGCGCGCCCGTTCGATATCGGCGTAGGCCGCGTCGGTGTGCCCGACAGACAGCAGTATGCCGCGACGGCCGCAAAAGGAAGCGAATTCCTCTATACCGGCCAGCTCCGGCGCGGCGCTCCACCGAACGATCTCTCCGCACGCCTCATAGAACCGGCGGTAAAGCCCGTCTCCGATATTCGACAGCCGGCTTTTATCCTGCGCGCCCGCTTGCGAAGCGGAAAAATACGGCCCTTCCATGTGGATTCCGAGGAAATCCGCCCGTTCTCCGCCGCGCTTCGCGGTCTTGCCGTACGCCGACAAGGACGCGAGTACCTCGTCCGGCCGCGCCGCCGCAAGCGTGGGCATCATGGCGGTCGTACCGTGCTTCAAATGAAACCGCGCGATTTCGTCGTACGCGCGTTCGTCGCCATCCAAAAAATCGTAACCGCCGCCGCCGTGTACGTGCAAATCGATAAAACCGGGCGACACATACAGCCCCTCGCCGTCGAGGATCTCGCCGTCTGAAAGGTCTCCGCCGACGGCCGCGATCCTGCCGCCTTCGACCGTCACGTCGGTTCGAACGATTTTATCTCCGAAGATGACGTTCGCGTTTGTAATTCGTTTTTTCATCCCGCCATATTATATCACAAACTTCTGCGTTTGAACAAAAGCAGTGCGGCGAACACGCCGAATACGGCAAAGCCCGACAATGCGGCGGCGTTTTTACAGCTCCCGGCGTTCTTTACGTTAATTGTGAAGCTCTTGACCTCGCTTTCCGCCGCCAGATAATTCGCCGTTTCCGCCGCGGCCGCCTTGACCTTGTAATCGCCCGCGTCGGTCGGCGCGGTGGCCGTCCACGTAACGCCGCCGTCGGCGGAATACAGATATTCGACCGCCGCGCTCTCGTGCGCCGCCGAAGCGGTCACGCCGAGAACGTACGCCGAACCGGTATGATCCGCGTTCTGCGGGTCGCCGCTCCATGTAACCGTATTGGCCGCTTTCAGTACCGAGAAGTCCTTTATCGATTCGGCCGCCAAATAATTCGCTGTCGCGGCCGCGGTTGCCTTTACCTTATACTCACCCACGGCCGTCGGCGCGGACGCCGTCCACGTAACGCCGCCGTCGGCGGAATATACATAGCTGATTCCCGCGCTTTCGTGCGCCGCCGAAGCGGTTACGCCGAGAACGTAGGCCGAGCCCGTGTAAGCCTTGCTTTGCGGCTCGCCGCTCCATGCAACCGTATTCACGCCCTTGCCGATCGAAAAGGTTAAATTATTCGCGCTGGCCGGCAAGTAAAAATCGTCGCCCGCCTTGGATACGTTTACGGTCACCGTACCCGTGCCGGTAATCGTCACGCGTCCCGCCGCCGTAACGGTCGCCGGACCGGAGACCCGGATATACGTCACATCGCCGGTTCCGCCGCCGCCGAGAATCGACAAGTCAAACGACGCGTCGCCGACCGCCTTATTCGGATCAATGATTCCCGTAATGGCGGGCTGATCCGCCTTGAACCGGCCGACCGCAGAAATCAAAAGGAACGCGTCCGTGCCGTCGTAAAAGCCCGTCCCGTCGCCCGCGCCGTATTCGATCCGCGCGCCCAGCTGCAAGCCCCTCAAGCTTCCGTCCGCATCCGCCAGCGACGCCGCTTGCGCCGCGGTCAGCGTAATATAGACCCATTCGTCCTGAACGATATCGGCCGCCACCAAAATACCGGCGTCGCCCGCCGCGCCCGTTTTGTCCGTTCCGTAGAGGTAAATACCGAAGCTGCCGGACTGGACAGAATAGGGCGATTGCGCCGAAAGATGCGCATATACGCGCAGCGACAAGCCGCCCACCTTTGCGGCGTCGATCGGCGCGGCAAACAGGATTTGATTGCCCGAAAGCGTCACATTTTCCGCGTCGATTTTGATTCTGTATCCGTGTCCCGTATCGGCGAACGCGGCGGAATAAATCCCGCTGCCGACGGAGCCTTTCACGCCCGTCAGCGTTCCCGTTCCTCCGACGGACAGGTTTATAGGCGTCGCGCCGGACGCATACGGATCGGCGTCTTCCTCGATCAGGAGGCTGACGGAACCGACGACGATAAACGCGCTGCCGTCCATATTGATACCGGTGGTCGCGGGGCATCCGTAAAACAAAGCGTTTGCATCGTCAACGAACGCGCTGAACTGTATGCCGCGGATTAAACCGTCGGCGTCGGCCAAGCAAGCGGCCTCGGCGGCGGTCAGATCGAAATCGACCCACGTATCCTGCACGATTTGGATCGGAATTTTGACGAAATCGGATTCGTTTCCGATTTTATCCGCGCCCCACAGGGAAAGACCTCTGACCGCGTCGTCCGCCGGTTGAAACGGCGCACCGTCGGAAAGATGCGCGTACAGACGGAAGGACAAGCCCGCCGCGGCTTCGAGTCCCACCGGCGACGAAAACGCGATCGTATTCGCCGAAACGATAGGCGAGCCGTAACTCAAATTCATCTTATACCCGCTCGCGGTATTCGTAAAGTCCCTCGGAACCACGGAGCCGACGCCGTCCGCACGCGGGTATTGAAGGGCCGCGTTGTCCGACAGCGCGGCCGCGATCGGAGCGGCCGTTATATTCTGTCCGCGCGTCCACGTCAGACCCTTTGTCAAAACCTGCGCCGAACGGACCGTCAGATAGGCGTTGAGACCCGAATAAAAATGCCCGGGCGAACGTATGTACGCCGAGAATTGCAGCCCTCGGATCCAGCCGTCCGCATCCGCCAGCCTGACCGCGGGCACATCCAAAACGACGTTTTGATCCTGCGCGACGTCCCCCGGAATTAAAAAGTAACGATAACGATCTTTTTCGGTATTGCTCCCTATCGCGTCCGCGGGCTGCAGCATGATTCCGTCTAAATTCTGATAATTGAACGGATTGGCGGAAAAATGCGCGTACAGCGTCAGCCGGAGCGTTTTCACATCCTCGGCGGCGACGGGCGTATCGAAAAGGATCTTATTGCCGGAAGCTACGACTTTGTCGTCGAGCGGTCCGGGAATTGCGATTTTATAACCGCCGCCGCCGTCCGCGGCAAACGATTCCCGTACGTCCGGCGCCCAAACGGAGTTTAAAACCCAGTTTTGCAGATTCGATCCGGCGGCCAGCGAAAGACCCATATCCGAAGCGGGAGCTTCCCACGGAACGACGCCCGGCGTCATTGCGCGCGTTTCGCCGATCACCGCCGCCGAGCGGATGCTTAAGTATGCCTCTTCGTTTGAATAAAAAGGATTACCCGCCGCAATCCCATACGCGGAAAGCTGCAATCCGTGGATTAAACCGTCGCCCGAATCCGCCAGCTTGGCCGCCTCCGCCGCAGGCAAATCGAACGCTATATCCTGATCCTGAACGATATCCGCCGGAATAGCGACATATGGCACACTTCTGCCCGTAGACTCCGCGGAGTGAAGCAGAACTCCGGCTTGCAAACCAAAGCTAAACGGCCCGGAGGTAAAATGCGCGTGCAAGGTCAGCCGCAAGGTTTGCCCGTCTCCGATAGACACCGGCGTACCGAAAGCGACCGTATTGTCGGAACCTACGATTTTGTCGTCGTCGGGACCGGGAATTGCGATTTTATAACCGCCGCCACCGTCCGAGACAAACGATCTCCGCCAATCCAACGGCCAAGAAGCCGACAAAGCGAAAGGATTTTGTAAATTCGATCCGGAATCCAACGAAAGCACGATCGGCGTGACGCTTTCGCTTACGCTCCATTCCGGAACCGCCGCCGACGCGAACGGGCGCGGCGGCAACGTAAACGCCGCGCCGGCGATCAGCGCGACCGTCAAAAAAAGACCCGTGATTCCTCTTTTCATCCTTGCTCTCACCTTTGTTCTCATTGTCCGACCTCCTATACCGCCCGGCGCGTCGATATCGCGCGCCGAGTATTGTGTTTATAACATAATACATGAAAACAGAGTGTTCTACAATATAATTTAATATCGGAAACGGGGAAATTACATAAAAAATATCTTTACAACGCTTTTGAAATGGAGTATAATACTTGTGAGTCGCGGTTGTCCGCGGAAAAATATGCCGTTTATAGAAATTGAAAAATCCGAAAAGCAAGAGCCGTGGTCAAATTCAAAAATGCATTGCCACACGCATTACGAGCTGTATTTTCTGTTGGAAGGCGCGCGGCATTTCTTTTTGGATACGTCCTTGTTCACGCTCGACGGCTGCGTTTTGCTGATTATCCCTCCGTTTACGATGCATAAGACGGAGGGCGGAAATTTTTCCCGCGTGAACGTCAACGTCGAGCCGTCGTATCTGAACCCGTACGAATCGGAGGTCCTCCAAAAAAGCGCATGCAAGAGCATTCTGATCCCCAACGAGCATATAGCGGTCATAAAAAATCAGCTTGACGAATTGCGCGACTGCTACGGCGGCGCCCGAAACCCGTACTTATTGCGAACGCTTTTCGGATATCTGATTTACTATGTGGACAAATATTGCGGCGCGGGCGTATTGCCGGGCAAGATTACGTTCGGCAAAACGGCCGACTCCTTTGTCATCAAGATCATGGAATATTTAAACGACGCTTACGGCGAAAAAATCACGCTCGACCATTTAAGCGAGCTGTTTTATATGTCCAAAATCAGTCTGCACAAACGGTTCGTCCGGGCGACCGGCATAACCGTTATGAATTATCTGCTGAATCTCCGATTGGTAAAGGCCAATCAGCTGTTGACCACAACCTCCAAAACCATAGAGGAGATTTCCTCCGCGACTGGCTTTTCCTCCGCCAATTATTTCGGACTTATTTTCAAGAGCAAGACCGGCGTTTCTCCGATGCAATACAGAAAGAAACAGCAAGAAAAGACATAGCTCGCCGTTAAAGCGACCGCTATATATTTTATATGTAATTTCCGTCTAATAGATATCATTTTATATGGATTGCTTACAGCTTTTTATGGTATACTCTCTTATAGGCTTTATAATAAGATAAAAGAGAGGATTCTGTTTATGCCTTTGTATGAATGCCGCCAAAATGCGGAAAACAAAATCAAGGTGGACGCCCGTATCGCGGAAACGTTTGAATGCGGAACGGAAACGGTTCTGAAAAGCATCGCCCAAAGCGCAAAAACGCTGTCCGGCCGATCCGAACCCGTCGCGCTCGCTTTTGACGGCTGGGTCGGCGTCGAATACGCGGAATTTGCGGCGGGCTTTGCCGATGCGGCCGCCGCCCTCGGTCTGACGGTCGAGACGGTCAATATCTACGACGTTTACAAGGACAAGGCCGCGATTCAAGACTATAAGCGCCCGTTTATGACGGACGATCCGTGCTTCGGCTTCGTCAACCGCGACGGGCGGCTCGCGGACCTGATGGACGCCGTTAAAACGGAGGCTCTGGCAAAGTCCTTGCGCGGCAAAGCGCGGCGGGCGGACGTCACGGTGGTCTACGGCCCCGGCAGTACGGCGGGCCGTTTAAAGGATTGCTATTCTCTGCAATATTACTTCGAGATTACGCGGCAGCCGCTGCTCTGGAAAATGTGGGACGGCAAGCTGACCCCTTTGGCCGCCCGCGCTCCCTCGGCGGATTACGGCTGGAAGGAATATTATTATTGCGATTATTACTTGCTGCACAACCACAAAAATACGGCGATCAAAACGATGGATTATTACGTCGAGGCGGTTGACGGCTTGAAGATGCTTCCCCGCGAAAGCTATGACGCCGTTATCAAAACCATGCTGGAATACCCGATCAAGGAAGTGAAAATCTTTCAGCCCGGCCCGTGGGGGGCGTACCGTTATAAGGATTTCTGGAAAATCCCGGGGCTGGAATGCAACGCGTGGAACGAGCTTGCGGGGCCGGAATTGAGCATTCTGATCGATATCGGCGCGCCGCAATGCCTCAATATTCCCTTCGTTTCTCTGATGCAATACAGTGAAAAATTGGTCGGCAAGCATCTTTCCGAAACCTATCCGGAGCTTTTCCCCCTCGATATTTGGTTGGACGACGGATATTTCCCGACAAAAACGCCCGCCGAACGCATCAGTATGCCGATTCACAACCACCCGAGCACCGATTATGTCAAGCGGCATTTCAACGAGCCGATCGGACGCTATGAAACGTATTATATCGCGGAGGCGTACGAGGGCGCGAATACGTGGATGGGCTATCACAACCATTGCGATTTAGAGGATTGGGAGGCCAAGTGCCGGGCGTCGGACAACAAAAAACCGATCGCCGACTGGAAGGATTATATCCGCAACTGGGACAGCGCGGAGGGCGATCTTTACTTGATTCCGCCCGGAACCGCGCACGGGCACGGCGGCAATCAAATGGTGCTGGAAATGGATACCTGCCCCAGTATCGCCGGCACGGAATATTCCTTTTTTGAATACGATTTCGCGCGCCCCTCGTGGGACGACGCCGCGAAATCGATGACGGGCAAGCCGGTCAAAATGCAATTGGAGCACTCCTTTGACAATGAGAAATGGCGCAGAGAGGACTGGGTAAAGGATAACCTTCTCGCAAAACCGAAAACGGTTCGCTGGACAAAGGAATACGTCCTCGAAAGATATTCCTCGGTGTCCGAGATGCCGTTCGAGATCGAACGTTTTCATTTCTCAAACGCCGCCCAAAACGATACGGAGGGACGTTTCTTGCATATCTTGACGCTCACGGTGGGCAAGCGCGTCGCCGTCGTGTCCAAGGCCGACCCCTCACGCCGCGCGGAAATCGACCTGTTCCAAAGCGCCGTTATTCCCGCCTCGTTCGGCGAATACGAAATTCAAAACGCGGACGGCGGCCGCTGTACCGTCGTACAGCTTCGTTGGAAAAAGGGATAGCTTTCAAGCGAACCGACAGACGGCGGAGCGGACAATCATGATAGACCGTGTGGAGCGTTAAGAATATTTATGAATTTTTCACACAAGGAAAGCGCGCTGTTCTCGTTCAAAAGCGAACGGAACATTCTGTTGGAAAAGGACCTCGCGGTTAAAAACAACCGGCTGACCTACGGCACACCCTATTCCGCCGCCGCGAATATGGAGGGGCTTTGGGCGCCTCCCTATGTAAGCTCGGATTTCGCCTTTAACATGCGGCTGTGCGGCGAATTCGTAAGAACGGATTCGTGGGAATGGTTCCCCTTCGCGCTCGAACGTTTCGGAAAAATCAACGGATTAACCGTCCGCACTCTGTTCACTTTCGGCGGCTTTGCGGCGCGCACCGCGCTGATCCGCGCGGAAATCGAAAATCCGTCGGCGCAAAATGTTACCGTCCCGATACAGATTCACTTGCAAGGCGGCATCGATTATTCTCACGTATGGGAGTTCGCCGTCGTTGGCGGCGCCAATTCATGGATTTCTCCGGCAGACCTCACCGTAGAGCCTCGCCGCTGGGTCAAAGCAAACAACGATAAAGCGCTGATCGTCGCGTCCTCCGCCCCGTTTCAATGGTTTGCCGCCGCCGATCTGTGGGAAAGCGAGATACGGATCGCGCCCGGACAAACCGAAACGCTTTGGTTCGCCGTTTCGATCGGAGACGCCGCGGATGCCGCGCGCGAATCCGCCGCCGTCATGCAAAATCCCGCCCGCGCTTTGTCGGAGGCCGTTTGCGGCTACGAGGACGAGGTGCGCGCTTTGTTTTCCAAGCTCCCCCTCCTGAAATCCGATAATAAATTGTTTGAGCAGCTTTATTACCGTTCTCTTACAGCGTATATCGCGAATAAGTGGACGGCGGACGAGTTCACGCTGAATCCGTATTACAGCACGGGCGGTATGCGCGGCGGCTGCGTAGGCGAGTATCTGTGGGACTTTTCCGCCGGATGGGAGCTCCATCCGCTCGCGATTCCCGAAGCCGACAAGGCGCATATCAAGCAATTTTTGACGCTGGATCTCTGTAAATGCTTTGCGTTCAATCCAAAGGACGGCCGCGCGTTCGGCCCGTGGTATCCGGTCAACCATGAAAAGATTGTCGGTTTGATTTATCATTATGTTCAAAACACCGGCGACACCGCTTTTCTGTCGGAAACGGTTAACGGAAAAACCGTCCTCGAATGGGCCGTTTTTCACGCGCTTTGCAAGGACGACCCGACAAAGCCGCCGGAGCTTACGGATTACGGCGCGGACGGCGAGCATCATTTGGAGCTTCGGAGGGGCGTCCCCTATCACGGCGTCCTGCCCGATCTGAACGCCCGGCGATATTTGAGTTACATTTATGCTTGCGAGCTGTCGGAAACGGCGGGCAAGCCCCGCCCCGAGCTGAAAGAACGCGCCGCCCGTTTAAAGCGTATTCTCAAAGAGCGGCTTTGGAACAAAAAGACGAAATGGTTTGATTTCATCGCCGCCGATAAAGCGAGCGCGCGCTATACCGTACAAATGTTCAAGCTGTTTAACAGCCCCGTGCTGGACGGGGAGCAAGAGGAAGGCTTGCTTTCTCATCTGAACGAAACCGAGTTCCTCTCCCCCTACGGCATCCACAGCATGTCCAAGACGGACGCCGCCTACGACCAAGCCGACATAGACAACGGCGGCGGCGGCGCATGCACGATTTTCGCGCCCGTCATCGCGGAAAAGCTTTACCGTGCAAACCGTGCGGAGTACGCGGACGGCATTCTGGAACGCGTACTTTGGTGGGGCGAGCGCGTTCCCTATTGGGGCGATTCTTTCGTCGCAAACTATACGGATTACCGGCACGACACGCCCTTGCAATGCACCTTCGGCGGCGTAGCTATGGCGCAATGCATATTGTTCGGCATATTCGGTCTGTCCGCGAAACCGGACGGAGCCATATCTTTCGCGCCTCATCTTCCCCGCTTTTGCGGCGAGATAGAATTGACGGGGCTCAAAATCCACGGAAAAACGATAAACGCGGTACTGAACAAGAACGGGCTTACCGTCGAAACCGACGGCAAGAAAACGCAGTACGAGGAGGTAAAAAGGAAATGAGAAGGTTTGTATTGGCGGGCGCGGGGCATCGGGCATACGAAATGTTCGCTTTGAATCTGTACGAAAAGTACAGAGACACCATCGTTTTATCCGGCATATTCGATTTGAGCCGGACGCGGGCGGAGTATTTTATAAAAAACGCGGATCCCCGCAGCGTATTTTACGATGATTTCGATAAAATGATAAAGGCCGAAAAGCCGGAGGGCGTTATCGTCGCGGTTCCGGACGCTTTGCACGATAAATACGTCGTAAAGGCGTTGGAATACGGCTGCGACGTCGTTTGCGAAAAGCCCATGACGACCTCCGCCGAGAAATGCGCGCGGATTTTACAAGCCGAGAAAAAATCTGGCAAAAAGGTCACCGTAACCTTTAATCTCCGTTTTGTGCCGGTTCTGATGAAGCTGAAAGAGCTTGTCTCGGGCGGCGCCGTCGGCGCCCCTCTCACCGTTCATTACGAATACCTGCTGGACAACCCGCACGGGGCGGACTATTTCCGGCGCTGGCACCGCAAAGCGGAGAACTCCGGTGGAATGCTCGTGCACAAATCGACGCATCATTTCGATCTTGTCAACTGGCTTTTGGACGACGCTCCGAGGTCGGTCGCGGCGCGGGCGCGCCAAAGCCTGTACGGCCAAAAATACGATTCCGGCAAACGCTGCCTGACTTGTCCCGAAAAGAAGGAATGCCGCTTTTATTTCGATATTACGACGCAGGATCGGATCCGCAATCTCTACCTTGACGCCGAAAAGGACAACGGCTATGTTCGGGACGGCTGTGTTTTTGCGAAAGAAGCGGACATTTACGATAATATGGCGGTCTGCGCGGAGTATCATAAAGGCGCCGTGCTGACCTATTCGCTGACCATGTTCAATCCCTACGAGGCGCACAGATTTTCCCTCACCGGAACCGACGGACGGATCGAGATGACCGAGCGCTACAACGTGGACAGTGAAATCACGGTCTTTCATAACGACGGCAGAACGACGGTCTATAAAATTCCCAAGGATACGGGTACGCACGGCGGCGGCGACAGACGGTTAATAGAGATGGTGTTCGGAGGGCATAAGGCCGATCCGCTGAAATCCATGGCCTCCTCCGCCGACGGTATACGTTCCGTTATGACCGGCGTTATGGCCAATAAAAGTATAGCGGAAAACCGCATCGTCTTTGCAAGCGAGTATCCGGAGCTTTTATAAGGAACAGCCTCGCGGGCCGGGCTTCCCCGACGGACTCCCCGAAATAGAAAAGCCCATTCAATCGCATGGATATTAAACGGATCGATAAAAACTTTATCGGCAACAAGCTGAATATCGGCGGCGTGAGCTTCTTCGACGCGAAGGAAAAGCCGTTCGGTCTGTACGGCGTTTTTTACGACAAACCGCTGGGACGGTATTTGAGAATGCCCGCCGCCGCCGCCGCGCGCGTCAGCGAGGGCGTGAACGCGCTGAATGCCTATACCTCGGGCGGCCGATTGCGCTTTATAACCGATTCGGAATATATCGCGATTCGGTGCGTTACGGACTCGGCTTGCCTTATGCCGCATATGCCCCTCACCGGCTCCTGCGGTTTCTCGCTTTACGCCGACGGGACATATTATCAAACGTTTATCCCCGACAGCGCGGCGTATATCGAAAAAAACAACGGCTATGAATCCGTCGTTCACTTCCCGGATAAACGCCGGCGCGACATTACAATTTATTTCCCGCTTTATAACGCCGTGCGGGAATTGTTTGTGGGCTTCGCGCCGGACGCCGCGCTCGATTCGGGAAAAAAGTACGGACGCAAAATCCCGATCGTTTTTTACGGCTCGTCGATTACACAAGGCGGCTGCGCGTCGCGGCCGGGCAATTCCTACGACGCGATTGTCGCGAGAATGTTAGACAGCGACTATATCAACCTCGGTTTCAGCGGCAATTGCAAGGCCGAATCCGTGATGGCGGACTATTTGACGACGCTGGATGCGAGCGTTTTTGTATACGATTACGACGCCAACGCGCCGGACAAGGACTATCTTGAAAAAACGCACTACGCTCTCTATGCGCGTTACCGCGCCGTCAAAACAAACACGCCTATCGTCATGCTGTCAAGGCCCGATTTTGACGGCGATAAAAGCCTCAATGCGGCGCGGCGCGAGGTGATCCGCGCGTCCTATGAAAAAGCGGTTGCTTCGGGAGATGAAAACGTATACTTTATCGACGGCGAAACCTTATTCGGCAAAACGAACCGCGATTGCTGTACGGCGGACGGCTGTCACCCGAACGACGCGGGCTTTTTGCGGATGGCGGAAACCGTTTATCCCGTTATCAAGCGTATAATTGAATCCTTTAAGCGCCCAATCCGATAATAAAATACCGGCTTAATCTATGTCTAAGACAATTTTTACCGGACCGAGCAAGCCTCCGGACAGGGAATCGGCCTCGAAACCGAGGGCGATATAATGGTAGTTGGACAGCTCTTTCACGCCGTATTGACTGAAGCTGTCGGTATGAGCGAACTGATTGGCGAAGGTATTGACGACCGATACGGTCAGCTCGTTCGCGCCCGCCCTGACCTTGCCCCGGATATCGAAGACATAAGGCGGCCAAACCTTTTTTCCCAACGGCACGCCGTTCAGCGTCACCCCGCAAGTGTGCCTGACATCGCCTAAATCCAGCTCCGACGCGACGGCGGCATCCTCCGCCGAACAGTTAAAACCGGTTTTATAGGAAGCCTCGCCGGAAAAATCCGCGCCGAAATACCCGCTCCAATCGCCGAGAGCGGCAGGCGCATACGCGGACGCGCATTCGCCGGTTTCAAACACCCGCGGTCCTATCAAATATTTCTTTACCGCGGAAACGGACCAACCGGAAGCGAGTTCAAAAAACTTTTTCGCCGGCTCCCGCGTCCGATAAACCTCTTTTCCGAGATTTTCATCGGTAAAGTAAAGCGTCTTGCCGTCGGCAAAAGCGAATTGCAAGGGGATTTCCCACCGGCCGCCGTTCCGAAATTGTTCGCCGACCCGATACGCGGAAGCGGTTTCGGGATCCAGCAGCCAAGCTTGTTTGCCGGAATAAACACGCAACGCGCAAGCGCAGCTTTCCGTGCCCTCGTTAACTAAAAAAAACAGCTCGTCCTCTCCGATCCGGCGTTTACACGCCTTGACGGGAACGTCGGCGGGCAATATATCGACGGTCGGCAGGACGCTTTCCGTCCAACCGCCGCCGTCCGACGCACGGACTACGCGCCCGCCGGCGTCCGCGAACCGGCGTAAAGCGTCCCGCGCCGCCCCGCTCATATATTCGGTACCGCCTATATAAACCGTATCGTAACGCATAGGGCCCGCGGCCAGCATACCGCCCTCCGCGGCGGACGGGACGGACAGCAAATCGTCGTCGATCACATCGAAATCGCACCTTAAATCGAACAGCGTTTTCGTCAGCGCGTCGTAAGACCGCGCCGCTTTATCCGACGCCTCCCCTCCCGCCCAAATATCGCGTACCGGATAGTAAACCGCCGCGGATATGCAAGGGACGCCCAAGCTCAAAAGATAGCCTAACCTCGCGGTATAAGCCGCATACGGCGGAAAGCTCTCCCACATAGGATTCTGCGGCCCGAATATCGGACGTTGCCGCACCCTGTCGTAATCCTTCATGCCGTGCTGCACGCAAGCCGCCGCCATTAAATTGATCCCGCGTACATATTGAAAATGTGTGATCCAGCGCATCTGTGCAAACGTCAGCCCCGCGCCGTACACGGCGAAGGATTCGGTCAAAGCGTACCGCGAACCCTTTTGATGCGCGACCGAGGAAGCGAATTTGGGGAAATTGCGGTTTCCCGCGACCTCAAATTCGCACGCGCCGGAACCGGGTACGGCTATTTTGAGCTTTTTGGCATCCCCCGGAAAAACCTGCCGCCAAATGGCGTCCACTCCGGGTATGTCAAGCGTCCTCAAAGCCCGGAGAATATGCCCGTACCCGTACTTGCGCGCGCCGTCGGTTTCGTCATCGCCGCCGAAATGCCCCGCCGACAGAAGCCCCTCTCCGGCGCACCAATCGCCCAAGGAAGAAAGAAAAGCGCGGCAAAAGCGTCCGGACCACCAATCATAGTAATCGATCCGTGTCCGCGCGCCCGCCGCGTCCTCGGAAAAGAGGTCGGGTATTTTTTCGGTTATACCGTAACCGAAGGCTTCGCGGAAGGATTCCTCCAAATCCGGCGTCCACGGCGGCGGCAACACGCCGGGCTCGTCGGTAAAGACCAAGGGAATCGCATGGCCGAAATACGCCGACATGTGTTTTTTGTAAAATCCGTGACTCAGTTCCAAAAATTTTTTCGCGGCGCGGGGATTCAAAAGATCGGGGTAAAGGTGCGGGTATACGCCCTCGGCATGAAACGGCGGAACGCGTTTCCGCGCCAAATAATACGTCGCCGAGCCATCCGCCGCGACCGTATGATACAATACGCGGTCCTTAAACCCCTCGGCGGAGGGCAAGCTTTCGCCGGACTTAACGCATACGCGCCCCAACGTTTCAGCCGCTAACTCCGGATTTTCCCGGACGACCCGCCCGCACGCGCTTCCGGACGGCCAGCCGCCGTCGTCGTACAGCCAGACCCGCATGTCCAGCCCGTCCGCGCTTTCGGCATATTTACGAAAGGCCTCCCCGTAAGCGTCGGACAAAAACTCCGGTTCCAGCTCGGTTTTCATATGGTTAGGACGAAAATCGGCCGGCACGGGCAATGCCCACACGCTTTGGACGCCGGCGCGCTTTAAATCCGCCAGCACGGCGGAGAGCTCGTCCGA
Source organism: Clostridia bacterium (assembly GCA_026001225.1). Lineage (GTDB taxonomy): Bacteria > Bacillota > Clostridia > Christensenellales > DUVY01 > BNZQ01. The sequence goes on from BNZQ01000018.1 coordinate 13,802, forward strand.
TTTCAGCGCGCCGTGCCAAAACCATAGCATACAAGGCCCCAAGAAAGCCTCGGGCTTTTCAAAATCCCGACAAGAAAACCGATTTTCGGGCAAAGCGCGTATATCCATTTTACCGTCCTTAAAATCCGTATGAACAGATTAAACCGTCATCCACGGCATTCCGAGCTGTTCCGCGAGTTTTTTCAAGCGGTCCGAGCAGTCGCCCCTAACCAAACAAATATGATGCGGCAGCCCCGCCTTTACGATTTCCTCTACGAATGTCAGAATCGGCGTATTGACCTTTACATACGCGTGAATTTCATTGATTTTGAGCGGTTCCGTCGGCAAGACCTCGCCCACGCAGATAAACATACGCCAGCCGTTCTTGTCCTCGATGAAATGCGCCAGTGTGCAAACGCCCGGTTTCGGCATCCCTTCGAAGGAAACGCCGGCGCCTTCGTGTCCCCAATGCTCGCAAGCGGGCGTCAATTCCAACGTTTCCGCGGATTCACGGGGATCGCAATGCCCGTGTCCCAGCAAAACGATCGCGTTGCGTCCCACATCGAACTCGCTGTACTCGAATTGCCACGCGGAATGTCCGGTTAAATTTTTCATGATCGCCATCATGATCACGCCCAAAACGTCGCCCTCGGTCACTCCCACGCACTTATCCGCGCGCTGCAGCTCGTTGATTGCTAAAAACGGCTGCGTACCGAAGGTTTTTTCCACGAAATGCTGTCCTAAAAGCGCGATGCCGTCCAAGGAAAAGCGTTTGCAGATGCGCTCCAGCGCGACCGCCAATCGGCAGGCTTTTCCGATATCCCCGTCGCCGACGCCGGAAACGCGATAAGCGGATTTTACGAAAGCCGTCAGCTCTTTCAAGCGTTTATCGCCGGGCTCGACGGCGTGAAATTCCTGCTCCAACAAGGAAAGGGATATACCGATGACCTCCGGCCCGATGCCGCCCTTGACCTTCGTTCTGTCAAACTCGAAATCGAACATGCCCCGGAATACGTTGCCGATCGTGCCTACGGTCATAAACTTCAACTTGCGGCGCAGCGCCAAAACGTCCAGGACCGCGTCTAAACGCGTATAGAATCCGGAATCGTATATGTTCCCCGCGACAACCTCCAACCGGTCGTATATACCGATTTTTTTGAAGCTGGCGACGATTTGGATCTCGGACATATACCCGCTGTTGCGCAGAATTTGGCAATAATCCAATCCTTTCGGCGCGGTATCGTGGGTCTGCGTGGCCAAAAAGACCAACGGAATCCCCGGCAATAAGTCGAGAAGCCCGTGCATGAACGAGTCCGGCAAATACGTGCGGTAAGCAAGTACCAACAGATCTATGCCGGCGGTTTTCAGCAGCCGGCCCGCCTCGATCGCGCCGTCCGCCGTATCCACAAGCCCGGCGTCCACGATATCGTGCCTTTGGGCCAGTTCTCCGGACAAATGACGCACGTCGCGCAAAACGATTTCTTTCAGCTCCGGATATTGAAGCCAATATTCAAAATATCCCGTATGCACCAAGCCGATTTTTAAGGCGCCGGAATCCTTGCAGGTTCCGGAAACCAGATCGCCGAAACGCTCTCCGCTTTTCGGGTCGGAAATCATAAAGGAACGGATTGAATCGGATTTCGATTTCTCACTCATGATTATTCTCCTTCAATTATTGTGATTCATTTAAAGCTTAAAGAAAGTATATCATAAAAAGCCGCAAGTAATCCATATAAAATGATATCTATTCGACGGCGATTACATATAAAATATATAGTGATCCGTCGTTATTGTATTTTCTTTACCAAATAATTGACCGACGCCCGTACCATTTTCTTGCCGAGTTCGGTATTCGCCTTCTCCGCGCTCTTTGTGAACCAGTGCGGCGTGTCGGATATACGGCTCAAATCCACGGCGGCGGGCTTCAGCACCATTAAAAGCGAGGTTTCGAACTCGCCCGCGTGGTCATAGCCGGTCGCGTTTTGCACCGCCGCGCTCATCGAGGGTATAACCTTGATCCACGTGAACGGATTGTCCGCGCCCTCAAGCTCGGCGTAATAGTCCTTGTAATTCTCGCTGCCCCACCAGCCCTCGCCTTTGGTTTCCTCTAAGTACCGCATCGTCGCTTTCTTTGCCGCTTTCATATAGCAGAGCGTCATCGGCATCAGCGATTCCCGCTCGAATTGATGGTGTATAACGACGTAAATATTCCGAAAGCCGCCGTACAGCAAGCTGCGGAAAATATAGTAACAATAATTCTCAAACACGTCCTCCTCGATATGGACGGTGCCGCTCTTTTTATCGCCCACGGCATAGCTCGACGGGCTGTACCATATCGACGGCGCGGTGATAATGTCCTTTTTCTTTGCGACGAGCTTGATCAGCTCCTCCGCGATCGTTCCGTCGCAGCCGTAGGCGCAATGCGCCCCGTGGTACTCGATCGTGCCGCCCGCGATCACGAGCGGCGTATTGAGCGTTTTCGCGGCGTTCAGTTCCCGCGGCATACTGCATTCAAGCTGCATACAATCCTCTCCCGTAAATATTTTACAGACCTCTACATACCGTAGGCCATCGTTGTGTAATAGGCGAGATTCGTTTGACGGTTATCCAATCTGCCGTACTGCACCACAATTTCGGTATTGCTTTCCAATTTCATCGCGTACTGCGTGTTGAACGGCACGGCAAAGCCGCACATATCTTTCAGATTGTTGTTGCGGAAACACCGCACCTTTTGCGGCGCGATTTCCCAAACAATTCCTTTGTGACATTCCTTATCCGAGAAAAAGAGCGTCACCCGGACGACCGCCGTCACCTCGCTGTCATTTACAACGATGACCGACTCGTGCCCTTTCAGTACGCCCTCGCCGGGCTCGGGCAATTCGCAATCGGGTATGATCCATTGGCGTTTACCGATAGCCATTTATACGTCCACCTCCACGATTCCCGTCAGGATATCCGACATGGACGTGCAGCCCTTTTCGGTTATTACGCAGCCCTTTTCCCACCGGACGCCGAAGGTCGCGCCCGACACGAACGTGTCGATCTGAAAGGTCATGTTCGGCTGCAATATGTAATCGCTCGACGTTTCCATCCACGGCGCCTCGACCTCTATCATGCCCGTGCCGTGACAAGGCCCGTAAACGTAGTTTTTCTCAAACCCGCTGTCTTTATAAAGCTGCAAAAACTTCTTGGCGACCGAGCTTGCGTTGATGCCCGCTTTGAGCTGCGCCGTCGTCCAATTATGCGCTTCCAAGCAAAAATCCGATATTCTTTTCTTTTCGCCGGCGATTTTGCCCATGCTGACGGGCATACCGATACTCGGAGAATAGCCGTCGATTTTGGCCGACAGATTGAGCTGCACAATGTCGCCCTTTCCGATTTTGCGGTACCCCGAGCGGCTGATCGCGTGACGCGTGGACGCCTCGCTGAAAACGTACATAGGCAAGCCCTCGTACTCCGCGCCGTTCTCGTAAATGACCTTTTGCGCGATGCCGACCATTTCCAGCTCCGTCACGCCCGGCTTTAACCCGGCAATCACTTCCTTTGTCGCAAGCTCGACGATACGGAAGCCTTCCTTGATACAGGCAATCTCGCTTGCGCTCTTGATTTTCCGAAGCTCGACCATGATATCGTCGCAACGGATCACCTGCGATTCGGGGAAATCGTTTTTCAGACCTTCGGAAATCGGCAGCGTGCAATCCAAATAACTGCCGAGTCCGATTTTCAGCTTCTTTCCGGTTACGCCGAGGGATTTGAACACGTCGCTGAATGTATCGGGAATCAGCTCCGGGTACGCCGGATCGGCCGATTCGCGGAATTCCTTTAACACGAATATCTTGTCAATCCTGGAAACGTCGGCGGCAAAGATTTTCGATTCCGGCCCGACCATCAGCGCGGCTTCGCCGCCGGCGGAAATCGCCACGCCCGCGCGCTCGAACAACGGCCAAAAACCGCTGAAATACCGCGCGTTCGCATAGTCGGACTCCGTGCTCGACACAATCATAATATCGAGTCCGCGCGCTTTAACCAAAGCCGCCGCTTTTTTGATTCTCTCTTTGTATTCGCCGTCGGGAATACATACTCTTGAACTCATATTGGTAACTCCTTTATAAGGTTATAAGAAAGTATATCATACGGAGCCTCAAGCAATCCATATAAAATGATATCTATTCGACGGAAATTACATATAAAACACACATTAAGCCGCCTTAGAACGGCGACTTATCACAATCTTTACATTGCTTTTTATTTCGTAATGAGTTATACTGATTCAAATAGTATGATGATACTGTAAGGAACGGTTTATGGAAATAAAGGTGTCGCGCGATAAAAATACGGACGGAATTTCCGTCTGTATGTACGCGGTCTTTATTTTTAAATGTATCAATATAAAGAAAAAAGCGAGAAGCCATACACGCTGATGAAAACCGAAGCGAAAAGAATGTCTCCGCCGATAGAGGTCTATGATGACTAAACTCTTACCCGAACGGGAATCAAAGTATTCGGACAGCTCTCTGCCCGCGGCTTGGCAGACGGTTATCCTGCGCAATTACGGCATGGTGTCGGCGGAAACGCTCGCAAAGGTCTTGAAAACCGACGTGCCAACCGTACATGCCGAGGCCGGGCGGTTGGGCTTGAAACGAGCCGGACACGATCCCGTTTGGCTCACGCACGGCTATATCACCCTGATCCGTCAGAATTGGCATCTGCTGTCTTACGGACAGTTGTTGGATTTGTTGTCTATCAACGCGGACGAATTGGCATTTATTCTCAAAGAGGACGATTTTCTGGACGTAAAGCTCGGCAATTTCAAACCGAAAGTAATGGAACCCGTCTATACGCCGCTCACCGCCGTTCAACTGAAAGATACCGAAAAAGCGGCGGCGATTATCCGGCAATACGACCGCGAGCACATAAAAAAGCCCTTCGACTTTGCGGCCGATTTTTTTGAAGTAACCGCCGAAAAAGAAAACGCAAACGCAAAACCGCTCGTTGAGGAACGCTTTTTATATAACTACAATGCCGTCTACGGCGACCCGTTTTTGGAGGGCGCGCCCGATTCCTACGACGACAAGCTGCTTGCCGCCCTGTCCGCGCTCGGCGTGAACGGGCTTTGGACGCAAGGCCTGTTATATAAATTGAGCGAATTTCCTTTCGACCCCGTTTTGAGCGGCCGCTGCAAGGAGCGGCTTACAAACATTCACGCCTTGACACAAAAGCTCAAAAAGTACGGAATGAAGTTATACTTGTATTTCAACGAGCCGCGCTCCATGCCGCTCGCCTTTTTCGATAAATACCCCGAACTGAAAGGCGTCGAGGAAAACGGTTACGCCGCGCTCTGCACAAGCGTCCCCGCCGTCAAGGATTATCTGTATCGTGCGGTAAAATCCGTTGCGGAAAGCCTGCCCGATTTGGGCGGCATATTCACGATAACCATGTCCGAGAATTTGACGAATTGCTATTCCCATGCCTTTTCCCTCACCTCAAAAACGAAAAACACCTGCCCGCGTTGCAGAATCAGAAAGGCAAGCGAGATTATAGCGGAGGTCAATAACATTTTTCAAAAGGCGTTGAACGACGCTAAATCCGGTGCGGTTTTAATAACGCACACCTGGGAAATCCCCGGCCGCGAAACGATTGACGAAACCGTCGGACTGCTCGATCAGAAAATCAAGGTGCTGGCGGTCAGCGAGGACAGAATGCCGCTCGAAATCGGCGGCGTACAAAGCGAGGTCATCGACTATTCAATCTCGCACCCCGGTCCGAGTCCGAAAACGGCGGCGACCTTTCAACGCGCCGCGCAAACGGGTCACAAAACCGTGGCGAAGGTACAAATTAACAACTCGTGGGAATGCTCCGCCGTCCCCTATCTGCCCGTTTTCCCGCTTATACATAAGCAGTTATCCGCTCTCGCCGGGCTTTCCGTAAGCGGACTGTTTCTCGGTTGGACGCTCGGCGGCTTTCCGAGTCCGAACCTCATGCTGACGCGCGAGTTTTATTACAACAAGAAGGTCGATTTATCCGCGTGGTACAAAAAAGTATTCGGTAAGGACGCCGCCCAAGTCGAAAGCGCGTGTCAAAAGCTGTCCGACGGCTTTTCGCATTTCCCTTTCTCGTTGGATTTTCTGTACAACGGCCCTCAAAACTACGGTCCCGCCGTCTTTATGTTTTCGAAACGCACCGAACAAAAGGCCACTATGATCGGCTTCCCCTACGACGACGTTGACTCGTGGAAAGGCCCGTTATCCGGGCAGCAGCTTGCCATCGCCTTAAAAACTATGTCGGACCTGTGGAACGATGGTTTGCGTCAATTAGAAGCCGTTCAGACCCCCGAAAAGAACACCGCCGCGCTCCTGCCCTTTGTCCGCGCCGCAGGCATTCATTTTTCCAGCGCGTATATCCAAACCGCCTTCGCCTTATTGAAAAAAGAGGCGGCGAACAAAACGCTTCCACCCGAATACAATGAGAAGAGCGCGAATCCAATCAATGCCGTCCTAACCGATACTGTTTCCCGCTTAACAGACCAACGGCATGACTTGATTGAAACCGAGCGCAAAAACACCGCCGACCTAATAACCTTACTCACCGCTCACCCCTCAATCGGTTACGAGGCAAGCAACCATTATTACTATACAAAAAACCTGCTGCTCGAAAAACTCGTTAATCTGTCGAAACTCTAATGACCGATCCCCCCTTGAACCCTTGACCGTCTGAATTTTTGCCGCGCCATTTCCCCGCTTCCGTCCGCTTCATTTTACGGCAAAATCGGTTTCACGAATGCGGCGGCTACTGTTGGTTTTGCGGGGCTGCGCGCCCGCCCGACCTCTTACAAAAAACGGGATAATATACATTCGCTATTCTTTAGTAATCGCATACATTTTCATATCAACAACTTGACCGTTTTTAATGGCATTTTTTCTTAAAATTCCCTCGCATACAAAACCCGCCTTTTCAAGTACCCGGCACGAGGCGGCATTAAAATCATACGGCTCTGCAAAAATTCTAATCATATCGGTATTATCGAAAATGTAACGGCAGGCCTTTTTTACCGCTGTCGTCATTACGCCTTTCCCCCAATATGCTTCAGAAATATAATAACCCATTTCTGCGGTAAGCCGATGAACATTATCTTTACGGAACACGCTCACGCTTCCAACCGCTATGTTATTGACAGTAACTGCCCACGCATATGTTTTGTCACGGTCAGCGGAAAGCATGGCGGATATAAAAACCGTTGCGTCCGCGACGGTATAAGGAAAAGGCAGCCCATCCCGCAAATTATCGTGTATTTTTTTGTTGTTCAGTAAATTTGCGAGAGTAGCGGCATCCTCGGTTTTCCACTCTCGAATCTGTACGTCCATACTCTGCACCCCATATATTTTGAATGTCCACTCATATAAATACTGTTCGTTTGTCCTGTTTCCAAAAGACAGACCAAGAAACACGCACTCATATTATACCAAAGTTACACGATCAAATCAACAGTTACACGACCGACGTATTTTCTATAAGAACATTCCCATATAAAACGGCAGATGGACAATATCACCCTTTACGAGAACGTCCTTAGAATACAAGATGTACGGTTGTCCGATCCTTCCTTTGAACCTCTTAATAAATTTAGTCAGCGAAGAATGAGCCGAATAGCCGGAGGACTTAACCTCTATCGGACAAATCTCCTTTTGCCTTTTAATTAGAAAATCAATTTCAATATTGTTTTCTCTGTTTACATTATCGCTCCTCGAAAAGAAATAAAGTCTATGTCCGCTCGCCCTTAAACTTTGCGCAACGATATTTTCAATCAACATTCCTTCGTTAATTCCGAGTTTATCCAGCAATACGGATTTGTATAAATCGTTATCCGTATACTCGTTATCCATGAAGGTTTGCGTAATCAAAAGTCCCGTATCGCCAAAATAACATTTTTGCGTCGCCGTATCCTTGTTTAATGCAAGTCCGATCGTGGGATCGGTAGAATTAAAACAAACATTGGTTACCATAGCTTCGGACAGCCAAACAAATGAATCTTCATAGGAACGCATCTTTGCGTTTTTATCAATAGAAGAAAGCGTGAACTTTTTTTCTTTTTTTGAAAGCTGACCGGGTATCTCGTCAAAAATGGCAAGCACCTTGCTCTCGTAGCCTTTGGCAAATTTTATCACGTCCTCCCGATATAAGTTAAGAATAAGTTTTTTTGCTTTGTCTACCCTTTCAAAATCCTTACTCTCGGCATATTCTAAAACCGCCTGCGGCATTCCGCCTACAAGTATGTATTGTCTGAAACTGTTCAACACTTTTCTATGCAAAGCATTTCCGAGCGGGGTGAGAGTATTGAAGCGTTCCCTTATAAACGGAATCGTGGTTTCATCGCCCATTGCCCAAAGAAACTCCTCAAAATCCATCGGAAACAATTCCACATGTTCTTCTTCCGACGGGATGACTATATCCTGCGTGTTTTGTTTGAGCGAGATGAGCGATCCCGTTTCAATATAGTCGTACCGGCCGTCCTCCACTAAAAATTTAATCATCTCCCGCGCCTTAGGAAAACGCTGCACCTCGTCAAAAATAAATAAGGATTCCCGCTTATATAATTGTCTGCCGAACATCACGGACAGCTTGCTAAAAAACAAATCCAAATCCATGGTATCTTCTTCAAAAATGTTTTTAATGGTGGAATTGATACGAGAAAAATTGATTAGAATATAGCTTTTATACTCGTTTTTAGCAAACTCCTCCGCCAAATAGCTTTTCCCGACGCGCCTTGCGCCGTCTATCAGAAGCGCCGTCTTACCCGCTCGGCTTCTTTTCCACTCGGCTATTTTCCGATATGCCTTTCTTTTAAGAATCATAGTATAATTCCTCCGCTATTTTGGCATTATATCACAACACGCACGAAAAGGCAATATTTATTTTGACATATTTGCACGAAAAAGCAATATTCGAATGCCACGTCAAATATTCGCTCCTTTTGGCCGAACAGAAAGCCATCGTAAAACAGCGCAAAAGCATTTGTCTCTTTGGAGCCGCGATATATGGTCAATCGCTATTGTTCCAACGCCGACAGTAACTCCAACCAAAAATCAACTTCTTTTCCGGGCGCCGACCATAATCGAATCGAAAGGATAGAAATAGCCTGCTCACGTAACCTGTAATAATGCCGGGAGGAAAAAATTCAGTCTATGCAATAATTCGTTGTGATTCAAGGGCTCCGAGGCTAGTATGTCAAATGGATTAACTCATACAGCCTTTCCCCGTCCTCCGACTTCTTTTTCAGAACGGTCAAAGCTTCGTTGATACGGTCTATTACCAAACGGGTTTTACGGATGCTTTCCATTCTATATCCAAACGATCAATCATCTCGTCTTCCTTTTGATTTGCTGAGCTGCGCGAATTCGCTCGTCGTCAATCCGACTATCCCCGACAACGCCCCGTTGGGTAAAAAGCTGAAAAACAGCTTCGGACTGTTCCTTGCCTGTAAACTCAGCCTGCATTTTTTTGCTCATAAATTATTTTCTCCTTTGCCGCTTTCACGAATCGCACGATTGAGAAATCGGTACGTTACTTCCCCTATTACGATAAGGGCTGTAAAACAAAAAACGCTTTGGATTTCTGAAATCTAATGCTCGGAGCACAGTGCTAATTTTTCCCTTTGGTCAGATTTTCCCGATTATTTCTTAATCGGCATTAGATTTGTCGCAGAGCATTCGTTTTTTTACTTATTAACGCGACCATGGCCGTCACCGTGGCGGTACAGCAGGCGAAATAACACAATATCCAGCTAGGTTTTTTGAACCGCGCCGTCCAAGCTGACGACAACCTTGGAGGTTTTTGTCAGAACAACCGTGCCGGCAAGTTCGTTTCCGTCGGCATCCATAATCTTCATTGTGTACGCGCCCGTGGTGTAAACCGCTTCCGCAAGTTGCGCGGAATTTCGGCGTTAGTGTGAAAATACGCCGGCACGACGTTGTTTGTGACCGACCAAAAGTTAAAATATCCCTTTTCGTCCGCCGCCTGCTCATAATATCCTCGTTCCATATCTTCTATTATACCATGTTTACCGCCGATTGCAAATGCGAAGGGAAAGATTTGACAAATTCCGCAAAATCCTGTATAATTGATGAAAAGTTTTTTGCCGATCGGTTCTTACCGAACCGAATTATCGGTTGATTTCTAAATCCTTAAAACAACATGGACTGAATCATAATGAAAAAAATATCGATCGTATTCCTCATGCTTTTACTCGCCGGAGCGTTCCTCATACCTCCGGCTTTTTCCTTGCGCGCTCATGCCATTGAAATAGAGCCTGTGAACGCGCAAAGCGGCTACCGCTGGTTTTCCTCGCCTTTGGCCCTCGCGTTCGGCGACGACGGCTCCATATTCGTTTCCGATCGGAATTACGGCGTCTTTTCTTTCGGCGCCGACCGCAAGCTACGGGGCATTTTAACCGATCCCGACCGTCCGAATGCGGCCGTGTACGGCGATATAAACCTCGTCGGCGGCGTGCTGGCGGGGTTGGCGGACGGCAAATTGTTTCTTTTGTACGCGCCCGATCCGCAGGGCTGGACGGTGGACGACCCCGGCAATATCCGCGGCAACGACTATATCGCTCTCGCCGCCGACCCGTCGGGGACGCTGTACGCACTGACGCCGACGGGCGAAATCGACCGCGTTTCGGTCTCGCGGTCGCCCGCCGCTTCGACGATCTCGATCGCGGCGGACGGGCCGCAAATCGTCCCCCGCACGGCCGACCCCGCTCTTTCCCGTCTGACATCCGTCCGTTCGGCAAACGGCGGCCTCGCGCTCGCGGGCGACGACGGACGGCACGGCCTGATCGCCCTATACGATATCCAAAATTCCGCCGTCGTTTCCGCGATAGGCAAGGCTACACCCTATATCGCTCCCGTCCGTCATATCGCGGCGGGCACGGAAAACGATATCCATTACGTGATCGCGGCGCACGCGAACGGGGAAATCGTCAAATACGATTGGGCGACGGGAAAAATCCTCGCCCGCACGAACCGCGCGGACGCCCGTCTATCCTCCCCCACGCGCGTTTCGGCGCGCGGCGGCAGCGTCTATGTGTCCGACTCCGACACGTTGGCGGTCAACGAATACGCCTTAGAAGATTTAAGTTATAAAGGCGCGCTTTTCTACTCCAAAGGCTCGGATATCGGCAGGCTGGACAACCCCGGCGGGCTCGCCGTTTGGGGCGGCGAGCAAATCGTCGCGGACACCGGCAACCGACGCGTCCAAATTTGGAAACGGGACGGAACGGCCGCCGCGTTTTCCGGCGCGGGCGCCGATACTTTCGTCGCGCCTTACGACGCGGCGGCGGACGCGGAAGGCAATATCTACGTCGCGGACAACCGCACCGACCTCTATAAATTCGATCGGAATTTCGAGCTTCAATACAAGCTTCCGCTTGGCCGCGTATCCGTTACCGCGATCGCGGCGACGCCTGACGGACGGCTTTTCGCCGCCGATAAACTGAATAACCGCGTTTGGACGGTCGCGAAAAACGAAGCGGACGAATACGCGGCGACAGAATACGGCGCGTTCGTAGCGTTGGCCGAGCCGATAGCCCTGGCCGCCTCTCACCGCCTGCCCGCCGTGTTCTGCCTGACCGCCGACGGCGGGACGGGCGCGTCCGTTTACATTTTACGGGACGGCACGTCCGCACCCGTGACAGACGGCGGCGCGCCGCTCGCCGTGCCGGGCGCAAAGCATATCGCCGTGGACGCGGAGGACAATCTGTTGATTTACGCCGACCCGTCCGGCCGGCCCTCCGTACTGAAATTCGCGCCCGTGCAAAACACGCCCGCGGGCGTTCTGGCGGGCGAATATGCCGCCGCCGGTTCCGACAATCTCGCATACGACGACGGTTTGACAGCCTCGGTCGCGGGCTTGACTTGCGACCCGATCACGGGCGCGCCGTATCTGTCCGATTCCGGCCGCTCCGCCGTATCGGGCGTCAAGGCCTATAATAAGACGAATCCCTTGCCCGACCCGTATACGCACCCCGTCGATTATGCCGTTAAAACCGCCGTGTCCTCAATCGAAACCGCCCGCCTGACGCGCGACGCGGCCGCCCTGTCCGTCCCGTACGGCTCGAAACCCGACGCGGATTTTAAAAAGGACGCGCCCGCGATCGTTCTGAAACGCGATTTGACCGACGACGCGAATTGCTATAACTCTTACTTTTCCTACGTCTTTTTGCCCGAAACCGGACAAGCGGGCTACGTCTTGAAGTCCGCCTTGGGCGAAGCCGCCCAAAATGTCAGACCCGCTTTTACGGACGGCCGAATCTACACGGAAAACGCGCCCGTCTATAAATATCCCTCGAAGAACGCGCCCGAACTCGTCCGGTTCCCTAAAAACAAACAGGTAAAGCTCTTGTCCGCCCCCGTCTTTCAAAGCGGCGCGGACAAATGGTATTGCATCGAATTGGAAAACGGAATCGGCTTTATCGACGTATTGAACGTATCCAACGGAAAATACAGGCCGACGGACGGGACGCTGGCGACTGACGCCGCGATTTCCCGCTCCGGCGCGGGCGGAGCGACGCTGTACGAGCGCAGCGCGGCGGGCGGTTACGAGCCGCTCGCGGACAATGGCGGCGTCGTGACCCTGCCGAACGGCGCGCGCGTAAAGGTATCCGGCGTGTTCGACCCGAATTCCGAGTATACCCCCGTCACCTATCAGGATAGCCGGTTCGGCATGATCGACGGCTACGTGCGGACGCGATATATCAAATACGACTCCGTTTCGCGCTTTCAGCTGATCATGCTGGGAGCTTTGATCGTTTTACTCGCCGCCGCCGTCGTTTGTTTTGTCGTCGTTCGGAAAAAACGGTTGCGCTCCGTCGTATGAAGAAAGGCTCTGCGGCTGTTCCCGCAGGTGCTCCGGTAACGTTTCCGGCCCCGTACCCGACACAAAAACGCCCGTTCCGATTTGGTTGACCGACACCTCGAATGCGGTGCGCGTTTCGATTTCGGTCTCGCTCAAACGCTTTTGATATTCGCGGCTCTGCACGCGGCCCGATATTTGGATTTTCGCACCGATCGGGATATCTTTCACATACCGCGCGTTACGGCCCCACGCGATGCAAGGGATGTAATCCGATTTGTTATAGGCGCGGTTTACTGCAAGCAGCAAATCGCAAATCTCACGTTTAAAGGGCGTCATGCGGTAGATAGGCGGCTTGCAGATATAGCCCTCCAATTCGATCAAATTGGGATTGCGGCCCTCCTGCACGGGCTCGAATTCGCGCACGAAAACGGTCAGGCGCAGGCGGCTCGCCCCGCCGTCGAATTTGTTATAGCTCCGCAACTGTCCGTTCAAGGCGACCGCGCTGCCGACCTTTACGTCCCAACCCGCGATAAGCCGTTCGCTGACCGTGATAGGCAGCCGGTCGGTCGCGGCAGACAGCCGGTTGACCGAAAGAAACATCTCGTAAAAGCCCTCGCCGTACACCGAGTGACTGTACACCGGTTCGGTGACGACCGTACCCGTCAAAAAGACCTTGTTTGCAGATTCCATTTGTTTATGCTCCTTTGTTTCTTTTGAAGTTGCCTTGTAATTTTAGGTGAAAACTGAAAATTATGGATCTATCGAAGAAAAACTTTTATTATGGTTTACGTTCCTTGGCCGCCGACAAAGCCGTCTTTACGATATTCGACCGAAATTTTCACTTTTCACTTTTCAGTTATTTTTCCCTATTTCGCCTTCATTTCGCCGGCGTGGTCGATCGTGTATTCGCCTTTTAGCAAGAGATCGCCCACGCTTGTGACCGTAAAGCCTTTATTTTTGAGTCCGAGCAGGATCGCGGGCAACGCGTCGGGCGTGAATTTTCCGTCGTTGTGAAAGAGGATGACCGAACCCGGTTTGACCCGGGAAAGCACTCTTTCGGTCATCGTCTGCGAGCTTAAATCCTTCCAATCCAAGGAATCGACGTCCCATTGAATCGTTTTTAAGCCTAATCTGCCGCACACGTTCAGCATCTTATCGCTGTAATCGCCGAACGGGGCGCGGAACAATTCCGTTTTCTTTTTTGTGACCGCCTCGATCGACGCGCAGGATTCTTTGAGTTCGAGCTCCATTTGCGCTTCCGACAGGCGCGGCATGTGCGGATGCGTGTTGCTGTGCGTACCGATTTCCAAGCCGGCGTCGTTTATCTTTTGGACGTATTCGGGATACTTGCGCGCCCAAAAACCCACCAAAAAGAAGGTCGCGGACACGTCGTATTCCTTGATCGTATCCAACAGGCTTTGCGTCCTGTCCGCGCCCCACGCCGCGTCGAAGCTGATCGCCACCTTCTTTTCCGTCGTGTCCACGCGGTAGATCGGCACCTTGCGGGGATTGACGCCCAAATACACCGCCGCCGCGTTCGATTGCACCGTCAGCGCGGCGACCGCCGCAAGGACGGCGAGCGCGGCCGCGGCGAGCATCAAGCTTTTTTTCTTTACGACAAGATAGCGCAAATTTTTACTCCTATTTATAATACTACATTTTGGCCGAATCCGTTGCGTTTTTTTTGCCGATTTTTGTCGAAAAAGCCAAAGTGTGGATTATCGCTGTTTTACTCTATGAAACGGGCCGACGGAATAGAACGCAGATCAAATATTGCATTCAATAATATGACAATTTTCAAAAAAAATGGTATACTTGTACGCATGAATAAAATCGTCGTCATATCGGGCGGATCATCGGGACTCGGCGCGGCCCTCAAAGAAAAATTTTTACAGGCGGGCGACACGGTTATCGACTTGTCGCGTTCGGCGTCCGGCGGCGCAAACTCCGCAAATGATATCGCCGTCGCCTGCGACGTGACCAAGGAGGCCGATATCGCCGCCGCCGTCGAAACCGTCCGGCGAGGCTTCGGGCGGATCGATATCCTGATCAACAACGCGGGCTTCGGGCTCATCGGCGCGACCGAAATGCTGCCCGCCGCCGCCGTTTCCGCCGTGATGGACGTAAACTATACGGGTTCCTTCTTGCTTTCGAAAGCCTGCCTGCCCCTGATGAAGCGGAGCGCGAGGATCATCAATATCAGCTCGATCTGCGCTCTGCTTTCCGTGCCCTATCGCGGCGTTTATTGCTCGGCCAAAGCGGCGCAAAGCATGTTATCACTGTCCATGCGGACGGAGCTTAAAAACAGCGGTATCAAGGTCGTTTGCGTCTGCCCCGGCGAGATCGACACGCCGTTTCCCAAAAACCGCATTATCGTCGCGGACACGAACGACCGCTACGGCGACGCGCCGCAAAGGGATGCCGAACGCATCGAAAGGCGCGCGGAAAAGAGAATGTCCCTGTCCTATGCGGCGAAAAAAATCTTTCGGATCGCGGATAGAAAATCCGGTCCCCTGTATATCGTCGGGAAAAAATACAAGCTCTTTTATCTCGCGCAGAAAATCCTGCCCTTTTCGTGGTTCTTCGCACTTTCGGAAAAAGCGTTTAAGTGAGCGGGTTTACAAAAATTTCTTTAATTCCGCGGTCAGCGCATCCGCGATAACGTCCTGCCCCGCCGCGTCGGGATGCACGCCGTCCGCGGCGAAGGTTTCGGGCCTTTGCGTTTTCGTCAGGCCGTCGAAGATGTCCGCCGTCCGCACGTAGCCGTCGGCATATTCGGCGGCCAATTGATCGCAAACCGCTTTCTTGCCCGCGAACTCGGCCTCCCACGCGGGCGTGACTACGCCGCAACGCAGGATATAGGGCTGTAACATAATGATTTTGGCCTCGATCTTTTTACATGCTTTCAGAATTTGAACATAGCTTTTTTCAAAATCCGCGTCGCTCGTCGGATCGTTGGCAGCGTCGAACTTGCGCCAAACGTCGTTGACCCCGATCATAATTGTGACGATATCGGGCTTTAATGCGAGCGCGTCTCGTTCCCAACGGTTTACGAGGTCCGCCGCGCGGTTGCCGCTGATACCGCGATTGTCATAAACGGCGTTCTTCTTTTCCGCTTTCAGCCGTTCCGCGACCTTTCTGACGTACCCGTTACCCAAACCTTCGGGATCGGAAAGCCGCCCCGCGTCGGTAATGCTGTCGCCCTGAAATACGATTGTTTTTTTCATTTTTAGGCTTCCTTTTTTGTGAAAAATTTTACGAGAAAACTTTTTATATTATATCATAGTACGGAAAGTTTGTCATCTTAAAAACATTCAGCCACCCCGTCCGTTTCGCGGCCACTTCTCCATAGAAGGGAATTTTTCAACGGATAACAAGCTTGCGCAATGCAATCCGACCTGACGCGTTTAAGGGGGGGATCGGGGGAACAATCGCAAGTCCCCCCGAATTTTCTTTGCTACTTTCTTTATAGTATAAAAGAAAGTAGGCTGATTTCCTTTTCTTTTTCGCGAAAAAATGATAAGATATAGTTATGGACGCCAACCAACTGTTGTATAAGGAATTGTATTGGCTGCGCGAGGGCTTAAAAGAGCGCGGGCGGGCGGCCGACGGGCGCACGCCCGCCGTTTGCACCAACGAGGCTTTGAGCGAAATCGCGCGCCTCCGCCCCAAAACTCGCGAGGAGTTCCGTTGCGTGCGCGGGATCAGCGCGGCCTTTACCGAAAAGTACGCCGACGCGTTTTTAAAGGTCATCTTAAAACATGTCAAACGGGGCGCGCCCGCCGTGAAATCTCTGACGAAGAACACGCGCGAGGTCTTGAAGGAGCTCGAAAAGAAGCTGATCAATATCAACCGCCGCAACCGTTTGCTGTACATGGCTAAGCTTTACCCGAAGTACGGCTGCGATCTGTTCGATTCCGGCGGTAAATACAATCCGACGGATATCCTGTTCACCAAAAAGGACGTGCGCCTGTGTTCCGTTAACGACAAGGGCGCGCGCGGGCAATCCGGCGAGGACAAGTACAAACGGTTGGTCGCCCTTTTGCGCGAAACCGCGAAAGACCGCCGCGAAAAAGGACAATCGGGCTTGTATATCGGCTACCCCTTTGTGCGCGGCCGGCTGACGGGCGAAAATTTCGACGTGCGCGCGCCGCTCGCCCTCTTTCCCGTGATCGTGACGCGCGAGCCCGGATACATATCCGCGCGCTTGGACGAGAGCCGCGACGCGGTTTTCAACAACAACCTGATTTTAGCGCAGTTCAAATTCGGCGGAAAATCCGCGCCCCTGCCCAACAACATTGTCGAGGACGTCTCGCGGACGGGCTTTTTAACAGGCTTGATTCACTTTTACAAGGCGAACGGAATCGAATTGCGCCCCGCGCAAAACGTCGACGCCGTTTCCAAATTCGTCGAATACGCCGCCGGTGAAATCCCCGCCTGCAAGAGCGGCGAGCTGTACGTCGAGGAAAATATCGTCCTCGGCAACTACCCCGCTTTTTCGAGCGTCCTGCAAAAGGATTTTGTGGATATCGCCGAAAACGGGGAAATAAACCCGTTCCTCGACGAGCTGCTGACCGGCATGGGCGACACGGATTACTACGCCGATTCGGAGGGCGGCGCGGACGGCGCGGGGACGGTTTCCGAGCACGATTTAACCTATATCGGCGACCTCAACGGTTCGCAGGAAAATGTCCTCGTCGAAGTCAAACGGCGGGACGCACTCGTCATTCAGGGGCCGCCCGGCACCGGAAAATCGCAGACGATCGCAAGCTTAATCGCCGACTTCGCGAACGCGGGCAAGAGCGTGCTGATGGTATCCGAAAAAAAGGCCGCGCTGGACGTGGTGTATTCCCGCCTCGGCAAGCTCAACTCCTACGCGCTGTTGATCGACGACACCAACGATAAGCTTGCGTTTTACGCGCAGGCGGGCAAGCTCGCGGCGTTGCCCGCCGTTCCCCCGCCCGCGGACGCGGGGCTGCTGATCGCGGCGGACGGTATCGACGCGCGCGTCAAAAAATTGGAGCATATCGTCCAAAAGCTGTACGCGGCGGACGCGTTCGGCGTCGAGCCGTATAAGCTGTATTTGGAAAATCGGAAAATCGACATCAACGAGCCCGCGGAGAAACGGAAATACGACGCTTTACGCGCGCGTTTTACGGAAATACGCGACGGCGACGACCTTGCTTGCAAGGCGACGGTCATGAAGTATCCCGCGCTGCACGGCTGTTTTGAAAAATTTCAGGACGCGCGTACCGCGCGCAACGCCTACACGCTCGTTCAAATCACGCTCGCCGCCCCTTGGATCGCCGCGCTGAAAGACGACATGAGCGAATACGATATCGCCGACTGCCGCGCCCGCGCCGAGGAAATTGACCGTATCGTCGATCATAGGCGCAAAATGAATTTCCTGCAACGTCTCTTTACGCCGAACAAAGCCGCGCCCGTTCTGAAAGCGTTGGCCGCGAAATATTTTACCCGTTCCGACCTTTCGCTGAAAAAGCATATTTTGAAGCGCGGCATGAACGCGGCGATTCTGAACCGTTATGCCGAATATCGGAGCGTCCGCGCCGTTTACGAGACCTTAAACGACGAGGAAGTCGCCTATTTCGACGCGGTTTTATCGGTCGGCGAAGCGTTGAATCCCGGATTGAAGTACGCGGAGGAAACGCCCGATTTGGCGGCGTGGAACGGGGAATTGTACAACTATCTGATCTGCGACTATCTCTATAAATTCGAGGCCGAAAACCGCGAGGCCCTCTCCCATATCGGCAATTTCCGCGAAACGCTGGCCGAGATATCCCGCCTGATCGCCCAAAAGAAGCGGCTGACCGTGGGCGCGTTAGAAGAGATTTTGCGCAAAACCTTGGACAACGTTACGGCCTCCAAACGGGCGGGCGAAATCGCGCGTGTCTGTGAGAGTAAGCGGAAATGGAGCGTCAAAAAATTCGTTACCGCCTTCGGCTTCGAGCTGTTCCGCGGCGTCAGGATTTGGCTGATGACGCCCGAAGCGGTTTCCGAACTCTTGCCCCTTGAAAGCGGTTTATTCGACCTGCTGATCTTCGACGAGGCCTCGCAAATGTATGTCGAAAAGGGCGTGCCCGCGATCTTCCGCGCAAAAAAGGTCGTTATCGCGGGCGATTCCAAACAGCTACGCCCCTCCTCCCTGGGCGCGGGCCGCATCGAATACGACGAGGAAGCCGAGGACGACGCCGCACCGAACGCCGCCCTCGAAGAGGAAAGCCTGCTGGACACGGCGCGCTTTAAATACCCCGCCGTCACGCTGAATTATCACTACCGCTCGCAGTTCGAGGAATTGATCGCCTTTTCCAATTATGCGTTTTATCGGGGCGGGCTGTACGTTTCCCCGAATATTATCGGACATCCTGTTTCGTCGCCGTCCGCCGGCGGCGCGGCCGAAATTTTCAATACGGATTTACCGCCGATCCGCGTCGTAAAAACGGACGACGGCTTGTGGACGAAACGCCGCAACAATCCGGCCGAGGCGCGCAAGATTTTGGAGCTTTTAAAGACGTTCTTTCTTGAACGGAAAAACGGAGAAACGATCGGAGTCATCACCTTTAACAGCGCGCAGCGCGATCTGATTGACGACCTGATCGACGAGGAATGTAAAAAAGACCGCGCTTTTTCGGAGGCGGTCAAAGCCGAATCGGCGCGCAAAAACGGCGGCGAGGATATCGGCTTTTTTGTCAAGAACATAGAGAACGTGCAGGGCGACGAGCGCGACGTGATTATGTTTTCGATCGGATACGCTAAAAACGAGAGCGGCCGCCTGATCAAAAACTACGGCTGGCTCAACCAACGGGGCGGCGAAAACCGCCTGAACGTCGCCGTTTCCCGCGCCAAACGCAAGGTGGTTGTCGTGGCCTCGTTCGAGCCGCGCGAGCTCAACGTCGAGGACGCCTTGAACGACGGGCCGCGCATTTTAAAGAAATATTTAGAATACGCGTATGCCGTGAGCGCGGGCGACCGCGCGGCGGCAAAGGGAATTTTACGCTCCTTTATCGAGGCCGAAGGGCTAGTTTCGCAGGAAGGCGGCTTATTGGAGGAGCGGATTTACAACGCCCTTACGCAAAAAGGCTACGAGGTCGAGCGGCAAATCGGGATCGGCGGTTACAGCATCGACCTTGCGGTTAAACGGAACGGCAAGTATATTTTAGGGATCGAGTGCGACGAGAAGCTGTACAAAAGCCCCGCGTCGGCCCGCGAGCGCGATTACCACCGCCAAAAATATCTGGAAGGGCGCGGCTGGAAAATCCACCGCGTTTGGAGTTCGGATTTTTGGAGAAATGAGGAACGGGAAATCGGGAAAATTATTGACTTGTGCGGAGACGCTTAAAACTTTGATCTATCGTATTGACGGACTATACCCTATGGGTGTATAATAATACCGTTATTGCGAGAAACGAGCGAAACGAAAGTCGAAGCAAGCTCGATAAAGGAGTACGAAACGATGAAATTTTTCAAATGCGAACACTGCGGAAACGTAACGGTCCTGCTCGTTCCCGTCGGCGTGCCGATGACGTGCTGCGGACAAAGAATGTCCGAGCTTGCCGTCAATCAGGGCGACGCGCCGGGCGGAAAACACATTCCCGCCGTCACGGTAAAGGGCAACGGGGTATCCGTCATGATCGGCGAGCAGGAGCATCCTATGCTGCCCGACCACCGAATCGAATTTGTTTATTTGGAGACCGCGCAGGGCGGCCAATACAAATCGCCCAAAATCGGCCGCAAGCCCGAAGCCGAGTTCACCCTCGCGACCGGCGACACGCCGATCGCCGCGTATGAATATTGCAATCTGCACGGCCTTTGGAAAAAAGATATTTAGAATTTATTCCTTATCCGTTTCTATATCCGCGTCGGCGGCTTTGGCGGTTTCCGCCTCTTTTTCTTTTGCCTTCGCTTTGGTTTTCTTTTTCTCCTTGCCGCCCTCTTCTTCCGTTCCCTTGTCCGCGTCGACGGCCTTCTCTTTCTTTTCGGGTAAATCCAAATTCTTTAACAAATCCGCGAACGGGTTGTAACCGGCCGACTCGCTCCATTGACGGATGCTGTCGGGACTGTCGCCGCGGGGCTTCCGCGCGGAATCCCTATGGGGCGCGGCCTTTCTCTCTCGCGCTTCAAATTTAGCTTTGGCGTCGGGTTTAGCGCGTTCGGGTTTGTTCGCCGCGTCCTCCGCTTCCAATTTTTCCAATTCTTCGTTGGCCGTCGCGATATCGGCTTTCTCGGCCTTGCGTTTCTTTTTCTCGTCCGCCTTTTCGTCGGCGTCCGCCAAAGCTAACTCCTGTTCGATTTGCTCCTGCAACGTGGCGACCTCGGGCTCGGGTTGGACGGCCTTTATGCTGAGCGTCAGCTTGCGCCCCTCTTCCTCGTTTTTGATGATTTTGCCTTCTACCTCGTCGCCGACTTTCAAAGCCTCGTTGACGCTTTGAATCCAATTATGGGAAATTTCCGAGAGGAAACACAAGGCGTCGATGCCCGGCTCCAACTCGATGAACGCGCCGAATTTGGCGATCCGCGCCACCTTGCCTTTTACAACCGTGTCGACCGGATACTTTGTGACGGCGATTTCCCATGGTTTTGGCTGTAATTGCTTAAGCCCGAGCGATACGCGGTTCTTTTCACGGTCAAAGGACAGCACGACGAAATCGTATCTTTGGCCGATTTTGACGATATCGTCGGCCTTGAATACGCGGCCCCACGACAGGTCGGTATTGTGCGCGAGGCAGTCAAAGCCGTTTACCGATACGAACGCGCCGAAATCGGCGATCCGTTTGACCTTGCCGCTGACCACGAGGCCGATTTCGAGGGAACTCCAAAACGATTCCTCTTTTTCAGCGCGCTCTTGTTCGAGAACTTTCAGCGCGGACGCCACGATCTTTTTGTTTTCGTCGTCGATGCTGATCACCGCGAGGCGCATTTTCTTGCTCTCGAATTGCTTTAAATCCGCGACATAGTGATCGCGCAGTTGGGACGCGGGCACGAATACGCGATAGGTTCCGAGCTTAGAAACCATGCCGCCCTTGACGGCCTCCTGCAAGACGAGCTCGAAGGTACCGCCGCCGCGGATCTGTTCGATCACAACGTCGCCCTCGCGGATATCGTCCGCTTCCTTTTTGGACAACACAATGCGATCGG